>RFGB01000039.1 GCA_003697125.1 Alphaproteobacteria bacterium
CGGCCGCCGCGGGCGGCCGGGGCGGCGGCCCGCGCTCAGGGCAGGGCGAAGACCGGCCGGACGGCGGGTGCGAGCCCCCGGGCGAAGACGGTCGCCGGGATGCGGATCGAGACCGGCCCCGGGGCGACCTCGCCCGAGCCGAAATGGAAGGCGATCGCGTCAACGCGGGCGGGATCGGCGGCGCTTTCGAGGGTGAAGTTTCCCAGCACGGCGAGGTCGGGCCGGGTCGCGGCGCGGATCCGCGCGCGCCATTGCGCCGACGGCTTGCCGCCATGGGCCTCCTCGGCGATCCGGGTTGCCAGCGCCTCGGCGATGGCGGCCAGTGCCCGGCCCCCTTCCGGACCGGCGAGGAAGGCATCGAGGCGCAGGAGCCTGCCGGTGCCGCGCTCGACCGTCAGGCCTTCCAGCGCGACCATCCCGGGCGCGCTGCCGGTGCCGGCCTCGGTGCGGCGCAGCACCGAGGCGTAGCGCGCCGAGAGATGGGTCGCCCGGTCGGTGACGACCAGCCACCACGGCCCGCCGCGGTCGCGGGCGAGATCCTGCCACATCGCGACCGTCTCGGCGGCTTCCGCGCGCAGGAAGCCCTGGAGGCCCGGATCGGCGGCCAGGGCGGGATCGAGGGTGACCCGCGCCCTGAGCGGCGGGCCGGGGAGGTCGATCACCGTCTGCGCGGCCGCCGCGCCGGGCGCGGCCAGAAGGCCCGCCAGCAGCGCGGCGCGGATCACGGGTCCCATCGCGGGGCGCGCTTCTCGACGAAGGCCCGCACCCCCTCGGCCGTGTCCTCGCGCAGCATGTTGCGGGTGATCACCTGGCCGGCATAGGCATAGGCATCGGCGAGATCCATCTCGCGCTGGATGTAGAACGCCTCCTTGCCGATGCGGACCGCGGCCGAGAGCTTTCCGGCCACCTGGCCGGCGAGCGCGGCGGTCTCGGCGGCCAGCGCATCCGCGGCGACGACGCGGTTGACCAGCCCGATCTCGCGCGCCCGGTCCGCATCGACGAATTCGCCGGTGACCAGCATCTCGAAGGCCTGCTTGGCCGGCACGTTGCGGGTCAGCGCCACCATCGGGGTCGAGCAGAACAGGCCGATATTGACGCCGTTGACGCCGAAGCGCGTGCCCTCGGCCGCCACCGCCATGTCGCAGGTCGCGACAAGCTGGCAGCCGGCCGCGGTGGCGATGCCGTGCACCTGGGCGATCACCGGCTGGGGCAGGCGGGTGATCGACAGCATCACCCGGCTGCAGCGGGCGAAGAGATCCTCGAAGAAGGGCCGGCCGCCATCCTCGGCCTGCCGCGCCTGCGACATCTCGCGCAGGTCATGGCCGGCGCAGAAGGCGCGACCCGCGCCGCGCAGGATCACCACGCGGATGCCGTCATCCGCGGCCAGCGCGTCCAGCCGCGCCTGCAGCGCATCCAGCATCGCCCGCGACACGGCGTTCAGCCGGTCGGGGGCGTTCAGCGTCAGCGTGGCGACGTGGCCCGCATCCTCGCGCAGAACCAGCTCGTCCATGCCGTCCTCCTTGTCATCGCCGCTCGGGCGCAGCATAGGCTGGCAGGCGGGAATTGGAAGGGATCGAAGCGATGCAGCCGGTGATGGATCGGGGGGATCTGGAAGCATTCATGCGGGCGGAGTTCCCGCAGATGGCCGCGCGGTTCAGCGTGCGCGAGGTTCGGCCCTATGGCATCACCGTCACGATGCGCGCGGGCGAGGCGGACCTGCGCCCGGGGGGCACGGTGTCGGGGCCGGCGATGTTCGCGCTTGCCGACTGCGCCTTCTATCTGGCCACGCTGGCAATGATCGGGCCGAAGGCGCTGACGGTGACCACCTCGCTGGCGATCGACTTCATGCGCAAGCCGGGGCCGGGCGATATGCGGGCCGAGGCGCGGATCCTGAAGCTGGGCCGCAGCCTGTCGGTGGGTGACGTGATGCTGTATTCCGAGGGCATGGAGCCCCCGGTCGCCCACGCCAACGTGACCTATTCGATTCCGCCGCGCGGCTGAGTGCGGCGCGGCCGCGCCGCGGCTGCGGGGCGCGGGCCCGATCCCGCCCCCCGGCTTCGCTGCCCGGATCCGGCCACGGCTGCCATCCGTGCGCGGTCCCCGCGCGGGGCGGGGGCGATCACGCCTTGCCGTCGCCCGCCGCGGCGGGCTTCTTGCCGGGGGTGGCGCTCAGCGGGTCCTCGGCCCGGCTGACCGAACCCTCGAAATGCGCGCCGCTCTCGATGGCGATGGTCTTGTGGATGATGTCGCCCTCGACCCGGGCGGTGGAGGTGAGCCGCACCTTGATGCCGCGCAGCTTGCCCACCACGCGGCCATTCACCACCACGTCATCGGCGACGATCTCGCCCTTGATGGTGGCGCTTTCGCCCACGGTCAGGAGATGGGCGCGGATGTCGCCCTCGACCGTGCCCTCGACCTGGATGTCGCCGGCGGTGATGACATTGCCGCGCACCGTCAGGTCGGACGACAGCACCGAGGGGGCCGCCTTCGGCTTTGGCTGGGCGGTGGTGGTGGCCGGGGCGGACAGGCCCTGCCCGGGCGGGGCCGGCGGGGTCTGCACCGGGTCGCGGGGTTCGATCGGTTCGGTGATCTTGCTCTTAGAGAACATCGCGCGCTGCCTTCAGATAGGTCATCGGGTTGACCGGGTTGCCGTTCAGCCGGACCTCGTAGTGCAGATGCGTGCCGGTGCTGCGGCCGGTGCTTCCCATGTCGCCGATATGCTCGCCCTGCACGACCTTGTCACCCACCTTGACGCGAATCCGGCTCAGGTGACCATAGACCGTTTCCACGCCGAATGCGTGGCGGATCTTGATGACGTTGCCATAGCCCGACATGCGTCCGGCATAGACGACCGTGCCTTCCGCGGTGGCCAGGATCGGGGTTCCCCGGGCACCGGCAAGGTCGATCCCCTCATGCCGGCGCGGGCGGCCGGTGCGGGGATCCTTCCGGGTGCCGAAGCCCGAGGTGAAGCGGAAGCTGCCCTTGACCGGCACGGCCAGCGGCAGCTTGGCCGACGCGACGCGCATCAGCTCCACCCGCTCTAGATCCGCCATCAGCGCGGCCAGGCGGCCCAGCTGCGGGTCGGTCTCGTCCTCGGCCGCGGCCGAGGCGAGCACCAGCAGCGGACCGCCCTGGCCGGAATGGCTCTCGCGCAGGCTGGCCAGCATCTCCTCCACGTCGAAGCCGGTTGCCGCCAGCGCGGTCTGCATCCGGCCCAGGCTGAACAGCACCGCCTCCTCGATCCGCCCGATGGCGCGTTCCATCCGCTGGGCGTCGATGCGGTTGCGCTCCTCCAGCGCGGCGATCTCGGCATTCAGCTCGCTCAGCCGCGCCTCGGCCGCCTCGCGGCGCCGGATGCTGTCGGCCAGCGCGGCCGATACCGCGCCCAGCGTCTGGGAGAGGTCGTTCTCCGATCCCGCGCGGCGGCTGAGGTCACCCTCCAGCGCCGCAAGCCGCAACGCCAGCGCCTCGCGCTCGCGCTCGGCCAGGTCGCGGGCGCGCACCGCCTCGGCCAGGTTGCGCCGCACCGCGGCCAGCGTCAGGCTCCGGGCGCGCTCGGCCTCCAGCGCGGTGACCAGCTCGGCCTGGGTCAGCGCCAGCTGGCGCGTGGCCTCCTCGACCCGCCGGTGCAGGGCCGAGACCGTCCCGCGCGCATCGTCGCGTTCGGCGGCCAGCGCGGCGATCCGCGCCTCATAGGCCGCGCGCATCACCGCAAGGTCGCGCGCGGCGCGGTCACGCTCCACCCCCGCCAACAGGGCCGCGCCCACCGCCGAGACGAGGGCCACGGCGCCGAGGGCGGTGCCCCCTGCCAGCATGATTCGCCCCCGCGGACCCAGCGCGGCCATGGCCGCGGCAAGACCCTGACCCGCGCGCAAGGCAGCCGGCGGGCCGTGCGGCTCCTCGGAATGTGTCATGTCCCGTCCCCCGTCCGGCGCGCCGGTGCGGCGCGCGGTTGATCCCCAGGCAGCGGCTCGGGTGATCCGCTGTGTCCCCGCTGCATCGTTAGGGAAAAATCGCGCGCCTGGCAACCGCGAACGCGTCCGGGGGATCCGGCCGGCCGCGGGATCAGTCCAGCGCCCGCGCGGCGGCCAGCACCGCCGCGGCATGGCCGGGAACCTTCACCTTGCGCCACAGCTGCGCCACGCGCCCGTCGCGGTCGATCAGGAAGGTGCTGCGTTCGATGCCCATGTATTTGCGGCCATACATCGACTTCTCGACCCACACGCCCCATTCCTCGCACACGCGGCCATCCGCGTCCGAGGCGAGGATCACCCTCAGCCCGTGCTTGGCGGCGAAGCGGTCATGGCTCTCGACGCTGTCGCGCGAGATGCCGATCACCACGGTGTCGGCGGCGGCGAAGTCATCGGCCAGCTCCGTAAAGCCGATCGCCTCCTTGGTGCAGCCCGAGGTGTCGTCCTTGGGATAGAAGTAGACCACCACCTTGCGGCCGCGCAGGCCCGACAGGCTGACCGTCCCGCCGCCGTCGCGCGGCAGGGTGAAGTCGGGCGCCAGCGCGCCTGGTTCGATCGTCGTCATCGCCTCCTGGTCCTTCTGATTCGCCGCGCGAGCGGCTAGAGTTGCGCGAACGACAGATAGAGTGCCCGGCCGGACGGGCAACGGGCAGGATGCCGGGGCGGGATGCGGGGCGTGCCCCGCATGATCGGGCGGGTGATGGCTGCGAGGTTGAGACAGGCGGCACGGGGCCGCGTTGCGCGGCGCAGGACGCGCCGGAACGGCGCGCTGGCATCGGCGGTGCGCCGGCTGTGGCGCGGCGCCGGGGCGGCGCTGGTCGGGCTGGCGGTCATCGCGACGCTGGCCGCCGCGGCGCTGGCCTGGCGGCTGGCGCAGGGGCCGGTGGAGCTTCCCTTCCTGGCCGCGATCGTCGAACGCGAGATCGCCCCGCGCGTCGCACCGCTCAGGCTGTCGGTGGGCGGGGTGGTCTTCGCCACCGATCGCGGCACGGGTGACGGATCGGGCCTGAGGCTGACCGGCGTGACGCTGCATGATGCGGACGGGGCGCTGCTTCTGGCCGCGCCGCAGATGGGGGCGCGGCTGCGCCTGTCGGATCTGGTGCGCGGGCGGCTCAATCCCACCGAACTGGCGATCTGGGGGGCGGATGTCCGCCTGACCCGGCATGAGGATGGCGCGCTGCGGCTGTCGCTTCCCGGCGAGGCGGTCGCCGCCGATCCCGCCCGGCGCGAGGGGGTGGCCTTCGCCGCCTTCGTCGCGGCGCTGGAGGCGGGGCGCATCCCGCTGTTGCGGCGGCTGGAGCGGATCCGCCTGAACGGGATCGACATCACCTACCGCGACCGCGTCTCGGGCCGGGTCTGGCTGGCGCGCGACGGGCGGGCGGTGCTGCGCCGCGAACGCGACCGGCTGGAAGGCGAGCTGCGCCTTGTCGCGGCCGAACCGGGCGGCCCGCCGACGCGGCTGGCGATCGATGTCCGCCACAGCTTCGGGGCCGATCATCTGGCGCTGTCGGCGCGTCTGGATGGCGCGCGCCCCGACGACATCGCCGACCAGCTGCCGGCGCTGGGCTTCCTGCGCCCGCTGGCGGCGCCGGTCTCGGGCACGGTGTCGCTGGAACTGGGGCTCGAGGGGGCGCTGGTGACGCTGCTGGCCGATCTGGAGGCCGGGCCGGGCCAGTTGCGGCCGGGCGAGGGGCCGCCGATCCCGCTCAGCCGGGCGCGGCTGGTCTTCTCGATCGATGCGCGGCGCGACCGGCTGTGGCTGAGCCTGGCCGAGGCCCGGACCGGCATCGGCCGGCTGCGCGCCACCGGCGAGGCGACGATCCGGCGCAGCGGCGATCTGGTCGAGGGGCTCGATGCGCGGCTCGATGTCGCGGCGCTGACTGTCGAGCTGCCCGGCCGGCTGGCCGCGCCGGTCGCCTTCGATGGCGGCGCGGCGCGGCTGTCGCTGGATCTCGAACCCTTCGCCATCGCGATCGACGAGGCGCGGCTGACCAGGGGCGCGGCGGCCTATGGGCTGTCGGGGCGGATCGCGCGGGCGAACGAGGCCTGGCAGGCCGATCTCGCCTTCGATGGCGACCACCTCGACATCGGGCAGGTGCTGGCGCTGTGGCCGGTGACCGCCGCCCCCCATGCCCGGGAATGGGTCGCGGCGCGCATCCCGCGCGGCGAGGTCGAGCGGGTGACCGGGCGGCTGCGCCTCGGCGCCGGGGCGCCGGAGTTTGACCTCGGCTTCGCCTTCCGCGATGCCGAGGCGCGGGTTCTCGCCGATCTGCCGCCGATCGAGGAGGCCGCGGGCGAAGGGCGGCTCGACCTGACCCGGTTCGAGATCCGGCTCGCCAGCGGCCGGGTGACCCCGCTTGAGGGACAGCCGATCGACCTGGCCGGGTCGGTCTTCGCGATCCCCGACATGGCGGCCGCGCCGCCCCGGGCGCAGGTGACGCTGCGGGGCAAGGGCGGGATCGGCGCGATGATGGCGCTGATCGACATGCCGCCCCTGGGCCTGCCCGGGCGGATCGGCCTGGCCCCGGACATCGCCACCGGCCGGGCCGAGGTGGCCGCGCGGCTGGCATTTCCGCTGCTGCGCGACCTGACCCCTGCGCAGGTGGCGGCGGAGCTGTCGGCGGAGCTGTCGGATGTCAGGGTCGGGCTGGATGCGCCGCTGCCGCTGTCGGCCGACCGGCTCCGCCTCGACGCGACCGCCGAGACGCTGGAGCTGAGCGGCCCGATGCGGGTGGGGCCGGTCACCGCCGATCTGCGCTGGCGGCAGGTCTTCCGCCCCGCCCCCGGCGCGCCCGGCGGGCGGCTCGAGGCGCGGCTTCCCCTGACGCCGGCGCTGATGTCGGCGCTGGGCGCGGAGGATCTGGCCGCGGTGATCGGGGGCAGCGCCCCGGCGGTGCTGACCGCCACCCCGGCGGGCGACGGCACGGGTTTCACGATCGAGGCCGATCTCGGGTCGGCGGCGCTGCGCCTGCCGGGGCTGGGCTGGCGCAAGCCGCCCGGAACCGCCGGGCGGCTGCGGTTGGCCGGCAGGTTGGAGGGCGGGGGCCGTCCGGGCGGGATCCGGCTTGACGAGATCGCGCTTAGCGCCGGGCCGCTGGAGCTTGCGGGCAGCGCGCGCCTTGCCCCGGACGGGCGGCTGGTCTCGGCGCGGGTGGCGCGGCTGAAGCTGGGCGAGGCGCTCGATTCCACGCTGGAATGGGACGAGGCCGGCCTCAGGCTGCGCGGCGGGGTGCTGGACCTGGCCGCGCTCGGCGCCATCCTGCGCGACCAGGATGCGCCGGATCCCGCGGCGGGGCCGGCCGAGGAGGTTGCGCCGCGCGCATCGCCCCCGCGACTCGACCTCGCGCTCGACCGGCTGGCGGTCACCTCCCGGCTGGCGCTGACGCCGGCGCAGGGGGTGGTGGAGGCGGTGGCGGCCGACGGCCCGTTCCTGACCGCCCGGGGGCCGGCGAATGGCGGGGTCGAGGTGACGCTGAGCCTGGCCCGCGCGGCCGAGGGCGGGCTGACGGCGCGGCTGACGACCGCCGATGCCGGGCGCTTCCTGCGCGACACGGGCTATTTCCGCGGCGGAGAGGGCGGGGCGCTGACCCTGGATCTGGCCCTGTCGCCCGATGGCGACGACATCACCGGGCGGGCGGTGATCGATCGGTTCACCGTGCGCGACGCGCCGGTTCTGGGGCGCATCCTGTCGGTGGCCTCGATCACCGGACCGCTGGAGATGATGACCACCGGCGGCCTGACCTTCGACCGGGTCCGGGCGGATTTCCGGCGCAGCGGCGGGCGGATCCGCCTGACCGACGGGCGGGCGACCGGCCCTTCGCTGGGGATCACCATCGCGGGGACCTATGACGAAACCGCCGACCGGCTCGACCTCGCCGGCGTGTTCTCGCCGGCCTATCTGCTCAACAGCCTGCTGGGCGAGGTGCCGCTGATCGGGCGGATTCTGACCGGCCGCCGCGGCGAGGGGGTGTTCGGCTTCTCCTACCGGGTGACCGGCAGCGCCACCAACCCCGAGGTGCGGGTCAACCCGCTCTCGATCCTCGCGCCCGGGGTGCTCAGGGGGGTGCTGACGAATCCGCCGGCCCAGGCGCCCGCCACGCGATCCGAGGCGCCCGAGCTTCCCCCGGCGCCCCCCCGGCCCGGCCGCGCGGCCGAGCCGGTCCATTCGGGCGATGACGAGTTCGACCGCTGAGCCGCCTCAGCCGCAGCGGACCAGCGCGTGACGCTTGCGCCCCGCCGACAGCTTGACCCCGGGCGCCAGCTGCTCTGCGGTCAGCGTCAGGCCGGGATCGGAGACCGGCGCGTCGTCGAGCCGCACCCCTCCCTCGGTGATCAGCCGGCGCGCGTCCTTCCCCGAGCGCGCCAGCCCCGCCCGCACC
>RFGB01000040.1 GCA_003697125.1 Alphaproteobacteria bacterium
CGGCCGCCGCCGACACCGTGCTGGCCACGGTGAACGGCACCGACATCACGCTGGGGCTGCTGCATCTGGTCTATACCAACCTGCCGCCGCAGTATCAGCAGCTGCCCGGAGAGATCCTGCTGCCCGCGCTTCTCGACCAGGCGATCAACCAGATCCTGCTGGCACAGGCCGGTTCTGCCGAGGGGCTGGACAAGAGCGCGCTGGTCAGGCTGTCGGTCGAGAACGCCACCCGCGACGCGATCGCCGGCGCCTTCATCCAGAAGCTGATCGAGGCCGACGTCACCGAGGAGGCGATCCGCGCCGAATATGACAAGCGCATCGCCGCGATGCCCGAGGAGACCGAGGTCAACGCGAGCCACATCCTGGTCGAGACCGAGGAAGAGGCGAAGGAGATCGCCGCCGAGCTGGGCAAGGGCGCCGATTTCGCCGAGCTGGCCAAGGCCCGCTCCAAGGGCCCCTCGGCCAGCAATGGCGGCAATCTGGGCTGGTTCGGCCGCGGCCAGATGGTCCCGCCCTTCGAGGAGGCCGCCTTCGCGCTGAAGCCCGGCGAGGTGTCGGCCCCGGTCCAGACCCAGTTCGGCTGGCATGTGATCAAACTGAACGAGACCCGCGTCAAGCCCAAGCCGAGCTTCGAGGAGATGCGCCAGACCATCGCCGGCGAACTGAGCCAGCAGCTGGTGCGCGCCAAGATCGACGCGCTGCGCGCGCAGGCCGAGATCGAGCGCCCCGAAGGCACGGTTCCGCCCGAGTCGGTCAAGGATCCGGGCCTGTTCGCCGAATGATCGACCGCGCGCCCCGCATCCGCAGGGCGCGCCCCCGCTCCCGGGCCGGCGGTCGCCGGCCCGCTCTTCCCGCAGGGATACCGCCATGGCCAGCAACCCCAGTCCAGAGCCTGCCGCCGCGGGCGGCAGCACCGCGGCCGGTGCGCCGGCGGCAAGGCCCGGCAAGGCCCTGACCGTCTCGCCCCTCGCCCCGGCGGGCGGCTTTCCGAAGCTGCCCCCCGTCGCCGGGGTGCGGCTGTCGGCGGCCGCGGCCGGGGTGCGCTATCGCGACCGGCTCGACGTGATGCTTGCCGAGATCGCCCCCGGCGCCACCATCGCCGGCTGCTTCACCCGCTCGGCCACCCGCTCGGCCCCGGTGCTGTGGTGCGAAAGGGCGCTGGCTGCGATCGCCGCGGAAGGCCCCGCCCCCCAGCCGACCGGCATCTTGGTCAATTCGGGCAATGCCAATGCCTTCACCGGCCGCGCCGGGCAGGCGGCGGTCGAGGTCACGGCGGCGGCGGCGGCCGCGGCGCTGGGCACCCGGCCCGAGCGCATCCTGATCGCCTCGACCGGGGTGATCGGCGAGCCCCTGCCCCATGAACGCATCACCGCGCGGATGGGCGACCTGGTCGCGCGCCTGTCCCCCGAGGGCGCCGAACAGGCCGCGCGCGCGATCATGACTACCGACACCTTCCCCAAGGGCGCCGCGCGCGTGGTGCCGATCGACGGCACCCCGGTCACCATCGCCGGCTTCGCCAAGGGTTCGGGGATGATCGCGCCCGACATGGCGACCATGCTGGCCTTCGTCTTCACCGACGCCCCGGTGCAGGGCGCGGCGCTGCAGCGCATGGTCCGCGCCGCCTGCGCGCGCAGCTTCAACGCCATCACCGTCGACGGCGACACCTCCACCTCGGACAGCGTGATCGTCGCCGCCACCGGCCGCGCCCCGATCGCGCCCATCACCGGGCCCCGCACGGGCGCGGGCCGGGCCTTCGCCGCGGCGCTGGAGGCGGTGATGCGCGACCTGGCGCATCTGATCGTGCGCGACGGCGAGGGCGCCAGCAAGTTCGTGGCGATCACCGTGACCGGCGCGCGCAGCGACCGCGCCGCCCGGCGCATCGGTCTTGCCATCGCCAATTCGCCGCTGGTCAAGACCGCCATCGCCGGCGAGGATCCCAACTGGGGCCGCATCGTGATGGCCGTGGGCAAGTCGGGCGAGGCCGCGGACCGCGACCGGCTGGCGATCCGGTTCGGCGCGATGGTCGTGGCCGAGGAGGGCCAGCGCGCCCCGGGTTACGTCGAGGCCGAGGCCGCCGCCTACATGAAGCGCCCCGAGATCGACATCGCCGTCGATGTCGGCGTGGGCAGCGGGCGGGCGACGGTCTGGACCTGCGACCTGACCCGGCGCTACATCGAGATCAACGCCGACTACCGCTCGTGACCGCCGCCGCCCCGGCAAGGCTGGTGCTGGTCGCCGCCTGCGCGCTGGTCGACGCGGACGGGCGGGTGCTGCTGGCCCGCCGTCCCGAGGGGCGCAGCATGGCCGGGCTGTGGGAGTTTCCCGGCGGCAAGGTCGAGCCGGGCGAGACCCCCGAGGCCTGCCTCATCCGCGAGCTTGCCGAGGAGCTGGGGGTCGAGACGCGCGAAAGCTGCCTCGCCCCGCTGACCTTCGCCAGCCACGCCTATCCGGATTTCCACCTGCTGATGCCGCTCTATGTCTGCCGGAGATGGCAGGGCGCGCCCCGGGCGCGCGAGGGACAGGAGCTGGCCTGGGTGCGCCCGGCGCGGCTGCGGGACTATCCGATGCCGCCGGCCGACCTGCCGCTGATCCCGCATCTGCTGCAATGGCTGTGAGCGCCGGCCCCCGGCGCGGCGGACGGCGCGGAAGGCACTGGATTTTCCCGCGCCGATATACCAGATGTTAACCGGGGAGAGACATCAAGGTGGGATACGCTTGCCGGGGGAGGACAGCGATCCATGCTGGGAACCATCACGATCGGTAGCTGCGTTTCGGTTCAGGGTGAGATTGTGGCGCGCCTTCCGAACGGGCGCCTCAGCGTGCGCGTGGGCAAGAGAGTCTTCACCGGCCGGGCGGTCGGTCCGGCCGAACCGGTCTGCGCGGTCGAGGAGGGCGCGGTCCAGCTCCACCGCGTCGCCTGATTCCGCATCGCCATCGCGGCCGGCAACACGGCCCGAAGGGCCGCGCGCCCCGCCCCGGCACGGGCGGGGCGTTCTCGTGACCGGCAACCGCGGCGCGCACCCCGCCAAGCCCGCGCTTGCATCGCCCCCCGGTCGGGTGGAAACTGCCCGACAGGGGGAAGGCATGCGGCAGAACGGCGCCGATGGGATTGAGCCCGATCCGCGACCGCCCCGGGGCGGGCGCGGAATAAATCCGGTGCGCCTGCGGGTGGATCTGCTGGACGGGGTGCGCGTGGCCATCGCCGATCGGCCGGTGGCCATTGCCTCGGCCAAGGCGCGGGCGCTGCTCGCCTGCCTGCTGATGGCCAATGGCGGCGAGGAAAGCCGCGAGGTGCTGGCCGAGCGGCTGTGGAGCCGCTCGCCCTCGGCCGAGCATCAGCGCAACTCGCTCAAGCGCGATCTGAAGATCCTGGTGGACCTGTTCCGCCGGCACGGGTTCGAGGGGCTGCGCGGCCAGCGGCACGCGATCCGGCTGGACCTGTCGGCGACCGATTCGGACCTGTTCGAGGTGATGCGCAGCGCCCAGCGCGGGTTCGCCCACCGGCTCCTGCTCGAGGGTGACCGTCCGCTTGCCGGGCTCGCCGCCGATTGCAGCGACGTGGACCCGGCCTTCAGCGCATGGCTGGGCGAACGGATCCGCTTCCTGACCGAGGCGCTGTCGCGCGCGCTCGACCGCGCCCTGGCCGAGCCCGGACACGAGGCGCAGGACCGCATCGACCTCGCCCGCGCCGCCTTCAACCTCGACCGCACCCGCCAGCCCGCGGCGATGGTGCTGATGCGCGCCCTGGCCGATGCGGGCGACCTTCCGGGCGCGCTGAAGGTCTATGGCGCCTTCTACCGCGCCTATCTGCAGGAATTCGATGACCCGCCCGCGGGCGAGATCGTCGCGCTTGTCGAGGAGCTGAAGCTCGGCCATGGCCGCGAGGCGGCCGGGGATGGCGCGCCCCCCCGCACCGATCGGGCGCGGCCGCTGCCGGTGCGGCTGGGGCTCGATGCCGCCGAACCGCCGGCCGGCCCGGGTCAGAGGCGGCTCGCGCTGGCGGTGATTGACGCGCTGGGGCGCCGGCCGGCTCTGGTGGCGCCGACGGCCGGGCAGGATGCCGAAACGGTGCTGCGCATCCTGGGCGATGGCGGCGAGGGGCTCTATCTGCAGCTGTGGCACCGGCCCGAGGAACGGCTGATCTGGTCGGAGCATCTGCCCGCCGGCGGGACGGACGCGGCGGAGAGCGTCGCGCGCCGCATCGCCTCGGTCGCGGCGGGGCGCCCCCTCGAGGCCGGCGGCCCGATCCGCGCGCCCCTGCCCGGCCCGGCCGCGATGCCCGAGACATTCGCGCTCCGCCTGCTCTTGTCGCGGCCCGATGATCCGGTGCGGTTGCCGCAGATGCTGCCCGACGGGGCACAGACGCCGGACGGGGCCGCCCGGGCCGATCTGGGCTGGCTGGCGCTGATGCGCGGCCAGCGGCGCGAGGCCGCGGCGCATCTGCGCGCGGCGGCGGCGCTGGAGCCGGCGGGGCTGGAGGTGGCCGGCGCGGCGGCGCTGGGGCTTGCGCTCCTGGGGCACGCGGATGAGGCGCTCTGGCTCGCCGAGCGGCTGGCCGCCCGGCCCGGCGACCCGGGCCTGCGCGCGCTTCGGGGCACCACGCTTGCCGTCTGCGGGGAAAGGCGCCTTGCCCTGCTGTGCCTGTCCGACCTGCCGGAAAGCTGGATCCTGCCCTGCGGATTCTCCGCGGTGATGGCCGAGCTGGCCGGCGACCGCGCCGCGGCGCTGGCCCTGATCGCGCCCAGCCTCGCGCGGCTGTCGGTCGATGCCGACAGCTTCTGCGCCTGGGCGGTGCGCACGCTGCCGCTGCCCGAGGGGGCAGAGCCGATGATGCTGCGCGATCGGCTGAACCGGCTTGTCGCCGATGGGCGCCGGATCCTGATCCCCCCGGGCTGAGCGCCGGCATTCACGGTGGATTCACGCTGACCCGGCTATTGATCGGGGCGTCTCCTCCGTTGGCCTTCGGTCCCCTTCCCCGCCGAAGGCAATCGCAGGCGGGAACCGACCGGGTTGCCGTGTGCGCGTGTCCCGGCGGGCCTGCCGGTCTTGCAGCCGGCAGGCCCGTTCCCGGTCACTTGGTGCCGAACATGCGGTCGCCGGCATCGCCGAGCCCGGGCACGATATAGCCCTTCTCGTTCAGCCGCTCGTCCAGCGCCGCGGTCACGATGCGCACGTCGGGATGGGCCTCGCGCATCCGCGCCACCCCCTCGGGTGCGGCGACAAGGCACAGGAAGCGGATGTCGCGCGCGCCCTCGGCCTTCAGCAGATCGATCGCCGCGACCGAGGAATTGCCCGTCGCCAGCATCGGATCCAGCACGATGACGATGCGGTCGTCCAGATCCGACGGCACCTTCTTGTAATACTGCACCGGGCGCAGGGTCGCCTCGTCGCGGTAAAGGCCGATGAATCCGACCCGGGCCGAGGGAATCAGTTCCAGCACCCCGTCCAGCAGCCCGTTTCCCGCCCGCAGGATCGACACCAGGGCCAGCTTCTTGCCCTTCAGGACCGGGGCCTCCATCTCCGCCAGCGGCGTCTCGACCAGCCGGGTGACAAGCGGCAGGTCGCGGGTGATCTCATAGGCCAAGAGCAGGCTCACTTCGCGCAGCAGCCGCCGGAATCCGCCGGTCGAGGTGTCCCTGTCCCGCATCAGCGTCAGCTTGTGCTGCACCAGCGGATGGGTGACGATGGTCAGATGGTCGCGGATCGGGGTCTCGGTCATGCTCCCTCCAGTCTGGCCAGGATGCCGGCCCGGGTGGCCGCGTCGCAGAAGGCCGCCGCGGCGGCGGTCCGGTTGAAGCGCCGGAAATCCTCGGGCCCCCAGCCATGGGTTCGTGCCAGCGCGGCATATTCCAGCGACAGGCGGGTTGCAAACCAGGGCGGATCGTCGGTGGACAGGGTGATCCGCACCCCGGCGCGGTCGAGCGCCGCGACCGGATGGGCCGCCCAGTCGGGATAGAGGCCCAGCGCGATGTTCGACCCCGGGCAGACCTCCAGCACGATGCCCTCGGCGGCGAGCCGCGCCACGAGGGCTGGGCTTTCGATGGCGCGCACCCCGTGGCCGATCCGCGCCGGCCGCAGATGATCAAGCGCCGCGGCCACGCTGTCGGGGCCGCCGAACTCGCCGGCATGGACGGTCAGCGCCAGGCCCGCCTCGCGCGCCAGATCGAAGGCGGGGGCGAAGTCGGCCGGATGGCCGAAGCGTTCGTCGCCGGCCATGCCGAACCCTGCCAGGCCGGCGCTGGCCGCGGCAAGCCGCGCGGTTTCCAGCGCCCCTTGCGGCCCCAGATGGCGCACGGCGATCGCGATCCACGCGATCGAGATTCCCGGGCAGGAGACCGACCGGATCGCGGCCCAGTGTTCGGCGAAGGCGACGGGGTCGCCGCCGGCGATCAGCTGCGGGGCGATGAAGATCTCGGCATGCACCACCCCGTCGGCCGCGCGGTCGGCCAGCACCGCCGCGGCGAGGCGGGCATAGGCGTCGGGGCCCGACAGCACCGCGCAGGCGGCCTCGTATGCGGCCAGGAACCCGCCAAAGCCCTGCCAGCGATAGCCGCCATCGGCGCCGAAGACCGGCGGGGGCGGGACGCCCCGCCGCGCGGCCTCGGCGCGGATGAATGCCGGCGGCGCGGCGCCTTCCAGATGCAGATGCAGCTCGACCTTGGGAAAACCCTCCCAGGTCACAGGAAGGACCTCCCGTGCCGACCCGGCGCGAGGCCGAGATGCGCCGCGACGCTTTCCCCGACATCGGCGAAGCCCACCAGCCCGATCGCCCGTGGCCCGACCCCCAGGCCCAGCACGGGCACCCGCTCGCGGGTGTGGTCGCTGCCCGTCCAGGTGGGATCATTGCCGTGATCCGCGGTCAGGATCATCAGGTCGCCGGGCCGCATCGCCGCCTCCAGGCCGGGCAGGCGGGCATCGAAGACCGCCAGCGCCCGGGCATAGCCCTGCGGGTCGCGCCGGTGGCCGTGGACGCTGTCGAATTCGACCAGGTTCACGAAGATCAGCGCGCCGTCGGGGGCGCGGTCCATCGCCGCGCGGGTGCAGTCGACCAGCCCCATGTCATCGGGCGCCTTCAGCTCCTCGGACAGGCCGCGATGGGCGAAGATGTCGCCGATCTTGCCGATGCCGATGGTCCGCCCGCCGGCCGCCTGCACGCGGTCGAGCAGGGTGGGCTCGGGCGGGGGGATGGCATAGTCGCGCCGGTTGGCGGTGCGGCGGAAGGCGCCGGGGCTGCCGGTGAACGGGCGCGCGATGACCCGCCCCACCCGCAGCGGATGAACCAGTTCTGCCGCGATCTCGCAGACCTCGTAGAGCCGCGCCAGCCCGAAGCCCTCCTCATGGGCGGCGATCTGCATCACGCTGTCGGCCGAGGTGTAGCAGATCGGCCGGCCGGTACGCAGATGCTCGGCTCCCAGCCGCGCGATGATCTCGGTGCCCGAGGCATGGCAATCGCCCAGTATCCCCGGCAGCCGCGCCCGGGCGATCAGCGCGGCGGTGATCTCGGGCGGGAAGGCGGGCACCGTGCGCGGGAAATAGTGCCACGCCCAGGGCACCGGCACCCCGGCCAGCTCCCAGTGGCCCGAGGGGGTGTCCTTGCCCTTCGACCGCTCGGTGGCCGCGCCCCACAACCCCTGCGGGGCGGGGCCGGGAAACTCGGTGCCCGCGGCGAGGTTGACCGCCGACCACAGCCCGAGCCGGGCGAGATTGGGCAGCTCCACCCCGGTTGCCTCGCGGATGTGGCCCAGCGTATTGGCCCCGGCATCGCCGAAATCCGCCGCATCCGGGGCGCCGCCGCAGCCCACCGAATCCAGCACTATCAGGATCGCGCGCCTCATCCCAGCCGCGCCCGGATCAGCGGCGGCGGCTCGGCCGGACCGGGGCCGACGCGATAGGCCGCGCGAAGCCTGGCCGCCGCGGCCTCGGCGCTGTCGGCATCGGCGGCATGCACCCGCGCGATCGGGGTGGCGGCATCGGCGACATCGCCGATGCCGGCCAGCCGGTCGAGCCCGACGCGGTGGTCGATGGCATCGGCGGGCCGGCGGCGGCCGCCGCCCAGTTCCACCACCGCCCAGCCCAGGGC
>RFGB01000041.1 GCA_003697125.1 Alphaproteobacteria bacterium
CCCTGCCCCCGCGGCGCGCGGGCGTCTGGGCCGCCGCCTCCGCCCCGCCCTCCTCGGACCGGGCGAGATTCTCGATGTAGATGAAGCGCGTGCAGGCCTTCACGAAGGCATCGGGCGTCTTCTCGGCGCCGAAGCCGTAGACGACCAGCCCCTGTTCGCGGATCCGGCTGGCCAGCCGGGTCAGGTCGCTGTCCGAGGAGACGAGGCAGAAGCCGTCCACCCGGCCGGCATGCAGAAGGTCCATCGCCTCGATCACCAGGGTGATGTCGCTGGCATTCTTGCCCCGGGTATAGGCGAACTGCTGGGTGGGGTTGATGGCATGGGCGGCCAGCACCTTCCGCCAGCGCGCCATCTGGGGGCTGGAGAAATCGCCATAGATGCGCCGCACGCTGGCGTCGCCCAGCGTGGCGATCTCGTCGAACAGCCCGTCGACGATCGAGGCCGGGACGTTGTCGGCATCGATCAGGACCGCGAGGCGCGGATTGTCCAGGCGCGGATGGCTTGCCATGCGGAACCCTCCCGGCCGGGGAAGATGCGCGGCAAACGCGGCGAGCGCAAGGGCGCGATCAGCCGATCAGCGCGCCCACCGCCTCGGCGACGCGCGCGGCGGCCAGATCGTGCAGCTCCTGCCCCGGATGCAGCCGGGCGGGGACCAGCTCGGCGGAGAGCTGCGGACGGTCGAGCCGCAGCACCATGCCCGCGCCGCCGTCGGGCACGCATTCGACCACCGCATCGGCCAGCGGCCGCAGCGCCTCGACCATGTCGCGCCCGACATAGGCGGGGGGCAGGCGCAGCATCGGGCCCAGTTCCGGCGGCTCCTCCTCCTCGGGCCGGCGCTGCGCGAACCACAGCAGCACCTTGCGCGTCTCGATCTGGTCCAGAAGCTCGCGCATGCGGGCAAGCCACGCCTCGCGCATCTCATGCTCGACCACCCGAAAGCGGACCGGATCGGTCGCATGCATCGCCGCCAGCATCCGGTGCACGAAGCGGAACCCGTCGGGGTCGATCTCGGGATACAATAGCCGCAGCATCTGCGCCACCGACTGCAACCTCTCGTTGCGGCGCTTGCGCACGCTGAACAGGCGGTTCGAGGTCGCCCAGGCCGGGGTCAGCTGCAGGATGCACACCCGCGCGCGCGACAGCGTCTCGAGCAGCACGGGATCCTTCAGGAAGAAGGTCGGACCCGCGCCCGACGTGCCGAAATTCGCCGCCGCCATGCCCAGCCGCGCCGACAGCGCCGCGGGCCAGGGCCGGGCGACGAAGCGGCCGAAGGTCTCGGTCCCGCCGGCGCAGGCGAGGAAATCGCCCGACAGGTCGGGCAGCGTGCCGCGGAAGATCTGGCGCGAGCGGCCGAAGCGGAAGGTTTCGGGCTTGTCGAATGCCCGGGCGGGCGGCTCGATGGACATGCGCGACACCATTCGGGGCGGGATGCGATGCCGGGCAGTCTCGGGGGCGCGTCTTTCCCGCCGGTTAAGCGCACAATTCGCCACGACTTCCCGGCATCGCCGCGGCCGGCGAAACCGGTTGCGGATGGCGCGCGCATGCGCCTAATGTGCGCCCGCCCCGCGGGGGTCTTTCGCGATGGAGGGACGGGGATGGAGATCCGCAGCGTCGGTGTCATCGGCGCCGGGCAGATGGGCAGCGGCATCGCGCATGTCTTCGCCCTGGCCGGATACGACGTGAAGCTGAACGACATCAGCCGGGAGGTTCTGGACCGCGCCATGGCCACCATCGCCGCCAACATGGAGCGGCAGGTGGCGCGGGGGCGGATCACCGCCGAGGCGCGCGACGCGGCGCTGGCGCGCATCCACCCCACGCTGGAGCTGGCCGAGCTCGGACCCTCGGACCTGATCATCGAGGCGGCGACCGAGAATGAGGAGCTGAAGAAGACCATCTTCCGCAGCATCACCCCGCATCTGGCCCCCCACACCATCCTGACCACCAACACCTCCTCGATCTCGATCACCCGGCTCGCCGCCACCACCGACCGGCCCGAACGCTTCATGGGCTTCCACTTCATGAACCCGGTGCCGGTGATGCAGCTGGTGGAGCTGATCCGCGGCATCGCCACCGACGACGCCACCTACCAGACGCTGAAGGCGGTGGTGGACAGGCTGGGCAAGACCGCATCGCCGGCCGAGGACTTCCCCGCCTTCATCGTCAACCGCGTCCTGATCCCGATGATCAACGAGGCGGTCTATACCCTCTATGAGGGCGTCGGGACGGTGACCAGCATCGACACGGCGCTGAAGCTCGGCGCCAATCATCCGATGGGGCCGCTGGAGCTTGCCGACTTCATCGGGCTGGACACCTGCCTTGCGATCATGAACGTGCTGCATGAGGGGCTGGCCGACACCAAGTATCGGCCCTGCCCGCTTCTGGTGAAGTATGTCGAGGCGGGATGGCTCGGCCGCAAGACCAGGCGCGGCTTCTACGACTATCGCGGCGAGACCCCCGTGCCCACGCGCTAGCGCTGCAACCCCTTCACAGCCGGCGCATCCTGCACCATCCTGAACCGCCACGCGGACATGCAGGGAGGCGTCCGATGCGTGCGATCCTCGTCATGGCCATGCTGCTGCTGGCCGGACTGCCCGCCCGGGCGGAACGCTACCTCGTCGATCACGACCACAGCGCGATCACCTTCTCGGTGGAACATCTCGGCTTCACCACCTTCCACGGCCGTTTCCGGACCTGGCGGGCCGAGATCGACCTCGATCTCGAAGACATCGAGAACGCGCGCGTCCGGGTCGAGATCGAGGCCGACAGCCTCGACACCGGATCGAAGACGCGCGACGACAACACCCGCTATGCCACCGAGCTGCTGGACGTGCGGCGCCATCCGCTGATCACCTTCATCTCGCGGCGCGTCGAGCTGACCTCGGCCGAATCGGTGCGCATCACCGGGGACCTGACGATCAAGACCGTCACGCGACCGCTCAGCTTCGACGTCAGGCTGCGCGCAAGGGGGGTCAATCCCTTCACCCGAGGAAAGGAGGCGCTGGGCCTGATCGCCCGCTTCGACATCGACCGCACCGCCTTCGGCATCGGCTTTGCCGCGCCCGCGGTGGCGGGAATCCTGCCGGTGCGGGTCGATCTGATGATCCTGCCGGCGGACTGAACGCCCGCGCGCCGCGCAAACCCGCGTGAGGCGGGCTGTCGCGCCGCCGCGCGCCGGGTTATCGGTCGGGCAGCGAAGGAGGATCCCCATGCGCATGCCCGCCGCACTCGTCATCCTGGCCCTGCTGGCGCCGGGCCTCGCCCCGGCCCCCGCGCTGGCGCGGCCCTATGTGATCGACCGCGACCACACCACCATCACCTTCTGGATCAGCCATCTCGGCTTCTCCAGCTTCTTCGGGCGCTTCCGCGACTTCGACGTCCAGATCGACTTCGATCCGGAGCGGATTGAACAGACCCGGGTGCGCGCGGTGATCCGCGCCGCCAGCATCGACACCGATTCGCCCACCCGCGACGGGCACGCCCGGAACTTTCCCGGGCTTCTGGACGTGGCCCGATTCCCCGAGATCGTGTTCGAATCGACCGATGTCGTGCTGACCAGCGCGGTCAGCGTCCGGATGACCGGCAACCTGACCATCCGCGACGTCACCCGCCCGGTGGAGCTGGAGGTGCGGCTGAACGCGCGCGGCGTGACTCCGCTTTCCCGCGGCAAGGAGGTGATCGGCCTGACCGCGACCACCGAGATCGACCGCACCCTGTGGGGCGTCAGCTTCGCCGCGCCGGCGGTCAGCGCCGTCATTCCGGTCAGGATCGAGGCCGAGATCCTGCCCGCCGACTGACCCCCCGACTGACTCCGCCGGCGGGGGCCCTTGCGGCGCGCGCCGAAAGCGGGTAGCCGACGGTCGTGGCGATTTGCTGACCGGATTGCGGGCCACGTTAAAGAAGCCGCTAAAAGGTCGAGGCCCCAGGGCCCCGATCCCCGGTCGGGCGCCGAGAGGGGGCAGAAGATGACCGAACCCGCCAAGAACGATGTCCACCCGGCCGGACCCGGCGGCCAGGCAGGCTGGAGGCCGCGCACCCGGATGGTCCATGCCGGCGCGCGCCGCAGCCAGTTCGGCGAGACATCGGAAGCCATCTTCCTGACCCAGGGCTATGTCTATCCCGACGCCGAGACCGCCGAGGCCCGGTTCAGCGGCGCGGCCGAGGGCGAGGGCTTCATCTATTCCCGCTATGCCAATCCGACGGTGCGGATGTTCGAGGAGCGGATGGCCGCGCTTGAGGGGACCGAGGACGGCTTCGCCGCGGCCAGCGGCATGGCCGCGGTCAGCGGCGCGCTGATGTGCCAGCTTTCCGCGGGGGATCACCTCGTCTCCTCGCGCGCGCTGTTCGGATCCTGCCTCTACATCGTCGAGACGCTGCTGCCCCGCTTCGGGGTCGAGGTGACGCTGGTCGACGGCACCGACATCGACGCCTGGCGCGCGGCGATCCGGCCGGGCACGCGCGCGGTGTTCTTCGAGGCCGTGTCCAACCCGACGCTGGAGATCGTCGACATCCCCGCCGTTGCCGAGCTGGCCCATGCGGCGGGCGCGCTGGTGGTGGTCGACAATGTCTTCGTCACCCCCGCCTTCTCGCGCGCGATCGCGCTGGGCGCGGATGTCGTCGTCTATTCCGCCACCAAGCATGTCGACGGGCAGGGCCGCTGCCTGGGCGGCATCGTGCTGGGCAGCCGCGGCTTCATCCGCGACCGGCTGGAACCCTACATGAAGCATACCGGCGGCACGCTCAGCCCGTTCAATGCCTGGGTGCTGCTCAAGGGGCTCGAGACCCTGCCCCTGCGCTGCGCCGCCCAGGCCGAGAGTGCGGCGCGCATCGCCGCGGCGCTGGACGGGCGGCCCGGGATCGCCCGGGTGCTGTATCCGGGCCTGCCCGGCCATCCGCAGCATGCGCTGGCGGCGCGGATGATGTCGGGCTTCGGAACCATGATCAGCTTCGAGATCGCCGGCGGCAAGGCGGGCGCCTTCCGCTTTCTCGATGCGCTGCGGCTGATCCGGATCTCGAACAATCTCGGCGATGCCAAGTCGCTGATCACCCATCCCGCCACCACCACCCATCAGCGGCTGAGCGAGGCGGCGCGCGCGGCGCTGGGCATCACGCCGGGGCTGGTGCGTCTGTCGGTGGGGCTGGAGGATCCCGACGACCTGATCGCGGACATCCAGTCGGCGCTGTCGGCCGTATGACCCCAGGTCGGACGGGCGCCGGGCCGCCGTTAACCGGTCGTTAATGTTCGGCCCCGCAGCATCGGACGGGGGCGCTGCGTGGCGGAATGCCGGCGGGCCGGACGACAGGGATGGAAACAGGCGGCGCGGCACCATCGCGGCCGGCCGCCCATGACGGGGGATCGCCATGAACGTGATCAGTCCTTCGGACCCGGCGCAGGGCGCCGTGGAACGGCCCACGCGTGCACAGGCCGAGGAGGCGGTGCGGGTGCTGCTGCACTGGGCCGGTGACGATCCCGCGCGCGAGGGGCTCCTGGACACGCCCAAGCGTGTGGTCAAGGCCTATGAGCAATGGTTCCGCGGCTATCGCGAGGATCCGGCGGCGCTGCTTGCGCGGACCTTCGAGGAGGTCGAGGGCTATGACGAGATGGTGGTGCTGCGCGACATCCGCTTCGAGAGCTATTGCGAGCACCACCTGGCCCCGATCATCGGCAAGGCGCATGTGGGCTACATTCCCACCGATCGCGTGGTCGGAATCTCCAAGCTCGCGCGGCTTGTCGATGCCTATGCCAAGCGACTGCAGGTCCAGGAGAAGATGACCGCCCAGATCGCCAACACCCTGATGGAGGTGCTGCGCCCCCAGGGCGTCGCCGTGGTGCTGGAGGGCGAGCATCACTGCATGTCGACCCGCGGCGTGCACAAGCCGGGGGTGACGATGGTGACCTCGACCATGCTGGGCGTCTTCCGTGACGATGACCGCACCCGGAAGGAATTCCTGACCTTCATCGGCAACCCGGTCAGCCGGATGGGCTGAACCCGCCCGGGCGGGGCACGTCCTCACCCCGCGCGGCCATGAACTGGCGCATCGCCTCGTACAGGGCGATGCCCGCCGCCATCGCCACGTTCAGCGACCGCCCGCCCCCCGGCATCGGGATCACCAGGCGCAGATCCGCCGCCGCATGCACCTCGCGCGGAACCCCGGCCGATTCCCGTCCCACCATCACGATGTCCGAAGGCAGGAAACGATGGCAGGGCAGCGCCAGATCCCCCGCCGTGGTCAGCAGCACCAGCCGCCCCGCCTGCCGGGCCCGGAACGCCGCCCAGCCGTCATGGCGCACGATCTCGGCCAGCGCGGCGTAATCCAGCGCCGACTGCCGGACCGCACGCGGCGAGAAGGGGAAGCCGCAGGGCTCGATCACGTCGAGCGGCACCCCGAAACAGGCGGCGATGCGGATCATCGCGCCCAGATTGCGGGGGTTGTCCGGCTGATAGGCGGCAAGGCGCATGGCCGTCCTCCCTGTCGTGCCGGCGCCACGCCTGGCGCCTGCGGCGCACTGACCGCTGGAAACTCGGGCGCGCCGCGTGTAGTGACCGTGGCGAATCCCGGCTAGAAGGGACCAGAAGAACCGACTGGGGTCCAGGGGTCGGACCCGCCACCAAGGAGAGGGACCAGTGTCTCACGTCGAACAAGCCGAAGGCACGCGGCGCGACTTCCTCTATGTCGCGACCGGGGCGGCCGGGGCGGTCGCCGCTGGGGCGGCGATCTGGCCGCTGATCAACCAGATGAACCCCAGCGCCGACGTCCAGGCCCTTTCCTCGATCGAGGTCGATGTCTCGGGCGTCCAGACCGGCACGCAGCTGCGCGTGAAGTGGCTGGGCAAGCCGGTCTTCATCCGCCGCCGCACCGAGGCGGAGATCGCCGCCGCACGCGCGGTCCCGCTCGAGGATCTTCCCGACCCCGTGGCGCGCAACGCCAACCTGCCCGCCGACGCACCGGCCACCGACCAGAACCGCGCGCTGGACGAATCCGGCGAATGGCTGGTGATGATGGGCGTGTGCACGCATCTGGGCTGCGTGCCGCTGGGCGATGGCGCGGGCGATTTCGGCGGCTGGTTCTGCCCCTGCCACGGGTCGCACTACGACACCGCCGGCCGCATCCGCAAGGGCCCCGCGCCCGAGAACCTGCATGTGCCCGTCGCCGCCTTCGTGTCGGACGGGATGCTGAAGCTGGGCTGAGGAGGGAGAGATGGCCGGAATTCCGCACGAGCCCTACACGCCCAGGACGGGCTTCGAGAAATGGCTGCATGCGCGGCTGCCCATCGCCGCGCTGCTCTATGACACGCTGATGATCCCCACCCCCAAGAACCTCAACTGGATGTGGATCTGGGGCATCGTCCTGACCTTCTGCCTCGCGCTGCAGATCGTCACCGGGATCGCGCTGGCGATGCATTACACCCCGCATGTCGATCTGGCCTTCGCCAGCGTCGAGCACATCATGCGCGACGTGAATGCCGGCTGGGCGCTGCGCTACCTGCATGCCAACGGCGCCTCGCTGTTCTTCGTCGCCGTCTACCTCCACATCTTCCGCGGCCTCTACTATGGCAGCTACAAGGCCCCGCGCGAGGTGACCTGGATCATCGGCATGCTGATCTATCTGGCGATGATGGCCACCGCCTTCATGGGCTACGTCCTGCCCTGGGGGCAGATGTCCTTCTGGGGCGCCACGGTGATCACCGGGCTGTTCGGCGCCATCCCCGGCATCGGCCCCGACATCCAGACCTGGCTGCTGGGCGGCCCGGCGGTCGACAACCCGACGCTGAACCGCTTCTTCTCGCTGCACTATCTGCTGCCCTTCGTCATCGCCGGGCTGGTGGTGGTGCATATCTGGGCCTTCCACACCACCGGCAACAACAACCCCACCGGGGTCGAGGTGCGCCGCAAGGACATCGAGACGGCGAAGCGGGACACGGTTCCGTTCTGGCCCTACTATGTCATCAAGGACCTGTTCGCCCTGGCGGTGATCCTGGTGGTGTTCTTCGCCATCGTCGGCTTCATGCCCAACTATCTGGGTCACCCCGACAACTATGTCGAGGCCAACCCGCTGCAGACGCCGGCCCACATCGTGCCCGAATGGTATTTCCTGCCCTTCTACGCCATGCTTCGGGCGATCACCTTCGACTTCATCTTCGAGGCGAAGTTCCTGGGCGTGCTGGCGATGTTCGGCTCGCTCGCGGTGCTGGCGCTGGCGCCCTGGCTGGATACCAGCCGGGTGCGCTCGGGCCGCTACCGGCCGATGTTCAAGTGGTGGTTCTGGCTGCTGGTGCTGGACTTCCTGGTGCTGATGTGGTGCGGCGGGCAGCCGCCCGAGGGGCTGGTGCCCACCATCTCGCTGATCGGAACCGCCTACTGGTTCGTCTACTTCCTGATCATCCTGCCCGTGCTCGGCGTCATCGAGAAGCCGCTGCCCGCGCCCGCCACGATCGAGGAGGACTTCGATCGCCACTATCCCCCCCGCGCCGCCGGCGACGGCGCCGCCCAGCCTGCCGAGTGAGAGGAGGACACCGATGATCCGCAAGACCCTTCTCGCGCTGGCCGCGACCGCCGCGATCGCCGGTCCGGCACTGGCGGCGGGCGAGGCCGAGGTGACCGACATCAGCTTCTCGTTCGAGGGGCCCTTCGGCAGCTTCGATCCCCACCAGCTGCAGCGCGGCCTGCAGGTCTTCCAGACCGTCTGCGCCGCCTGCCATGGCATCAAGCGGGTCGCCTTCCGCAATCTGGGCGATCCGGGCGGGGTGGAATGGCCCGAGGAACAGATCAAGGCCTTCATCGCCGAGTTCTATCCCGAGACCACCGACAAGGAGACGGGCGAGCCCCGCGCCACGCGGCCGTCGGACTATTTCCCGCCCAATGTCGATGCCGGGGCGCCGGATCTCAGCCTGATGGCCAAGGCCCGCGCCGGCTTCCACGGCCCGATGGGGCTGGGGATCAACCAGCTGTTCAAGGGGATCGGCGGGCCGGAATACATCTACTCGCTGCTGACCGGCTATCACGAACCCCCCGCCTGCGCCGCCGAGAGCAACATCGAGGGCAGCTACAACATCGCCTTCCCCAATGGCGGCTATCCGGCCGAATGCATCGACAAGAACGGCCACCGGATGGCGCCGGGCTCGTGGATCGCGATGCCCCAGCCGCTGATGGGCCAGGATGTCGAGTATCAGGACGGCACCCCCGCCACGCTGGAGCAGGAGGCCGAGGATGTCGCGGCCTTCCTGATGTGGGTTGCCGAGCCGAAGATGATGGCGCGCAAGGAAGCGGGGCTGACCGCGGTGCTGTTCCTGATCGTGCTGTCGGTGCTGCTCTACTTCACCAACAAGAAGCTCTGGGCGCCGGTCAAGCGTCAGGATTTCTGACCGGGCGCCACCGCGCCACCCACGGGGGCGGGCC
>RFGB01000042.1 GCA_003697125.1 Alphaproteobacteria bacterium
CCCCCGGCTCCCCGGCCGCCGGGGCGGCAACCGCCGAACCCGCATTCGAAAACTGCCTGAACGGAAACGGAATCGAACCCATGACCTTCACCCGACGCCCCGGCGGCAGGCCGCCGGATCAGCTTCCAATGGGTGAAAGTTTAGCGAAAATCGGCGGCGACCGCGACGAAAACGTTAACGTTCGGTTAACGCCGGCCCCGCCTAGCGCCTGCGGCGCCGGCGGCGGGCGGGAAGGGTGCGGGCGTGAAAATGCGGCGGCTTGTCGGCCAGCCAGGCGATGAAGCGCGCCAGATGGGGATGGGCGCGCAGCGCCTCGATGCTGGCGTGGCTGCGGGCCAGCTCCGCCTCGCTCAGAACCGCGTGGATCTCGTTGTGGCACATCCGGTGCATGGGCACCCAGGGGCCGCGCCCGCCCCCCTTCAGCTTCGGCACCAGGTGGTGGCGGTCCTGCGGCACGTCGGGGGGTATCGGCCGGCCGCAGAGCGCGCAGACCGGCGGCGGGTTCATGTCTCGCCCCACATCGGGGGCAGGGTGTCGAAGGCGCCGCGCAGCGCCTCGGACCAGCCCTGGCTGATCTGCAGATAGTCGGGGTCGTCGGCCTCGATCCTGCGGTTGATGTGCAGCCGGCATTCACCGGCGCGGATGACGGCCAGGTCGAGGGGCATGCCCACCGAGAGATTGGAGCGCAGCGTCGAATCCATCGACACGCAGACCACCTTCAGCGCCTCGGCCAGCGTGGTGTGCCTGGTGACGATGCGGTCGAGGATCGGCTTGCCGTATTTGTGCTCGCCGATCTGCAGGAAGGGGGTGTCCTCGGTCGCCTCGATGAAATTGCCCGCCGCATAGACCAGGAAGAGCCGGTGCTGGCCGCCGCGACGCTGGCCGGCGACGATGATCGATGCGTCGGCCGAGACGCCCTGGGCCATCAGCGGCTCGCGATGGCCCTGCTGCTGCTCGCGCATCAGCTCGCCGATGATCTCGGCGACCCGGAAGGTGCTCTCGGCATTCAGGATCGTCTCGATCTCCTCGCCCGCCGCGGCGCGCGCCAGCGCCGCCTCGATCCGGGTCAGGATCCCCTGGGTCACCGAAAGGTTTCCCGCGGTCATCAGCGCCACCACCCGCTCGCCGGGAACCTCCCAGGTGAACAGCTTGCGAAACCGCGATATGTTGTCCAGCCCCGCATTGGTGCGGGTGTCGGCCAAGAGCACCAGCCCCGCATCCAGACGCAGGCCCACGCAATAGGTCATCACTGCTGCTCCTGTGCCTGCCCGTCATCCTCCGCCCCGATCGCGACTCGCGCCGCGACCGAGACCGTGCTCTGGCCGATCACGACCCCCTGCACCGGCGCGGCGTCATGCGAATCGAGACCGCACCCCAGCCGGACATAGCGATCGGTCGGGCAGATCGTATGGGTGGGGTCGAAGCCGACCCAGCCCAGCCCGGGAACCGCCGCCTCGGCCCAGGCATGGGTCTCCACCTCCGCCGCGCTGCCATCCTCGGCCAGCAGATAGCCCACGACATAGCGCGCGGGAATGCCCTTCGAACGCGCCGCGGCGATGAACAGATGCGTCTGGTCCTGGCAGACCCCGGCCCCCAGCTGCAGCGCCTCGGCGGCCGAGGTGGCATTGCCGGTGACCTGCGGGCGATAGACCACCGCCTCGCCCACCGCCCGGCACAGCGCGTGCAGCCATGACAGCCGGTCCTGTTCGGGTATCGCGGCGGCGAATTCCACCACCGCATCGCTCGCCTCGGTCAGCGGCGTGGTGCGCAGGAACACCCCTTCGGGCGGGCGCACCGGCAGGCCGGAGACGACGCCCGCGCGATCCTCGGTCAGGACTTGGCCCGATGCGGTGATCTCGATCCCCTCGCCGGGATCGCCCGCCTGCCACAGCCCCACCGCCTGCCCCCAGCTGTCGGTGGAGAAGGGTGCGACCGGATCGCCGTTCACGGCGACCTGCCAGCCCTCGGCCCGCTGGCCGTCGAAGTCGGTCGGCCACAGGCGCAGGCGCAGCGCGACGCGGACCGGCGGGGGCTCGTAGCGGTAGGTCGTGACATGGCGCACGGCAAGGCGCATGGGTGATCCTCAGAAGTGATAGGCCGCGGCGATCTGGTCGGACAGGCGGGCGGTCCGGGCGATGTACTGGTTCACCGTCTCGTGCAGGCCGTCGCGGATCACCGCGGCGATGTCCTGGGATTCCAGCCGCCGCAAGGCGTCATGCGCGGTATCGTGACAGTCGTGGCGCTGGCCATAGCGGCGTTCCAGCCGGTCGAGGCATGCGCAGATCTGACCATAGCAGAAGGCGACCGAGCGCGGGAATATCGGATTGAGCAGCAGGAAGTCGGCGATCTTCCAGGGGGCGTAATCTCCCTTGTAGACGTGGTGATAGGCGCGCGTTGCCGACAGGGCGTAGAGCACCGAGGCCCACTGGTGATGGTCCCGCCCGCCGCCGACCACCTCGGTCTCGGGCAGCAGGACGAAATACTTGACGTTGAGCAGGCGCAGCGTCATGTCGGCGCGCTCGATCAGCCCGCCAAGGCGCAGGAAGTCATAGCCGTCATGGCGCAGCATTCCGGTCTCGGCCGAACCGCGGAAGGTGGCCGCCCGCGCCTTGACCCAGTCGAGCAGCGTCGGCAGGTCGCGCCGCGCGCTCTGTTCGTCCAGATTCTCCAGCCGCCGCCAGCCGTCGTTCAGCGCCTCCCACATCTCCTGGGTCAGCGCGGTGCGGATGGCGCGGCCATTGGCCCGCGCCCGGGTGAGGCAGGCATGCACCGAGGCGGGGTTGCCGGCATCCAGCAGCAGGCCGTGGATGATCGCCGCCTCGCTGGCCGCACCCCTGGCCGCGAACCACGCATCCGCCCCGGTGGTGCGGATCACCGACTGCCATTCCCTGAGACCGCCGCCCGGCAGCATCGCCATCCGGCGGCCCATCTCGATCAGCCGCGCCGTGCTCTCCGCACGCTCGAGATAGCGCGCCATCCAGAACAGGTTCTCGGCGGTGCGGCTCAGCATCTCCCTCAGCCCCTCAGAACCCAGGTGTCCTTCACCCCGCCGCCCTGGCTGGAATTGACCACCAGCGATCCTTCGCGCAGCGCGACGCGTGTCAGCCCGCCGGGAACCAGGCGGATCTGCTGGCCCAGCAGGCAGAAGGGCCGGAAATCGACATGGCGCGGCGCGATTCCCGCGGGGGTCAGCGTGGGGGCGGTCGACAGGTCCAGCGTCGGCTGGGCGATGAAGTTGGCCGGGTTAGCCCGGATGCGCTGGGCGTAGGCCGCGCGCTCCTCGGCGGTGGCGCGGGGGCCGATCAGCATGCCATAGCCGCCCGAGCCGTGGACCTCCTTGACGACCAGCTCATCCAGATGGGCCAGCACATGGGCGCAATCCTCGGGCCGGGCGCATTGCCATGTCTGCACGTTCTTCAGGATCGGTTCCTCGCCCAGATAGAACCGGATCATGTCGGGCACATGGACATAGATCGCCTTGTCGTCGGCGATTCCCGATCCGGGGGCCGAGCAGAGCGTGACCCCGCCGGCGCGGTAGACATCGAAGATGCCCGGGATTCCCAGCAGGCTGTCGGGGCGGAAGTTGAGCGGGTCGATGAAGTCGTCGTCGATGCGCTTGTAGATCACGTCCACCCGCTGCGGGCCGCGGGTGGTGCGCATCCACACCAGCCCCTCGTCCACGAACAGGTCCTGGGGCTCGACCAGCTCCACCCCCATCTGGTCGGCGAGATAGGAATGCTCGAAATAGGCCGAATTGAACGGCCCCGGCGTCAGCACCACCACGGTGGGCTCTCCCCGGCAGGCCGGGGGCGCCAGCTCGCGCAGCGTGCGGTTCAGCGCGGCGGGATAGCCGTCGACCGGCTCGACCCCGCCCCCGGCGAACAGGTCGGGGAACATGCGCATCATGATCTCGCGGTTCTCCAGCATGTAGGAGACGCCGGAGGGCGTGCGGCAGTTGTCCTCGAGCACATGGAAGCTGTCGGGCCCGACGCGCACGATGTCGATGCCGACGATATGGGCATAGACCCGCCCGGGCGGGTCGAAGCCGATCATCTGCGGCAGGAAGGCCGAGTTCCGGTAGACCAGCGCCTCGGGAACCAGCCCCGCGCGCAGGATCTCGCCGCGGTGATAGACGTCGTAGAGGAAGGCGTTCAGCGCCTGGCTGCGCTGCCGGATGCCGCGGTCGAGCCGCTGCCATTCCGCGGCGCTGAACACGCGGGGGATGATGTCGAAGGGGATCAGCCGCTCGGGATCGCCCCCCTCGCCATAGACCGCGAAGGTGATGCCGATGCGGCGGAAGATCGCCTCGGCCTCCTCGCTGCGCTGGCGCAGAAGCTCAAGCCCGGTCTCCTCGATCCAGCGCTGGATCGGCCGGTAGGGCTCGCGCACCACGCCCTGGGGGTCGGCCATCTCGTAAAAGGTCACCCGTCCCGCACCTCCCGACAGTTCCGGCCCCAGTTTGCACGCCGCCATGCCCGCCGCGCAAGGCTGCCTTCGATGCGGCGGCTGTCACGGAACTGTCGTGAAACCGAAATAGAAGCGTCGCGCGGATCGGGCAGTGCATGGCCCATGCCGGTCCGGCGCCCGCCGGCCGGCGACCCGAACCCGTCAGGGAGACGACCCATGAGACCGACCCAGATTGCCGCCCTGGCCATGGCCGGCGCCATCGCCACCATCGCCGCGGGCAGCGCCGCGGCCCGCGACCAGATCCAGGTCGTGGGATCCTCGACCGTGTTCCCCTATTCCCAGTCCGTGGCCGAGGAATTCGCCCGCCGGACCGGCATGCCCTCGCCCGTGGTCGAATCGACCGGCACCGGCGGCGGCATGAAGATCTTCTGCCAGGGGATCGGCGCGGCGCATCCCGACATCACCGGCGCCTCGCGCGCCATGAAGCCGTCGGAATACGACCTGTGCGCCGGGAACGGCGTCACCGACATCACCGAGGTCCAGATCGGCTATGACGGTCTGTCGCTGGCCGTCTCGCGCGAGAGCCCCTTCGACTGGAACCTGACCGAGGCGCAGATCTATCTGGCGCTGGCGGCGAAGGTCCCGGTCAATGGCGAATGGGTGGACAACCCCTACCGGAAATGGTCCGAGATCGACCCCGCGCTGCCCGATGTCGAGATCCTCGCCTATGGCCCGCCGCCCACCTCGGGCACGCGCGATGCCTTTGTCGAGCTGGCGCTGCATGACGGGTGCAAGGCGCTCGACTATGTGAAGAACGGCGGCTTCGATTCGAAGTGGATCGAGGAGAACTGTTCGCGCATGCGCACCGATGGCCCCTTCGTCGAGGCGGGCGAGAACGACAACCTGATCGTCCAGCGCCTGATCGCCGACCCCCACGCCATCGGCATCTTCGGCTATTCGTTCCTGTATGAGAACGAGGACCGCCTGAAGGGCGTGGCGGTGAATGGCATCGAACCCAGCTTCGAGACCATCGCCGACTTCTCCTATGACATCGCGCGGCCCATCTACATCTACATCAAGAACGCCCATCGCGGCGTCATCCCCGGGCTGAACGAGTTCATCGCCGAGTATGTCTCGGATGCGGCACTCGGCCCGGACGGCTATCTGGCCGAGCGCGGGCTGACGCCGCTGTCCGACGAGAAGCGTGCCGAAGTGCAGGATGCGGCGCTGAACGCGCG
>RFGB01000043.1 GCA_003697125.1 Alphaproteobacteria bacterium
CCAGCGGGAACATGAAGGCGCGCCGGAAACTGCACAGCACGCACGGGGTCTGCCCAGGCACTTCGCCGATGAACGGAACGGCCGGCGACGGGGCGCGCGCTCATTCAGGCCAGGGCCAGGGCGGTCTACCCTTCAGCCGGTTCATGGTGTCAGATCCTGTCCCTCGGACTGGCGAGGATTTCCCCGACCGGCGTGTCATGGGCCCATGGGTGCGCGAAGTCGCCCCGAGGGCGGAAGGCGGGCTCTTCTCCGCCCAACGGTGGCGCCAGCTTCCGCCGCGGTATCAACCCGCCAAAGGCGATCGCGGGCAGCGCCCGCCAATGCCCAAAGCAGTTTCTGAATGTCGGCCAGCCGCATGCGAAGTTGCCTTTTCTTCGTTCTTGCAGGTTCCGGCGCGTTTACACGCTTTGGCCGCTGCAGGTTCAGGAAGTGTTCTTTTCGCCGGGCGGCAGATTGCCGATCCGTGAATGCCGGCGCCGCTTGCAGGTCGGCCGACTCAAAGCTACAGTGGCTGAAGAGATGTAAGGGTATCGGGTGCGCGCATGCTGACGATCGGGGCACTGGCGAAGAGGACGGGCACCAAGGTCCAGACGATCCGCTATTATGAGCAGATCGGGCTGATGCCCGAACCGGGCCGGACGGCGGGCGGGCAGCGAAGATATGGCGAGGCAGAACTCGATCGGCTGTCCTTCATCCGCCACGCGCGGCAACTGGGGTTTTCGCTCGATGCAATCCGCGAACTGCTCGACCTCAGCGACCATCCCGACAAGTCCTGTGAAGAGGCCGATGCGATCGCCCGCCGCCAGCTTCGCCAGGTGGAACTGCGCATGGCGCGGCTCGAGGCGCTGCGCACCGAGCTTGCGCGGATGGTGCGCGAATGCAGCGGCGGCCGCAGCGCCGACTGCCGGGTGCTCGAGGTCCTGCGCGACCATTCCGAGTGCCTGACCGATCACGAAGAGATCGGCGGGTGAGCCTGGTCTGACCCGTGCCGGGTTTGATCAGAGCTTCAGCCTTTGCAGCCTGAGCGCGTTGGAGATCACCGAGACCGAGGAGAAGCTCATCGCGGCCGCGGCGATCATTGGCGAGAGCAGGATCCCGAGCCATGGATAGAGGATGCCGGCGGCGATCGGCACGCCGGCGGCGTTGTAGGCGAAGGCGAAGAAGAGGTTCTGCTTGATGTTGCGCAGCGTCGCGACGGCCAGCCTGCGGGCGCGGACGATGCCCATCAGGTCGCCCTTGACCAGCGTGATGCCGGCGCTTTCCACCGCCACGTCGGCGCCGGTGCCCATGGCGATGCCCACGTCGGCGGCGGCCAGGGCAGGCGCGTCGTTCACCCCGTCGCCGGCCATGGCGACCTTGTGGCCCTGGGCGTGCAGCTCGGCCACCAGCTTCTGCTTGTCCTCGGGCAGGACGCCGGCGCGCAGCTCGTCGATGCCCAGCCTGGCCGCGACCGCGCGCGCCGTGCGCTCGTTGTCGCCGGTGGCCATGATGATGCGCAGGCCGAGCTCGTGCAGCGCCCTGATGGCCTCGGGCGTGGTCTGCTTGATCGGATCGGCCACGGCGAGGATGCCGGCGAGCCGGCCGTCGATGGCGACATGCATCGCCGTCTTGCCCTCGGCGCGCAGCGCGTCGGCGCGGGTCTCGGCCGGGGCCGGATCGACCCCCAGCGCGGCCATCATCGCGCCATTGCCCAGCGCCACCTCGCGCCCCTCGATCCGGCCCTTCACGCCCTTGCCGGTGATGGCCTCGAAGGCCTCGGCCCCGGGCAGGGTCAGGCCCCGCGCCTCGGCGCCCGCCACGATCGCCTCGGCCAGCGGGTGCTCGGACCCGCGCTCCAGCGCCGCCGCCAGCCGCAGGATCTCGCCCTCGGGCATGCCGCCCAGCGCCACAACGTCGGTGAGCTTGGGCCTGCCCTCGGTCAGGGTGCCGGTCTTGTCGACCACCAGCGTGTCGACCCGCGCCATGCGCTCCAGCGCCTCGGCGTCCCTGATCAGGATGCCGGCCTGGGCGCCGCGCCCGGCCGCCGTGGTGATCGAGATCGGCGTCGCCAGCCCCAGCGCGCAGGGGCAGGCGATGATCAGCACCGACACCGCGGCGGTGATCGCATGGGCGATGCGCGGCTCGGGCCCGAAGGCGAGCCAGGCAAGGAAGGCGATGATGGCCACGGCAACGACCGTTGGCACGAAGACGGCAGACACCTTGTCGGCCAGCCCCTGAATGGGCGCGCGAGACCGTTGCGCCTGGGCGACCATGGCGACGATGCGGGCCAGCATGGTGTCGGCGCCGACGCGGGCGGCCTCGATGATCAGGCTGCCGTTGCGGTTGATGGTGCCGCCGATCACCCTGTCGCCGGGGCCCTTCTCGACCGGCATCGCCTCGCCGGTGATCATGCTCTCGTCCACCGCCGAATGGCCCTCGACCACCACCGCATCCACCGGGATCGCCTCGCCCGGGCGCACCCGCAAACGGTCGCCCTCGACCACGTTCTCCACCGGCGCCTCGTATTCGGTGCCGTCGGGCAGCACGCGGCGTGCCATCTTGGGCGCGAGGTCCAGAAGCGCCCTGATCGCGTCGCCGGTGCGTTCCCGCGCGCGCAGCTCCAGCACCTGGCCCAGAAAGATCAGCGCCACGATGACGGCGGCGGCCTCGTAATAGGTGCCCACGCGCCCGCCTTCGCGATAGGCCTGCGGAAAGAGGTCCGGCGCGAAGGTGGCCACGACGCTGTAGCCATAGGCCGCGGCCACACCCAGCCCGATCAGCGTCCACATGTTGGGGCTGCGGTTCTTCAGCGAGGCGAGGAAGCGCCGGAAGAACGGGATCGCCGCCCAGAGCACGACCGGCGTGGCGAGGACGAATTCCAGCCAGGTTGCCGTGGGTTCGCCGATCCAGCCGCGCAGGGGCAGGCCGACAAGCTCGCCCATGGTCAGGATCACCAGCGGCAGCGCCAGCGCGGCGCTGATCCACATCCGGCGGGTGAAGTCGATCAGTTCGCGGTTCGGCCCCGCATCGGCCGAGGGCGTCATCGGCTCCAGCGCCATGCCGCAGATCGGGCAGTCGCCGGGCGCGTCGCGCACGATCTCGGGATGCATCGGGCAGGTCCACCTGCTGCCCGCGGGCGCGCCCGCCCCCTTGCGCGCCAGCGCATGGCCCGAGGCATAGAACCACGGATCGGCGTCGAATTTCGCGCGGCACCTGTCCGAGCAGAAATAATGCGTCCTGCCGCCCCATTCGACGTGGCGCGTCCCCTCCGTCGCCGGAACCGTCATCCCGCAGACCGGATCCGTCACGCTCGGCGTGCCTTCGGG
>RFGB01000044.1 GCA_003697125.1 Alphaproteobacteria bacterium
CAACCAGACCGCGGTGACGATCCGCGTCTTCCAGGGCGAGCGCGAGATGGCGGCCGACAACAAGCTGCTCGGCCAGTTCAACCTGGAGAACATTCCGCCCGCGCCGCGCGGCGTGCCGCAGATCGAGGTCACCTTCGACATCGACGCCAACGGCATCGTCAGCGTCTCGGCCAAGGACAAGGCCACCGGCAAGGAGCAGAAGATCACCATCCAGGCCTCGGGCGGTCTGACCGAGGAGGAGATCCAGCGCATGATCAAGGAGGCCGAGGCCAATGCCGAGGCCGACCGCAGGCGTCGCGCGCTGGTCGAGGCCAGGAACCAGGCCGAGAGCCTGATCCATTCGACCGAGAAGTCGCTGAAGGAGCATGGCGAGAAGGTCGACGAGGCCACCCGCAAGGGCATCGAGGCGGCGGTCGCGTCGCTGCGCGAGGTGCTGGATGGCGATGACACCGAGGTCATCAAGCAGCGCACCCAGGCCCTGATGGAAGCCTCGATGAAGCTGGGCGAGGCCATCTACAAGGCGCAGGAGGCCGAGGGCGCCGGCGCGCAGGCCGAGGCCGCCGCCGGGGATGGCGCGAAGTCGGGCAAGGACGACAATGTCGTCGATGCCGACTACGAGGAGGTCGACGACGACGGCCGGAAGAAGTGAGCGGCGCGGGGCCTTCGGGCCCCGTCCCCTCGCCCGCGGGGAGACGCGATGAGCCAGGCCCTGACCGCCGCCGCGCCGCAGTTCGGTGTCCACGCCCTGCCCCCCGTGCTGGAGGCGCTGCGCGCGCTGGGCGACCGGATGCCGGCGAACAGGGTCGGCGGCTGGGGCGTCTCGCTGCTGCGGCGGATCTGCCTGGCGCTGCATGGCCAGCCCTGCGACGTGGTCCTGTTCGGCAGCCAGCGCGCCAGGCTCTATCCGCGCGACAACCGCTGCGAGAAGCGCGCCTTCGCCGGCGCGCATCTGTGGGATGGCGCGGAGCGCGACTTCCTGAACCGCTGCATCACCGGCCCGGATTTCGTCTTCGTCGATGCGGGGGCCAATGTCGGCCTCTACACCCTGTCGGTGCGCGCCGGCGTGCAGGCGCGCGGCGCGCGGCTGGCGGGTGTCGCGATCGAGCCCGACCCCGTCAATGCCGCCAGGCTGCGCTTCAACCTGGCAGCCTCGGGGGCGGACGAGGTGCGGGTGGTCGAGGCGGCGCTCTCGGACCGGCCGGGCCGGCTGCGGTTGGCCTCGGCGGGACAGGCCAACCGGGGCGAGGTGCGGGCGGCAGCGGATGGCGATGTCGAGGTGCCCGCCCTGCCGCTGCTCGACGTCCTGCGCGCGGCGGGGCTGACGCGGGTCGATGCGCTGAAGATGGATATCGAGGGAATGGAGGCCGCGGTGCTGGCGCCCTTCCTCGCGGCGGCCCCCGCGGCGCTGAAGCCGGCGGTGCTGCTGCTGGAAACGGGGCGCGAGGGACGCCCGGATCTGGTCGATCTGGCGGTCCGCCACGGCTACAGGACGCGGATGCGGACCCGGATCAACACCATCCTGGAACTGGCCCCATCGGACAGATAAGGTTTCGGACATGGCGAAGCGCGACTACTACGAGGTGCTGGGCGTCAAGCGGGGCGCTTCGGAGGCCGAACTGAAGAAGGCCTATCGCAAGAAGGCGATGGAGCTGCATCCGGACCGCAACAAGGATGATCCCACCGCCGAGGCCCGCTTCAAGGAGGTCAACGAGGCCTACGACATCCTGAAGGATCCCCAGAAGCGCGCCGCCTATGACCAGTTCGGCCACGCCGCCTTCGACGGGTCGGCGGCCGCCGGCCCGGGCGGATTCCGCAGCCATCCCGGCGGCGCCGATTTCTCCTCGGCCTTCTCGGACGTGTTCGACGACCTGTTCGGCGACTTCATGCGCGGCGGGCGCCGCGGCGCGAACCGCGCGGTGCGCGGGTCGGACCTGCGCTACAACCTGACCATCAGCCTCGAGGAGGCGATGACCGGAAAGCAGGCCACGATCACCATCCCCGGGACGGTGATCTGCGATTCCTGCCACGGGTCGGGGGCGGCGGATGGCGCCGAGCCGGCGACCTGCCCAACCTGTTCGGGCCATGGCAAGGTGCGGGCGCAGCAGGGCTTCTTCACCATCGAGCGCACCTGCCCCACCTGCGGCGGGCGGGGGCAGATCATCAAGGATCCCTGCCGCGTCTGCGGCGGCACCGGCCGCGTGCAGCGCGAGCGGACGCTGAATGTGAACATCCCGCCCGGGGTCGAGACCGGCACCCGCATCCGCCTTGCCGGCGAGGGCGAGCCGGGCCGCCGCGGCGGGCCGCCGGGGGATCTCTACATCTTCATCCAGGTTGCCCAGCATCCGATCTTCGAGCGGGAGGGGCAGGACCTCTACTGCCGCATCCCGATCTCGATGACCACCGCGGCGCTGGGGGGCGAGATCGAGGTGCCGACGCTGGATGGCGGCCGCACCCGGGTGCGGGTGCCCGAGGGGGTGCAGTCGGGCAAGCAGCTGCGGCTTCGGGGCAAGGGCATGCCGGCGCTGCGCGGCGGCGGGCGGGGGGATCTCTATCTGGAGATCGCCGTCGAGACCCCGGTGAACCTGACGCCGCGCCAGAAGGAGCTGCTGCGGGAATTCGAGGCCGCGGGCAAGGACAACAATCCCGCGCAGTCGGATTTCTTCAGCAAGGTCAAGCGTTTCTGGGATGGCATGACGCAGTGATTGAACCGGGCGCGCCCAGGGCCTATCTTTGGCGCATGGATGAGATCCTGAACCGGATGGAGGAGGCGGCGCGGCGGCTTGAGGCCGAGGCGCGCGACACCGCCGCGCGGGCCGACCGGCTGGGCTCGGCGCTGGCCGGGCTCAAGGCGGGTCTCGCCCGCGCCGAATCGGCCCTGGCGGCGGCCGTGGCCCGGCGCGAGGCGCTGGCCACCGCCGCGCCGCCGGCGCGCACGCGCCGCGCGCGGGCGGGCGGCGGACGCGCCGCGGGCGCCGTCTGAAGCGGCCGATGCGCGGCTGAGCCGGCGGGATGGAGTGGCTCGGCAGCCTGCTCCTGTGGCTTCTCGACAGGGTGACGGGCGGCGCGCTGGGCGCGGCGGGCAGGGCCGCCTTCGAACGGATCCGCGCCGCCTGGTCGGCGCTTGTCGCGCAACGCCGGCGGCTGGATGCCGCCGCGGAGGAGGCGGCCCCGGCGCTGGAGGCCTCCGCGCGCGTGATCGCGGCGCTGACCGAGGAGCTTGCCCGTCTGACCGAGGAGAATGCGCGGCTGCGCACCCAGCTCGACATCGTCACCGACGAGGTCCGGCGGCTGAAGCGGCGCTGACCCCCCTTGCATCCGGGCTGCCCGCGACGTATATGGGGGTGCAACAGCGGTGGGTCGGTCCAGTGGATCGGCCCCCACCGGATCTTGGGACGGGCCGCTGGCCCGTTTTTCTTTTTGGGGAGTGCGATTCGCTTGACGGATCTGGTCGCCAGGACACCGATCGACCGGCGCCTCGCCGATCTGCTCGGCCCCGTCATCGAGGGCATGGGGTTCCGCCTCGTGCGCCTGCGCCTGCAGGGCGGCAGGTCGCCCACCCTGCAGGTGATGGCCGAACGCGCCGCCGACGGGCGGATGGAGGTCGAGGACTGCGCGCGCCTGTCGCGGGCGCTGTCGGCCCATCTGGATGTCGAGGACCCGATCGAGGGTGCCTACACGCTCGAGGTCTCCTCGCCCGGCATCGACCGCCCGCTGACCCGGCCGGAGGATTTCGAGCGCTGGGCCGGCTGGGAGGTGAAGCTGGAACTGGCCGAGGCCGTGGATGGCCGGCGCCGGTTCCGCGGCATCCTGCAGGGCATCGAAGATGGCGAGGTGCTGGTCGAGATCGCCGAGGGCGTGGTCGGGCTGGCCTTCGACATGCTGGCCGATGCCCGGCTGGTCCTGAGCGATGCGCTGATCGCCGAAAGCCTGAAGGGCAGGCCCGACGATTTCGACCCGGGGCGGTTCGACGAGATCGACGAGGCCGATATCGACGAGGCTGATGACGACGGGTCCGGCGAAGGGTCCGGGGATCGCGACGAGGATGACGAGAGGGGCGGCGGCCGGCTGGCCGGCGCCTTGCGAAAGGATCACTGAATGAGTCCGACGGTCACTGCCAACAAGCTGGAACTGCTGCAGATCGCCGATGCCGTGGCGCGCGAGAAGCTGATCGACCCCGCGCTGGTGATCGAGGCGATGGAGGACAGCCTCGCCCGTGCCGCCAAGGGCCGCTTCGGCGCCGAATACGACATCCGCGCCCATATCGACCGCAAGTCGGGCCAGCTGACCCTGACCCGGGTGCGCACCGTGGTCGAGGAGGTCGAGAACCCCTTCACCGAGATCACGCGGGAGGATGCCCGCCGCATCCGCCCCGATGCCGAGATCGGCACCGAGATCGTGGATGAGCTGCCCCAGCTGGATTTCGGGCGCATCGCGGCCCAGTCGGCCAAGCAGGTCATCGTGCAGAAGGTGCGCGAGGCCGAGCGGGCGCGCCAGTACGAGGAATACAAGGACCGGGTCGGGACCATCGTCAACGGCGTGGTCAAGCGGGTCGAATACGGCAATGTGATCGTCGATCTCGGCCGCGCCGAGGCGGTGATCCGCCGCGACCAGCTGATCCCGCGCGAGGCCTACCGGATCGGCGATCGCGTCCGCGCCTGGGTCAAGGATGTGCGCCAGGAAACCCGCGGCCCGCAGATCTTCCTGTCGCGCACCGCACCGGAATTCATGGCCGAGCTGTTCAAGATGGAAGTGCCGGAGATCTATGACGGCATCATCGAGATCAAGGCCGTGGCGCGCGATCCCGGCAGCCGCGCGAAGATCGCCGTGCTGTCTCATGACAGCTCCATCGACCCGGTGGGCGCCTGCGTCGGCATGCGCGGCAGCCGCGTCCAGGCCGTGGTGGCCGAGCTGCAGGGCGAGAAGATCGACATCATTCCCTGGACCGCCGACATCCCGACCTTCCTGGTCAACGCGCTGCAGCCCGCCGAGGTGACCAAGGTGGTGATGGACGAGGATGCCGGCCGCATCGAGGTGGTGGTCCCCGACGACCAGCTCAGCCTCGCCATCGGCCGGCGGGGTCAGAATGTCCGGCTGGCCAGCCAGCTGACCGGCTGGCAGATCGACATCCTGACCGAGGCCGAGGAGTCCGAGCGCCGCCAGGCGGAATTCGCCGAACGGTCGAAGATGTTCATGGAGGCGATGAACGTCGACGAGATGGTCGCCCAGCTTCTGGTCGCCGAGGGGTTCACCTCGCTGGAGGAGGTGGCCTATGTCGACCGCGAGGAGCTGCTGTCGATCGACGGGTTCGACGAGGAGACCGCCGAGGAGCTTCAGGCCCGCGCCCGCGAGAGCCTGGAGGAGATCAACGCCCAGGCGCTGGAAAGGGCGCGCGAGCTTGGCGTCCAGGACGATCTGGCCGAATTCCCCGGCCTGACCCCGCAGATGCTGGTGGTGCTGGGCGAGCAGGGGATCAAGACGCTGGAGGATTTCGCCACCTGCGCGGACTGGGAGCTGGCGGGCGGCTATTCGGTGGTGGATGGCAAGCGGGTCAAGGACGAGGGGCTGCTCGAGGCCTTCGACCTGACGCTGGAGGAGGCGCGCGCGCTGGTCATGTCGGCCCGCCTCGCCCTGGGCTGGGTCAGCGAGGAGGACGTGCTGGCGCAGGCTGCCGCGGATGCGGAAGCCGCCGCGGAGGAGGCGGCGGACGATCCCGCCCCCCGGCCGGCGTGATGACGGAGATGGCCCGTGACCCGCGCAGGACGGAGCAGACGGAGGGAGGAGCCCGAGCGGCGGTGCATTGCCACCGGCGAATCGGCCTGCGCCTCGGGTCTGATCCGCTTCGTGGTGGGGCCCGACGGCACGGTCGTCCCTGACCTGGCCGCAAGGCTGCCAGGGCGCGGAATCTGGGTCTCGGCACGCAGGGACAGCCTGGAACAGGCGGTGCGCCGCAGGCTTTTCGCCCGCGCGGCGCGCCAGCCCGTGCAGGTTCCGGAGGATCTGCCGGACATGGTCGCCGATCTGGCGGCAAGACGGCTCGTCCACCTGATCGCCATGGCCCGCAAGGCCGGACAGGCGGTGGCGGGCCATGACAAGGTGCGCGAAAGGCTGCGCCGCGGCCCGGTGGCGGCACTGCTGCAGGCGCGGGACGGATCGGAACGCGGTCGCGCGAAGCTGCGCCCGATGGCGGGCGACGCGCCGGTGATCACATGCCTGACCGCCTCGGAATTGGGTTTGGCTTTCGGGCGCGATCATGTGATACATGCGGCGCTTGACGCGGGTGGAATCTCCGATCGGGTGATCGCAGAGGCGGGCAGGGTGGCCGGCCTCAGAAACATCATGACGGGCGTTGACGAAGGTCGCGCGGATGCGGGTCGGCCATGCGGCCGGCCGGACAGGTAAGGCACGGAATGAGCAACATGACTGGCGGAGACGGCAAGGGTGGACGCAGCGGGCTCAGGGGGCATCCCGACAGGGTGCGCCAGAGCTTCTCCCATGGCCGCACCAAGTCCGTCGTCGTCGAGACGAAGAAAAAGTTCGTGCTGCAAAAGCCGGGCATGACCACGGCCGCGGACATCCGCGCCGGTCTGGCCGCCCTGGCATCGCAGCGCCGCAGCGCGGCCCAGGCCGAGAAGGCGCCGGAGAAGCCGGCCGAGACTGGGCCGGAGAGCGCCGCGGGGACCGCGCCCGCCCAGGCCCCCGCATCCGGGCCGGCCGCGAAGCCCGCCGCCGACAGGCCCGCCCCGAGGCCCGCCGCCCAGAAGGCCCCGGCGGCCGAGGCGCGCAAGCCCGAGGCGCGCAAGCCCGGTGCCGAGGCGCCCGC
>RFGB01000005.1 GCA_003697125.1 Alphaproteobacteria bacterium
CCCCGTCGCCGTCCCGCCCGGCCCGGGCCGCGGGGCAGCCCCCCGGCCGCGGGCCGCGCCGCGGTCAGTGGCCGAGGATCTGGCTGAGGAACAGCTTGGTGCGGTCGGATCTGGGGTTGTTGAAGAACTCGCGCGGCTCGTTCTGCTCGATGATCTGACCCTCATCCATGAAGATCACCCGGTTCGCCACGGCCTGGGCGAAGCCCATCTCGTGGGTGACCACCAGCATGGTCATGCCTTCCTCGGCCAGCTCGATCATGGTGTCGAGGACCTCCTTGATCATCTCCGGATCGAGGGCGGAGGTCGGCTCGTCGAACAGCATGATCTTGGGCCGCATGCACAGCGCGCGCGCGATCGCCACGCGCTGCTGCTGACCGCCGGAGAGCTGGCCGGGATACTTGTGCGCCTGTTCGGGGATGCGGACCTTGGTGAGGAAATGCATCGCGGTTTCCTCGGCCTCGCGCTTGGGAATCTTGCGCACCCAGATCGGCGCCAGGGTGCAGTTCTCGAGGATCGTCAGATGCGGGAACAGGTTGAAGTGCTGGAACACCATGCCCACTTCCGAGCGGATCTTGTCGATGTTCTTCAGGTCCGAGGTCAGCTCGATCCCGTCGACCACGATCCGGCCCTTCTGATGCTCCTCGAGCCGGTTGATGCAGCGGATCAGCGTCGACTTGCCCGATCCCGAGGGGCCGCAGATGACGATCCGCTCGCCCCGGTTCACCGTCAGGTCGATGTCGCGCAGGACGTGGAATTCGCCATACCACTTGTTGAGCTTGGTGATCTGGATGGCGACCTCGTCCGAGACCGTCATCTTCGCCTGGGCGGTTTCAGCCATCTTGGCCTCCTAGCGGTGGTCGGTCTTCAGCCGACGTTCCAGATACATCGAATAGCGGGACATGCCGTAGCAGCAGATGAAGAAGAACAGCGCGACGAAGCCGTAAAGCTCCCACACGATGCCGTTCCAGTTCTGGTCTGCCCGGATCGGGGTGATGATGCCCAGCGGGTCGAACATCGCGATGACGCTGACCAGCGTCGTGTCCTTGAACAGGCCGATGAAGGTGTTGACGATGCCGGGGATCGAGATCTTCAGCGCCTGTGGCAGGATCACCAGGCGCATCGATTTCCAGTAGTCGAGACCAAGCGCCGCGGCGGCCTCGTACTGCCCCTTCGGCAGGGCCGCGAGCCCGCCGCGGATCACCTCGGCGATATAGGCCGAGGCGAACAGGGTCACCAGGATCAGCACCCGCAGCAGCTTGTCGAACTCGGTTCCCGGCGGCAGGAAGATGTTCAGCAGCACATGGGCCACGAACAGCAGCGTGATCAGCGGCACGCCGCGGATGAACTCGATGAAGCCCACGCACAGCGCCTTGACCAGCGGCAGGTTCGACTGCCGCCCCAGCGCCAGCACGATCCCGATGGGCAGCGATCCGGCGATGCCGGTCACCCCGATGATCAGCGTCAGCGTGAAGCCGCCGATCTGGTCCGAGGAGACCGGGGCGAGCCCGATCGGCACCGCATCCGCCAGCCAGCCGCTGAGCGGATCGACCGCGAACAGGAACATGAGCGCCGCCGCCAGCACCCCGGCGATCATGCCCGCGACCTCGCCCGACAGGCGGGCCACGGCCCGCGCCAGCGCCGCGGCCGCGACCACCGCGGCCAGGACCATCAGCGGCCCCCAGACCGAGCCGCCGAAGATGAGCCAGTAGGCGAGCAGCGGGTAGATGCCCGAGAACCACAGCATCTTCCGCGGCAGGGCGGTGAACAGCACCGGCGCGATCGCCGCCAGCAGGCCGAGGAAGGCCAGGCTTGGCCGCCAGTAGCCCTCGGCAGGGTAGAAGCCGAACAGGAACTGGTTGAAGCGTTCGTTGATCACCGCAAGGCAGGCGCCGCCGGGGCTGATCGCGCGGCATTCGCTCAGGCTGCCGGCATTCCACACCGCCCCGCCCAGCCATGGCAGCAGCGCAAGGAAGACCTCGACCACCACCCAGGCCGCGACCAGCGTCAGGATGGTGTTGCCGGTGGAGGAGAACAGGTTCTCGCGCAGCCAGCGCACGACGCCGACCTCGCTGGGCGGCGGCGGGCTGGGCGGGATGGTGCCCCGGGCGACATAGGCGATCTCGGCCATCTCACCGCTCCTTCAGCTTCACGCGCTGGTTGTAGGCATTCATCACCGCCGAAATCGTCAGCGAGACGATGAGGTAGAATGCCATCAGCAGCAGCAGGCATTCCATCTCGCGCCCGGTCTGGTTCAGCGTGATGCCGCCCAGCGTGCCGGTGACATCCATGTAGCCCACGGCGATCGCCAGCGAGGAGTTCTTGGTCAGGTTCAGGTATTGCGAGATCAGCGGCGGGATGATGACCCTGAGCGCCTGCGGCAGGATGACGAGGCGCATGGTCAGCGTCGGGCCCAGGCCCAGCGAATAGGCCGCCTCGGTCTGGCCGTGGGGCACCGCCAGGATGCCGCCGCGCACGATCTCGGCGATGAAGGCGCCGGTGTAGAGCGACAGGGCCACCCACATCGCGATCAGCGAATCGCGCATGTGGATGCCGCCGCGGAAATTGAAGCCGCGCAGCTCGGGCGGGACAAGGTGGAAACCCAGCGCGACCAGCACGGCCAGCGGCGGCAGCACCACCAGGCCCAGGCGGGGCCAGAACACCGCCGGGCGCACCCCGGTCTCGAACTGCCGCCGGGTGGCCCAGTCGCCCACCCGGGCCGAGGCCCAGATCCCCGCGATCAGCGCGCCCAGGATGGCCATGAAGTCGAGCGAGATGTTGAACAGCCCGAAGACCGACAGATCGCCCAGCGAGCGGCTGAACATCGGTTCGGGGATGTAGAAGCCGCGATTGGTCAGCGCCACGCTGCCCCACAGCATCTGTGCGGTGGCATTCTCGCCACGGAAGGCCGATGGCGGCGGAAGCGTCTCGTTCACCGCCGCCGCGATCAGCAGGATCCACAGCAGCAGCGGCACGTTGCGGAAGCCCTCGACATAGACGGTCATCAGCCGCCCGACCAGCCAGTTGCGCGACAGGCGCAGCACGCCGGCCAGGATGCCGATGATCGTCGCGGTGGCGCAGCCCAGCACCGCCAGCAGCAGGGTGTTGAGGATGCCGACCGCCGCGGCCCGGGCATGGGTCGAGGTGGAGTCGTATGCGATCAGCTTCTGGTTGATGTCATAGTTCGACTGCGCCCAGAGGAAGGCGAAGCTGAACCCCTTGCCCAGCTGTTCCAGGTTGCGGATGGTGTTGTCCACCAGCCAGGCGAAGCCCAGGACGACCAGGGCCAGCACGATGATCTGGATGGTGATCGAGCGGTAGCGGGTGTCCGACAGAAGCATTCCGAGGCGGAACGCCTCCCGCGGCGGATCGGCGGTGGCCGTCATCGGCAGATTGCCCCCCTGTCAAAGGCATGCGCATGGCTGCCGGGCGATCCGCCTTGGTCCGCGGGCCGGTTCGTCCGGCCCTGCGCGGCGGGTCTGCCCCGGTCCGCCGGCGCGGGGCGCCGGCGGATGGCTGATCCGGGCGCGCGCGCCCGGCCGGTCGGTCAGCGGAAGGGCGGCGAATACATCAGCCCGCCCTGGGTCCACTGGGCGTTCAGGCCGCGCGGCAGCCCGATCGGGGTCTTCTCGCCGATATAGCGCTCGAAGATCTCGCCGTAATTGCCCACCGCGGCGATCGCCCGGGCGGCCCAGTCCTTGTCGAGGCCCATCATCGCGCCGAGATTGCCTTCAGTGCCCAGCATGCGGTTGATCTCGGGGTTCGAGGTCGGCGCCTTGGCCATCTCCATCACATTGGCCGAGGTGATGCCGAGCTCCTCGGCCGCGATCAGGGCGTTCAGCGTCCAGCGCACGATGTCGCCCCATTCATTGTCGCCATGGCGCACCAGCGGCCCGAGGGGTTCCTTGGAGATGATCTCGGGCAGGATGATGTGGTTGGCCGCATCCTCGAAGGTGGCGCGGGTGGCGGCGAGGCCCGAGGCGTCGGTGGTGTAGACGTCGCAGGCATTGGCCAGGTATTTCTGCTGCGCCTCGGCGTTGGTCTCGATCGGCACCGGCTCGTAGCTCATGTTGTTGATGCGGAAGAAGTCGGCGAGGTTGAGCTCGGTGGTGGTGCCGGTCTGGATGCAGACGGTGGCGCCGTCCAGTTCCTTGGCCGAGGTGACGCCGAGATCCTTGCGCACCATGAAGCCCTGGCCGTCATAGTAGTTGATGCCGACGAAGTCGAACTTCAGGTCGACGTCGCGGCTGAAGGTCCAGGTGGTGTTGCGGGACAGCATGTCCACCTCGCCCGAGGCCAGCGCGGTGAACCGGGTCTTGCCGGTGGTGGGCACGAACTTCACCGCCTTGGGGTCGCCCAGCACCGCCGCCGCCACGGCGCGGCAGACCGCGACGTCGAAGCCGTCCCATTCGCCCGAGGCGTCGGTGAAGGCGAAGCCGGGCACGCCGGTGGCCACGCCACAATTGAGCTGGCCGCGCGCCTTCACCTCCTCCAGGGTCGCCGCCTGCGCCGCGGCGCCCAGACCGATCGCCGCGGTGGCGGCGAGCACTGTGATCTTCCTCATGTCGAACCTCTTCTTGCGTTTCACGTTCCGCCCGCCCGGCCTCGCGGCCGGACCGACCCTCCCTGGCCGGGCGGCACCCGGCGTTCCCCACCTTCATGGCCCCGAACCGGCGCAAGCGTCAAGAAATCCTTCCACGCGGGGGCGAGATGCGTCGCCCCCGGGCGCCGGGGTGATGCGCTTGACTTCCGGCCCCCGGCCGGGCGATGAGGCGGGCGAAAGGCGGGTGCGATGAACCTTGTCGTCGTCGCGGCAGGCGGGGCCCTCGGGGCGGTGCTGCGCCATCTCGTGGTGGCGGCAAGCCTGCGCATGTTCGGCCCCGGCCTGCCGCTTGGCACGCTGGCCGTCAATGTCGCCGGTTCCTTCCTGATGGGGGTGGCGGCGGTGCTGCTGCTGGAGCGCTTTCCCGGCAGCTGGCGGCTTGGCGGACCGCTGCTGATGACCGGGGTGCTGGGGGGGTTCACCACCTTCTCGGCCTTCTCGCTCGATGCCCTCTATCTGTTCGAGCGCGGGCGCTCGGCGGTCGCGCTGGCCTATGTCGCGGCCTCGGTCATCCTGTCGATCGCGGCGCTGGCGGCGGGGCTCGCGCTGGCCCGGCGGGTGGTGGCATGAGCGGCGTGCAGCAGATCACCGTCGCGCCCGAGGAGGCCGACCAGCGGCTCGACCGCTGGTTCCGCCGGCGCTTTCCCCAGGTGACCCAGGGGCTGATCGAACGGATGCTGCGGCGGGGCGAGATCCGCGTCGACGGGGCGCGGGCGCGCGCCTCGCTGCGGCTGGCCGCGGGGCAGACGGTGCGCGTGCC
>RFGB01000045.1 GCA_003697125.1 Alphaproteobacteria bacterium
CCGCTGGAGGTGGTGGTGATGGCCGGCCCCGATCTGGTGGTCACCGAGGGCGGCGGGCGCGGGCCGGCGCTGGCGCGCGAGGGGCTTGCCCATCCGGCGCTGGCCTGGCTGCGCGCCGCCGCGGTGGCGGTCGCGGCCGATGCGCGCTGGATCTGCGGCACGCCGCTTCTGGCCGATGTGGTGGCCGAGCTGGCCGCCGCGGCCGGCGGGGGCTGAGGCGGTGCCGCGCCCGGGGCTGGCCATGGCGCTTCTGGGCCTGCTGGTGGCGGGGTTGTTCGCCGCCGCGCTGCTGACCGGCCCGGCGGGGCTGGGGCCGGCGGAGGCGATTCGGGCGCTGCTGGGCGAGGGCGGCGCGGGCGCGGTGCTGGTGATGCGCGAGATCCGCCTGCCGCGTGCGCTGCTCGGGCTGATGATCGGGGCCTCGCTGGGCCTGTCGGGGGCGGTCCTGCAGGGCCTGCTGCGCAACCCGCTGGCCGAGCCGGGCCTGATCGGGGTGTCGGGCGCGGCGGCGCTGGGGGCGGTGCTGGCGCTCTATACCGGGCTGTCGGCGGCCTTCCCGCTGGCGCTGCCGCTGATGGGGCTGGCGGGGGCGTTCGCGGCGGTGGCGGCGCTTCTGGCCCTGGCCGGCCCGGGCAGCATGCTGACCCTGATCCTGGCGGGGGTGGCGATCGGGGCGGTGGCCTCGGCGCTGTCGGCGCTGGTGCTGAACCTTGCCCCGAACCCCTTCGCCGCGCTCGAGATCGTGTTCTGGATGCTGGGGTCCCTGTCGGACCGCTCGATGACCCATGTCGCGCTGGCCGGCCCGTTCATCCTCGCCGGCTGGGCGATGCTGGGCGGCCTCGGCCGGGGGCTGGATGCGCTGACCCTGGGCGAGGATGCCGCCGCCTCGATGGGGGTGCGGCTCGGCCGTCTGCGGCTCCTGGCCATCTGCGGAACCGCGGCCGCGATCGGCGCGGCCACCGCGGTCGCCGGGGTGATCGGCTTCGTGGGGCTGGTGGTGCCGCATCTGATGCGTCCGCTGGTGGGGGCGATGCCCTCGCGGCTCCTGCCCGCCTCGGCGCTGGGCGGGGCGGCGATGCTGCTGGCGGCCGATCTGGCGGTGCGGCTGATCGCGCCCGGGCGCGACATCAAGCTGGGGGTGGTCACGGCGCTGGTGGGCGCGCCCTTCTTCCTGTGGCTGGTCCTTGCAACGCGCAGGCGCCTGGCATGACGCTGCTGGCGCTGTCGGGGGTCACGGTGCGGCGCGCCGGGCGCGCGGTGGTGCAGGATGCCGCGCTGACGGTCGCGCCCGGCGAGGTGGTGGGCCTGATCGGCCCCAATGCCGCGGGCAAGAGCACCCTCCTGCGCGCGGCGCTGGGGCTGATCGCGGCCGAGGGGTCGATCCGCCTCGGGCGGGAGGAGATCGCCCGGCTTTCGCCGCCGGCGCGCGCGCGCCGCGCGGCCTTCCTTCCCCAGGGGCGCGAGATCGCCTGGCCCGTCAGCGTGCGGGCGCTGGTGGGGCTGGCGGCGCGCGACGGCGCGGCGGTGGACCGGGCGCTGGCCGCCACCGGCACATCGGCGCTGGCGGATCGCCCGGCCACCTCCCTGTCCGGGGGCGAGCAGGCGCTGGTGCTTCTCGCCCGGGCCCTGGCGCAGGAGGCGCCGCTGCTGGTCGCCGACGAGCCGCTCGCGGGCCTCGATCCCGCCCACCAGCTGGCCGCGCTGGGGATCTTCCGCGCCCGCGCCGCGGCGGGGCAGGGGGTGCTGCTGGCGCTGCACGAGCTGGGCCTTGCCGCGCGCCATTGCGACCGGGTGGCGCTGATCCATCGCGGCCGCATCCTTGCCGCGGGCGCCCCGGCCGAGGTGATCACCGCCGCGCGGCTAGCCGAGGTCTATGGCATCGAGGCCGAGATCATCCCCCACCCGGCGGGAATGATCGTGCTGCCGCGCCGCCGCGCGCGCCCCTGATCCGGCGGCGGGCGCGCCGCGGATGCCGGCGCCGGGCGCCCCCGCGCTTGCGCCCGGGACCCGGCGCGACTAACCCTGTGGGCTGGGCGCGTTCCGGAGGACCCATGGAGAAGACCGACCCCCAGATTTTCGTCTCGACCGCCTGGCTGCACGATCATCTCGGCGCGCCGGATCTGCGCGTGCTCGACGCCTCGCTGTTCCTGCCGGGCGAGCCGCGCGATCCGCGGGCGGAATACCTGGCCGGGCACATCCCGGGCGCGCTGTTCTTCGACATCGAGGAAATCTCGGACCACCGATCGGCCCTGCCGCACATGGTCCCCCCGGTCGAGAAATTCGTCAGCCGCGTGCGCGCCATGGGAATCGGCGACGGCCACCGCGTGGTGGTCTATGACAGCCAGGGCATGTTCAGCGCCCCGCGGGTGTGGTGGATGTTCCGCCTGTTCGGCAAGGAGGATGTGGCGGTGCTGGATGGCGGCCTGCCGAAATGGAAGGCCGAGGGGCGCCCGCTGGAGGAGGGCGCGCCCGCCCCCCGGGAGCGCCATTTCACCGCCCGGCGCAACATGGCGCTGATCCGCGACGTCACCCAGGTGGCGCGGGCGGCCAAGCTGGGCGACGAGCAGATCGTCGACGCCCGCTCGCCCGGGCGCTTCCGCGGCGAGGAGCCCGAGCCGCGCCCCGGCCTGCGCGCGGGCCATATCCCCGGCGCGCGCAATGTCCACTATCGCGACCTTCTGAACGAGGACGGGACGATGAAGGACCCGGACGCGTTGCGCGGCATCTTCGCGGCGGCGGGCGTCGATCTGTCGCGCCCGATCGTGACCACCTGCGGATCGGGCATCACCGCCTGCATCCTCGCCCTGGCGCTGGAACGGATCGGACATCGCCAGCATGCGGTCTATGACGGATCCTGGGCGGAGTGGGGCAGCTATCCCGACCTGAAGGTGGCGACCGGTGCGTGAGGCCAGAGCCGGAGAGGAGGTCACCTGCACGGTGACCTTTCTCGAGATGACCCGCCCGCCCGATTTCCCCTGGCCCCCCGCCCCGCCGGGGCCGCCGATGGCGCTGCTGCATGCCGAGGCGCCGCCGAACTGGTATTTCCTCGCCCTCTATCGCGCGGTGGGCGAGGCCTATGAGTGGACCGACCGGCTGGCCGACCCGCCCGAACGCCTCGCCGCCTTCCTCGGGGATCCCGACGTGGCGCTCTACACGCTGATGCGCAGCGGCTGGCCGGCGGGGTTCTTCGTGCTCGACGGCCGGCAGGAGGGGGTGTGCGATCTGGCCTATTTCGGCCTGGTGCCCGAGGCCACCGGCCGCGGGCTGGGGGGATGGCTGCTGCGCACCGCCGTGCACATGGCCTGGGACCGCGCGGGCGTGCGGCGGGTGACGGTGAACACCAATTCGCTGGACCATCCCGCGGCGCTCTCGCTCTATCAGAAGGTGGGCTTCGTTCCGGTGCGCCGTGAACTGCACCGCCGCGTGCTGACCCGTGACCGGCTGATGCCGGGCTAGCGGGCCGGCCGGGTTGCAACACCGGCCCGCTTGGCGTAGCGATCCCGCAGCGTCCAGGAGGCCGGCGATGTTCGAATCCCTCACCCCGCAACCGCCCGACAAGATCATTGCCCTGATCGACGAGTTCCGCGCCGATCCCAGGCCGGACAAGCTCGACCTGGGCGTGGGGGTCTATCGCGATGCCGAGGGCCGCACGCCGGTGATGCGCGCGGTCAAGGCGGCCGAGGCGCGCCTGCTTCAGACGCAGGACAGCAAGTCCTACAAGGCGCTGGCGGGCGATGGCGCCTTCCTCGACGCGATGCGCGATCTGGTGCTGGGCGCCGAGGCCCCCGCCGACCGCATCGCCGCGGTGCAGGCCCCGGGCGGGACCGGCGCGCTGCACCGGCTGTTCGAACTGGCCGCGAAGGCCGACAGCGGCGCGGTGGTCTGGATCTCGGATCCGTCCTGGCCGAACCATGCGGCGATGCTGCGCCATCTGGGCATTCCCCAGCGCAGCTATCGCTATTTCGATCCCGCGACCCGCGGCGTGGACTTCGCCGCGATGGTCGAGGATCTGAAGGGCGCCGGCCCGCGCGACGTGGTGCTGCTGCATGGCTGCTGCCACAACCCCACCGGCGCCAACCTGACGGCGGAACAATGGGACGTGCTGACCGAAATGGCGCTGGCCCAGGGTTTCGTGCCGATGATCGATCTGGCCTATCAGGGGTTCGGCGACGGCCTGGCCGAGGATGTGGCCGGCCTGCGCGCCATGGCCGCGCGCCTGCCCGAGATGCTGATCGCGGCATCCTGCTCGAAGAATTTCGGCGTCTATCGCGACCGGGTGGGGGCGGGGCTGGTGCTGTGCCGCGACGCGGCGGCCGCGGCGCTGGCCGCCGACAACCTCGCCGCGCTCAACCGCGTCAACTATTCCTTCCCCCCCGATCACGGCGCGGCGGCGGTGACGCTGGTGCTGACCGATCCGGCGCTGCGCGCGGACTGGGAGGCCGAACTCGACGCCATGCGCCGGCGCATGCTGGCGCTGCGCCAGGGGCTTGCCGATGCCCTGCGCCGCGAGACCAATGACGGCCGCTTCGACTTCATCGCCAGCCATCGCGGCATGTTCAGCCGCCTGGGCGCCAGCCCCGAGCAGGTGGAGCGGCTCAAGCGCGAGCATGGCGTCTACATGGTCGGCGACAGCCGCATCAACGTCGCCGGCCTGCGCGAGGACGGGCTGGAGGCGCTGGCGCGGGCGCTGGTCGCGGTCGGGCTGTGAAGGGCGTGGCGCTGATCGGGCCGGCCGATCTGGCCGGCCGGCTCGACTGGCCGGCGGTGGTGGCCGCGATCGAGGCGGGGCACCGCCTGCCCCCGCCCGCGCTGGGCGACACCTTCCTGCACCGGGGTGCTGAGGTGCTGCTGTCGCGCAGCGCCTGGGTCGACGGGCTGGGCGCGGGGGTGAAGTCGGTCACCGTCTTCCCCGACAACCGCGCGCGGGACCTGCCCAGCGTGCAAGGCGCGATGATCCTGTTCGACGATGCCACCGGCACGGTGCGGGCGGTGATCGACAGCGCGCTGATCACCCGCTGGAAGACCGCCGCCGACAGCGTGCTGGGGGCGCGCATCCTGGCGCGCCCCGATGCGCGGGTGCTGACCATCCTGGGCGCGGGGGCGGTGGCCGACAGCCTGATCGAGGCCTATCGCGCCATCCTGCCCGGCATCGCGCGCATCCTGGTCTGGAATCGCAGTCCCGGGCGGGCCGAGGCGCTGGCCGCCGCCCATCGCGGCGCCCATCCGGTCGAGGCGACGCGCGACCTGCCCGCGGCGGTGGCCGCGGCCGACATCGTGGCGACCGCCACCATGGCCCATCAGCCGGTGCTGCACGGGGAATGGGTGCGGCCCGGCACCCATGTCGACCTGATCGGCGCCTTCACCGCGACGATGCGCGAGGCCGACGATGCGCTGCTGACCCGGGGGCGGATCTTCGTCGACTGCCGCGAGACCACGCTCGACCATATCGGCGAGCTGAAGGATCCCCTCGCACGGGGGGTGATCCGGCGCGAGGACGTGCAGGGCGACCTGTACGACCTGGTCGCCGGGCGGGCGGGGCGGCGCGGCGCCGAGGAGATCACCATCTTCAAGAATGGCGGCGGCGCGCATCTGGACCTGATGACCGCCGGGGCGATCCTGAAGGCGCCGGGCTGAGGCGGCGCGGGCCGCCGGGCATCAGGCCACGCTGGCCGCGCGCTGGGGCAGCGGCAGGGTGACGCGGAAGGTGGCCCCCCGCCGCGTCGGCACCAGACGCAGGTCGCCGCCCAGATTGCGCATGATCTCGCGGCTGATCGGCAGGCCCAGCCCGGCCCCCCGGCTGTCGGTCTGGCCCCGGGCGCGGGCGAATTTCTCGAAGATCTGGAACCGGTCCTCGGGCGGCACGCCCGGCCCGTCATCGGCAACCTCGACAAAGATGTCGGTGGCGGTCCGCCCGGTGCGGATGGCGATGTGCCGGCCCGCGCCCTGGGCGTACTTGACCGCGTTCGAGACGAGATTGATGAACACCTGCGCCAGCCGGTCGCGCTGGCCCATGGCGATCAGCCCCTCGGCGCGCGGGGCGCGGTGCAGCACCATGCCCGAGCGGGCGATCAGCGCCTCGGTCGCGGCGAGCGCCTGATCGATCACCGCCTCGACATCGATGGGTTCGAGCTGCCAGTTCACCCGGCCCGATTCGAGGAAGGACAGGTCGAGGATCTCGTCCAGAAGCCGGGTCAGCCGCTGGCTCTCCTCGTGGATGATGGTCACGAAGCGCTGGCGCTCCTCGGCGGTCAGGTCGCCCTCGCGCAGGATCTCGGCGAAGGAGCGGATCGAGGTCATCGGCGTGCGCAGCTCGTGGCTCACATGGTTCAGGAAGGCATCCTTCTGGGCGCTGATCTCCTGCAGCTGCCGGTTGGCGCGGCGCAGCTCGGCGGCGGTGGCCTCCAGTTCGCGCGACTTCGATTCCAGCCGGCGCGAATAGTCCACGATCTGCGCCGTCTCGTCGGCGATCGAGATCAGCGCCTCCATCGAGATGGTCTCGCCCCCGGCGATCTGGCTGACCATGGCATGGGCCGAGGCCGCCCCCACCGCCCCGGCCAGCGCCCGCTCCAGCCGTTCGATCATCGCCGGCGTGGCCTCGGGAAGCGCGTCGGCGCGGCCCTGCTCGGCGGCCATCTCGCGAAACAGCTGCCGCGCCGCGGCGCGGCCGAGGATGCGTTCGCTGAGGGTATAGAGGTCGCCCGAGGTGGCCGAGCGGCGGATGACCGGTTCGGCCCGCGCCGCGCGCATGCGGAAGACATCGACGAACAGCGCCGCCTGAAGCCGCTCCAGCAGGCTCTGACCGGTCAGCAGGCTGACCGTGGCCAGAAGCCCGACATTGGCGGTCAGCGACCAGAACATGCAATGCACCAGCGGGTCGAGCCCCTGGAGCCCGAACAGCGCCTGGGGGCGCAGCGCCGCGATGCCCCATGGCCCGTCGGCCAGCGTCGCCGCGGACAGAAGGAAGCTGCCGTCGAAGCTGGGCAGGAACAGCGTGTAGGCCCAGATCAGCGACCCGGCCGTCACCCCGGCCAGCGCGCCGCTGCGCGTGGCCCCGCGCCAGAAGATCCCGGCCAGCAGCGCCGGCATGATCTGCGCCGCGCCGGCGAATGCGATCAGCCCGATCGCGGCCAGCGCCTCGCTGCCGCCGGTGATGCGGAAATACAGGTATCCCAGCGCCAGGATCGCCACGATCCCGGCGCGGCGGCTGGCCAGCAGCATCGCCCGCACGTCGCCCGCCGCGGCGTGGCGCCCCCGCTGGCCGGCCAGCCACAGCGGCACGATGATGTGGTTGGACAGCATCGTCGAAAGCGCGATCGCCGCGACGATCACCATCGAGGTGGCCGAGGAGAAGCCGCCGAGGAAGGCGAGCAGCGCCAGCTCCTCGCGCCCCAGCGCCAGCGGCAGCGTCAGCACGAACAGGTCGGGATTGGCATCGGCGGGCAGGACGGCGCGGCCGATGATCGCGATGGGCAGCACGAACAGGCAGATCAGCATGAGATAGAGCGGGAAGGCCCAGGCGGCGGTGGCCAGGTGACGCTCGTCCACATTCTCGACCACCGTGACCTGGAACATGCGCGGCAGGCAGATCACCGCGCTGGCCGAAAGCAGGGTGATGGCCACCCAGCGTTCGCCGAAGACCTGCCCCTGTGCCAGAAGCTGCGGATCGGCGCGGGCGAAGGCCGCGCCCAGCCCCCCCGCGACGCCCCAGACCGCGAAGATCCCCACCGCAATCAGCGCCAGCAGCTTGACCACCGCCTCCAGCGCGATCGCCGTGACCACGCCATGGTGGCGTTCATTGGCATCGACATTGCGCGTGCCGAACAGGATGGTGAACAGCGCCAGCCCCGCCGCCAGCCAGAAGGCGGTGGCCGCCTCGGGCCATTCCTGCCCCGATCCCGCCGCCAGCACCGAGAAGCTGAGGGTCAGCGACTGCAGCTGCAGCGCGATATAGGGCGTGGACCCGACCACCGCGATCAGCGTGACGATCACCGCGATCGCCGGCGACTTGCCGTAGCGCGACGACAGCAGGTCCGCGACCGAGGTGATGCGCAGGCTGCGCCCGATGCGCACCAGCTTGCGCAGCAGGAACCACCAGCCCACGAAGACCAGGGTGGGGCCGGTATAGATGGCGGCGAATTCCAGGCCCGAGCGCGCCGCCGAGCCGACCGCGCCGTAGAAGGTCCAGGCCGTGCAGTAGACCGAGATCGACAGGGTATAGACCACCGGAGAGCGCAGCCACCGCGCCCGGCCCGCCGCCGCCCTTCGGTCGGCGAGGAAGGCGACCAGGAACAGCAGCGCGACATAGCCGGTGGCAACCGCGATCAGCAGGTTGGCGGCCACGGCATCACTCCTCGTCGCCGGTCCGGTCCAGCCGCCGGGCGAGCAGGAAGCAGCCCAGGATCAGCGCCGCCCAGACCCCGAAGAGATAGAGCACGATCAGCGGGATACCCCATGGGCTGGCCGCCGCCGCGAAGACCCGGATGAAGGGGGGCAGCAGCATGAACGCCCCGGCAAGGGTCATGATCAGCGCCCCGTCGCGCAGCCGGCGGCGGCGCAACCCCTCCTGCCCGGGATCGGGCTCGGCGGCGGATGGGCCGGGCGCATCCACCGGCTCAGCGCTCGGCGAGCCGTCTTGCGGTCTCCACCACATGGGCGTTCGAGAACGGCTTGGCGATGAACAGGTCCACGCCCAGCTTCTCGGCCATCTCGCGGTCGCGCGCCTGGCTGCGGGCGGTCAGCATGATCACCGGAATGCGCGCCGTCGCCGCACCCGCGCGCAGGTCGCGCAGGATCTCGAAGCCCGAGCGGCCGGGCAGCATGGCATCCAGGATCACCAGGTCGGGCGTCTCGCCGGCGATGCGCGCCAGCGCCGCGGCGCCATCGGATTCGACCAGCACCTCGAAGCCCGCGCGCCCGAGGATCCAGCTCAGCGACTCCACGATGTTGGGCTCGTCCTCGACGATCAGCACCCGTCTGGGCAAGGGCGCCTCCCTGATGGCTGGGCAGTCTTGCGTGCCGCTTGCGCACAATGATTGCGCGGGCCGGCGCGGCATGCAACGGCTTTTCGGGGGGGGCCGGTCAGCCCAGAAGCGAGGGCACCGCCCGTTCCGGGCAGTCCGCGCGCGGGCACAGCCGGCAGCCGGGGCCGACCCGACGCTCGGGCCCGGCGGCCTCGGCCTCGGCCGCAAGGCCTTCGGCCCCCGGTTCGGTCGCCGTCAGCAGCAGCATGCCCGCGCGCAACCGCGGCCGGTCGGCGAGGGCGGGGGGCGAGGTGGGTGCGGCCAGTGCCAGCGCCAGGATGCGGCTGTCGTCGGGCAGGCGGCACATCCGCGCCACCGGCAGGCCGGGCTGGGCCAGCGCGTCGAAGATCGGCCAGAGCGGGCAGGCCGTGCCATGGCGGGGCAGCGACAGGCCCGGCCGGGTGCGGCGCATCTCGACATGGCCCGCGGCGGTCATCTGCAGGCAGGCGAAGGGCGGGGCCTGCAGCCCCGGCCGGGCCAGTGTCGCCAGCCGCCGGAACACCGCCAGGGGCGGCGCGGCGAAGGCATCGGCCAGGCGCAGCGGATGATGGCCCAGCTGCGCGGCGGCGCCCGCGAAGGGCTGCAGCGGCATGAGCGCGGCATCGGCGGCATAGCGGTCGAGATGGGCGCGCGCCAGCTGCCGCGCCCCGGCATCCTCCAGCCCCGCCGCGGCCAGGATCGCCTCGCGCCGCGCCGGATCGGAAGGATTCTCGTCGATGCCGGGGAAATGGTGGTCATGGGCGGCCAGGAAACGGTCCAGCGCCTCCTCGGGCGTGGCGGCGGCGGCGGGGTCGGTCCCGGCCCGGTCGAAATAGGCCACCAGATCCTGCACCACCGCGCTCAGCCGGCCGGTCTCCTCGGCGATGATCCGCAGGAAGCGGGCGCGCCGGTCGGGGTCGAGTCCGGTCGCCTCGGTCAGGATGTCGGTGGTCGAGCGGATCGCGGTCAGGTTGGTCAGCATGCGGTGGACCGACTGGCCCAGGAAGGGATCATGGGTCAGCCGGTCGCCCAGCGCCGCGACCGCCTCGCGCAGGCTGCGATTCTCGTCCGCGATCCCGGCCAGCGCCCGCGCCCAGTCGGGAAAGCGCCCGACAAGCTCCTCGGCCCGGCCCGGATCGGCACCGCGCGCCGCGGCCACCTCGGCCAGGCCGTCGATCAGCGCCCGCTCCGGCCCCTCGACCAGCGCCGAGGGCGCGACATCCAGCGCCCGGGCAAGCCCCAGCAGCACGCGGCCCGCCGCGGCCCGCCGGTTCTTCTCGATCAGGTTCAGATAGCTGGGCGAGATGCCGGCCCGGCGGGCGAGGTCGGCCTGGGTCAGACCCAGCGCCATGCGTCTTTCGCGGATCCTGAGCCCGGCCAGCGAGCGCGCCATGCCTCACCTCCCCCGGCGCGAAGCTTGGCAACTGCGCCCGGCGCGCGCAAGCGCTCCAGCCGCTTGCCCCGGCCGCAGGCTCGGCTATCCTGTGGGCGGGAGGACCGGCGATGCAGGACCGACCCGCTGCCGAGGAGATCGTCGCGCGCTTCGAGATCGCGCGCACCGCCTTCCTGGACCCCGACGGCACCCCCCGCGCGCCGCTGCCCGATTTCGCCCGGGACCGCGGCAGCCTGGTCGCGATGTATCGCGCGATGCTGCTTGCCCGCGCCTTCGACGCCCGCGCGGTGGCGCTGCAGCGCACCGGGCGGCTGGGCACCTATCCGTCCGCGCTGGGGCAGGAGGCGGTGGCGGTCGGCACCGCCGCGGCGATGGCGCCCGGCGATCTGCTGGTTCCGTCGTTTCGCGAGCACGGCGCGCAGATCATGCGCGGGGTGCGGATGGAGGAGCTGTTCCTCTACTGGGGCGGCGACGAGCGCGGTTCGGATTTCCGCGACCAGCGCGAGGATTTCCCGGTCTGCGTGCCGGTGGGCACCCAGTATCCCCACGCCGCCGGGGTGGCGCTGGCCTTCCAGCTGCGCGGCGAGGACCGGGTGGCGGTGGCGGTGGGCGGCGACGGGTCGACCAGCCGCGGCGATTTCGCCGAGGCGCTGAACATCGCCGGGGTGTGGAAGCTGCCGGCGGTCTTCGTGGTCGCCAACAACGGCTGGGCGATATCCGTCCCGCGCGAGGCCCAGAGCGCCGCCCAGACGCTGGCGCAGAAGGCGGTCGCCGCCGGGATCCCCGAGCAGCAATGCGACGGCAACGACGTCATCGCCGTGCGCGCCACCGTCGCCGCGGCGCTGGCCCGCGCCCGGGCGGGGCAGGGGCCGAGCCTGATCGAATGCCTGACCTACCGTCTGGCCGACCACACCACCGCCGATGACGCCAGCCGCTATCGCGACGATGCCGCGGTCAGCGCCCGCTGGGCCGAGGAGCCCGTGCGCCGGCTGCGCGCGCATCTGGCCCGCGCCCATGGCTGGAGCGCGGCCGAGGAGGAGGCGCTGCACGCGGGGATCGCCGCCGAGGTCGATGCCGCGACCGAGGCCTATCTGGCCACCCCGCCCCAGCCTGCCACCGCGATCGTCGATTACCTCTATGCCGCGCTGCCGCCCGATCTGGCCCGGCTCCGCGCCCGGCTGGAGGGGCAAGATGGCTGAGATCACCCTTGTCGAGGCGGTGCGCGCGGCGCTTGCGCATGCGCTGGAGGAGGATCCCGCGGTGGTGATCCTGGGCGAGGATGTCGGCACCGATGGCGGGGTGTTCCGCGCCACCGAAGGATTGTGGCAGCGCTTCGGCTCCGCCCGGGTGCGCGACACCCCGCTGTCCGAGGCGGCGATCGCCGGCGTCGCGGTGGGGCTGGCCGCCCAGGGCTTCCGCCCGGTGGCCGAGATCCAGTTCCAGGGCTTCATCCACCCGGCGCTGGATCAGCTGGCCAACCATGCCGCGCGGCTGCGCAACCGCACCCGCGGCCGGCTCGGCTGCCCGATGGTGCTGCGCGCCCCGTTCGGGGCGGGGGTGCATGCGCCCGAGCATCACTCCGAGAGCATCGAGGCGATCTTCGCCCATATCCCGGGCCTGAAACTGGTGATCCCCTCCTCGCCGGCACGGGCCTATGGCCTGCTTCTGGCCGCGATCCGCGATCCCGATCCGGTGGTGTTCTTCGAACCCACGCGCATCTACCGGGCAGGCCGCGAGGAGGTGGCGCTCGACGGCGCCAGCCTGCCGCTGGGGCGCGCCTTCACCCTGCGCGCGGGCGGGGATCTGACGCTGGTCAGCTGGGGCGCGGCGGTGCGCGAGGCGCTTGCCGCGGCCGAGGCGCTGTCGGGCGAGGGGATCGAGGTCGAGGTGATCGACCTGGCCACCCTGCGGCCCTGGGATGCCGAGGCGGTGCTCGGCTCGGTGCGCCGAACCGGGCGCTGCGTCATCCTGCACGAGGCGCCGCGCACCGGCGGCTTCGGCGCCGAGGTGGCGGCGCGGATCGCCGAGGAGGCGCTCGACAGCCTGCTCGCCCCGATCCGCCGCGTCACCGCCCCCGACATCGTGCCGCCGCTGCTCCGGCTCGAACATCTCTACCTGCCGCAGGTCGATGACGTCATCGCCGCGGCGCGCGAGGTGATGCAATGGCGCTGACCCGCTTCGACCTGCCCGATCTGGGCGAGGGGCTGACCGAGGCCGAGGTGGTGGCATGGCATGTCTCCCCCGGCGACCGGGTGGTGGCCGATCAGCCGCTGGTCTCGCTGGAGACCGACAAGGCGGTGGTGGAGATTCCCGCCCCGTGGGCCGGCACCGTCGTTCGGCTTCTGGCCCGGGTGGGCGAGGTGGTGGCG
>RFGB01000006.1 GCA_003697125.1 Alphaproteobacteria bacterium
CCCGATTGACCCCCGGCCGCCCCCTCCCTATGCTGCCCGCGCCTGCCCGGGTGGCGAAATGGTAGACGCAGCGGATTCAAAATCCGCCGCCGCGAGGCGTGTCGGTTCAAGTCCGACCCCGGGCACCAGCCACGTCGCCCCGGCATGCCCGCCCGGCGTCGCCGCCGGGGGCGGCGCGGGTCCGGGTGGCGACCCCGGCAGGACTCGAACCTGCAACCATCGGATTAGAAGTCCGGTGCTCTGTCCAGTTGAGCTACGGGGCCGCGGCGCGTCCTGCTTCTATCGCGGGCGGGGCGGCGAGGAAAGCCCGGGCCGAGGGGGATCAGGCCCCGTCGGCGAGATCGCGCATCGCGGCCAGAAGCTCGGCGACCTCGCCCAGCGTGTTGTAGTGGCAGACCGAGACGCGCACGCAGTCGGCCAGGCCCAGGGGACGCAGCACATTGCCGCTGTAGTGATCGGCCTTGCGCTGATGCACCCGGATGCCGCGGGCGCCCAGGAAGGCCACCACCTCGGCGGACTGCCTGCCCGCCATGGCGAAGGAGACCACGCCCTCGCGCCCCTCCAGCCCCGCCCCGCCGATCAGTCGCAACCCGGCGATCCGGCCCAGCCCGGGCAGGTTGCCGACCCCCTCCAGCATCGCGCGCAGGAGTTCGCGCTCATGCGCCGCGATCGCCCGCCCCGCCGCCGCGATGCGCGCCCGGCGGCCGTCTTCGGTGGTGAACTGGCTGCCCAGCCAGTCCAGATAGTCGACCACGTCCGAGAAGGTGGCATAGCTGCCCGCGTCGCGGGTGCCCAGCTCCCACCCACCCGCCGGGGCGCCGATCAGCTGGTCGCGCGTGCAGGCGGTCAGCCGGTCCGAGGCCCAGCCCACCCCGTAGCCGTGGCGCGAGAACATCTTGTAGGGCGACAGGGCATAGCCGTCGATGTCGATGGCCGAGAGGTCCACCGCCCCGTGGCTGGCATGCTGGATCCCGTCGACGATGATCAGCGCCCCCGGGGCCACGCGGCGGATCTCGGCGGCGATCGCGGCCAGGTCCACCACCCGGCCGGTGACCGGCGAGGCGTGGATGATGCTGGCCACGCGCACATCCGGGCTCAGCCGGGCGCGGTAGTCGGCCGCGGTGACCGTGCCGGTGGCATCGTCGTGGGGCACCATCAGATGCGGCCGCCCGGTCACTTCGGCCCAGCGCGCCATGGCGCTCGACAGCGCCGGATGCTCCAGCGTCGAGCCCAGCATCACGCCCCCCCGCGGGGCGCCCAGCGCCGCGGTGCGCACCAGGCGGAACAGCACCTCGGTGCCGCTCTCGCCCACGAAGACGCGCCCCCCGGGCGCGTTCAGGAACAGCGCCATGTCGGATCGCCCGCGATCGATGGCGGCCATCATCGCCGCCGAGGCGGGGTTGTCCCGGCCCTGATTGTCGGGATAGCCGGCGAAGGCGGCCGAGGTCTCGATCACCGATTTCAGATGCAGCGCGCCGCCGGCATTCTCGAAATAGATCCGCGGCCCCGCGAAGGGGCAGGCATCGACATGGGCGAAGCGGCTGCGGACGGCATCCATCAGGCCGGGGCGGTCGGCGATCATCTCTGCGGCTCCCTGCGCGGCGGGGCCGGGCGGCCCGCCGCCGCGTCCCTTGCACCACTTCGCCGCCCCGCGCAAGCTGGCCCGGACGCCGCGCCCCGGCGCGGCGGCCGAAGCTTGGGAGGGTTCAGGATGATCGACGACCCGCGGGCGTTCCTGGTCCGTCTGTTCGACGCCGCGGTCGCCGCGGCCGATCCGCAGGCGGCGCTGGCGCGGCATCTGCCCGCACCGCCGCGCGGGCGCACCGTGGTGGTGGGCGCGGGCAAGGCCGCGGCACAGATGGCCCGGGCCTTCGAGGCGCTGTGGGAGGGGCCGCTCTCGGGTGTGGTGGTCACCCGCTATGGCCATGGCGTGCCCTGCCGGCGGATCCGGGTGATCGAGGCCGCCCACCCGGTGCCCGACGCGGCCGGCCTTGCCGCGGCCGAGGCGCTGTTCGCCGCGGTGGCGGGCCTCGGCCCGGATGACCTGGTGGTGGCGCTGATCAGCGGCGGGGGCTCGGCGCTGCTGCCCGCCCCGCCCGCGGGGCTGACCCTGGACGACGAGGCGGCACTGAACCGCGCGCTGCTCGCCTCGGGCGCGCCGATCGGGGTGATGAACGCCATCCGCAAGCAGGCCAGCCGCATCAAGGGCGGGCGGCTGGCGCGCGCCGCCCATCCCGCGCGGGTGGTCAGCCTGGTGATCTCGGACGTGCCGGGGGATGATCCGGCCGAGGTCGCCTCGGGCCCCACCATCCCCGATGCCCGCAGCCGGGCCGACGCGCTGCGCATGGCGCGCGACTGGGGCATCGCCCTGCCCGAGGCGGTGGCGCGCCATCTGCGCGACACGCCCGATGATGCGCCCCGTCCCGACGACCCCGACTTCGCCCGCGACGGCGTGGCGGTGATTGCCTCGGCGCGGCTGTCGCTGGAGGCGGCGGCGCGGGCCGCCGAGGCGGAGGGGGTCGGCGCGGCGATCCTCTCGGATTCGGTCGAGGGCGAGGCGCGCGAGGTCGCCCGCATGCATGCCGCCATCGCGCGCGAGGTGGCGCTGCGCGACCGGCCCTTCCGCCGGCCGGTGGTGCTGCTGTCGGGGGGCGAGACGACCGTCACCCTGGGCGGTGCGCCCGCCGGCAGGGGCGGGCGCAACAGCGAATTCCAGCTGGCGCTGGCGCTGGCCATCGACGGCCTGCCGGAGATCTGGGCGCTGGCGGCCGACACCGACGGCATCGACGGCAGCGGCCCCCATGCCGGCGCCATCGTCTGCGGCGACAGCGCGGCGCGGATGCGGGCGGCGGGAATCGACGGGCCGGGCCTGATGATGCGCCTGACTCGGCCGCGGCGCTGGAGGCGATCGGCGCGCTGTTCGCGCCCGGCCCGACCGGCACCAATGTCAACGACTTCCGGGCGATCCTGGTGCGCTGAACGCCGGTCAGCCCGCCGCCTCGGCGTCGCAGGCGTCGGCAAGCGCCGCCAGCGAGGTGAAGCGGAAATCCACCTCGGGCCGCTCGCCGGGATCCATGGTGGCGCCGAACCCCTCGCGGTCGTGGCGGCGATGGATCCAGCAGCGCGCCAGACCGTGGCGGGTGGCCGGCACATGGTCGTGGAACAGGCTCTCGGCGACATGCAGGATGCGCCCGCGCCCGATGCCCCGCCAGCCGAGATGCTGCAGCATGTATTCGAAGTTGCGGTCCGACGGCTTGTAGGAACCGATATCCTCGGCAGTGAAGATCGCGTCGAAGCGCACCCCCAGCCGGGCGTTGCTGGCCGCGAAGCTGACCTGATCGACATTGGACAGGATGACGAGGCGGAAGCGCTGCGCGAGCCGGGCCAGCGCCGCGGCGGAATCGGGGAAGGCGGGCCAGTCGGCGACCGAGGCCCCGTAGCGGGCGCATTCCTCGGGGGTGACCGACAGGCCCCATTCCTCGGCGATGCGCCGGTAGACCACCGCAAGCAGCGCGCTGTAGGGCATCGCCGGGGTCCATGCCTGCTGCGCGCTCTCCAGCCGCGCATGGGTCTGCAGCACGGTCTCGGGATCGGGCGGGCTGTCCAGCCGTTCGATCAGCGGGCGCAGCCCGGCCAGCATGCCGCTCTCCCAGTCGATCAGCGTCCCGTAGCAGTCGAAGCTGAGCACATCGAAATCGGTCAGTCGCATCATGCCCCCCGTTCGCCGGTCTCCCGCCCGTCTCCTATCAGCCGGCCGGGCGCCGCACCAGCCGGCGCGCCGCCTCGATCAGGGCCTCGGCGTCCACGGGCTTGTCCAGAACCAGATCCGCCCCCGCCGCCAGCGCCGCCCGGGCGGATCGGGACGTGGCCCCGGCGGACAGCACGATCAGCGGCACCCGTCCCGCCGGCCCGCCCATCGCCCGCAGCCGGCGGATGAAGGCCAGCCCGTCCATGCCCGGCATCTGCAGGTCGGTCACGACCAGCGCGGCGGGGTGCACGGCAAGATCGGCCAGCGCCGCCTCGGCGCGGTCATGTTCGCGCACCGGGAATCCCGCCCGGCCGAGGAAGCTGCGGGCGAGGAAGCGGCTGACCGCGTGATCGTCGATCAGCACGACATCGCCGGA
>RFGB01000046.1 GCA_003697125.1 Alphaproteobacteria bacterium
GCTTGACGACGCCTTTGCTCAGCGGCTCGGCGCTCCGAAGTACAATCCGCAGAACCGGAAGAAATTCCGCTTGGAAGACTGGCAGGCGGTGGCGCGCGTCGTCGAGCGTTCAGCCGAGCGGTTCAATGTGCCGGGCCTTGCCGAATGGGCGCATCGGATGCGGAACATCGCCCAACCCCGGAAGTCCGATCAGGACAGGCTTGATGCCGCCCTCTGCGCGCTGATCGGTCTTTTCTGGCGAGCGGGCCCCACCGCCCATTCGGCAATGCTGGGCGACGTTGATCACGGCTACGTGGTCACGCCGATCTCAGACGCGACGTGGCCCCGCCTCAGGCAGGCAGCAATCCGGCGCGGAGTGCCGACTTCGCAGGTTGTTGATCCCTAGTTCCCAACCCGGATCGCCTCGAACAGCCGCCGCAGAGCGAAGGAGCGCGCGATGCCCGCGGTCGTGGCGCTCGCGCCTTGCCCTGTCTGTCAGCCCCGGCGGCGCAAGGCTGACCTCGAGGCCCGGCGGAGGAGGCGCGAAGGCGCGGCATGGCGGATCCGGTCCGGGGCACGGCCCGCGCGGCCCTGCGCGCCCGTGAGCGGGAACGGGCACGCGCCCGGCGGGCGGAAATCGCCCGATGGCAGAACCGTCTCGCGCTCTGGAAGGGCGAGCGCGACCGCATCCTTGCCGAGGCCAAGAAGGGCAAGGGCGAGAAGCGCGCGGCGGTGGACGCCGATCCCGACGCCCTCGGACCGGAACCGGCCGCGCCGGTGGCGGGCACGCCACCCTTTGCGGGCGGCGGCTGGCGCCGATGAACCAGGAGATGCGGGAACTCGAGCCGCGCGCCCTGCGGCTTGCGCCCGAGGCGCGGGCGCTCCCGGTCCGCTTCTCGGACAATGTCGAGGCGGCGCGCTGACCCTCTGGCACGACCTCGAGGCCGGGGCGGTCACGGCGCGGGACAAGGCCCACGGCATCGCGCTGGCGAGCGCTCGAGGGCGGTAGGACTTGTTGCAGCGCCGCTGACGCCGCGGAATTGACAGCAAGAACGCGAGCGGGAGAAATCTCAGACGGAACGGTCTGGCCGGCAAGGGAGGACGCCACGACGAAACAGGAAGGCGGCTGCCTTTGCGGCAGCATCCGTTATCGGGTGACGGCACCGCCAGCCCGGGTCACGGTCTGCCATTGCCGCTTCTGCCAGAAGGCGACCGGCTCGGCCTACATGGTCGAACCGATCTTCGACGAGGCGGCGCTGGAGGTCCTGACCGGGACGCCGAAGGTCCACGACCAGGTCTCGGCCGGGTCGGGCAAGACGGTTCATCTCCATTTCTGCGGCGACTGCGGCACCCGCCTGTGGCTGAGCTTCCAGCGTTTCCCCGGCGCCATCGGCATCTATGCCGGCACCTTCGACGACCCCTGCTGGTTCCCGATCGAGCCCGAGACGCCCAAGCACATCTTCCTTGGTGTAGCGCGTGCCGACACGGTCATCCCGCCCGGCCTGCCCACCTTTGTCGAACATGCCATGACGAATGACGGCACGCCGCAAGACGCGACCATTTACGAGACCTGCCATGTCATCGGCAGCCACTGACGGGCCACGCCCCGGCGGGCCCTTCGGCGGCGGGTGACACGATACGCAGCCTGCTCTACACATCCGGCTCCCCCTTCGCGCGGGCCGTGCGGATCCTGCTCGACGAACTGGGGCTCGACTGCGCGCGCAACGAGGCGCTTTCGGCACCCGGGGCCAAGGATCCGGCCTCGGCACCCAGTCTTCAGGTGCCGGTTCTGCGGGATGGCGCAGTCACGCTCCGGGAAAGCGGGACCATCTGCGAATACCTGCTGGCCACCTATCCCGAGAGGCCGGCTGCGCCGCCGCCGCTGGCGCGGCACGCCTTTCGGCCGGAAGAGCCCCGGCGCGACAGGCTGGTCTTTTCCACCACCCAGACCTTCGGCACCGTGGCGACGACAATCTCGCAGATGACCCGGACGGGCGTCGGCGTGACCGACAACGACCACCTGGCGCGATCGGCCGAAAGGCTCGACCACATCCTGGGCTGGCTCGAAGGGCAGATCGGCGCGCCCACTGGGCATCGAGCCAGGGCTCGACAGGTTCCCCCGCATCGCGGCACTGCTGGAGCGGCTGGACGAGCGGGACAGTTTCAGGGCCAACCCCATCTGGTGGTGGGAGCCCGGCGTGACCGGATACGAGCCCGACGGCACGCGGATCCTTGGCGACGGAACCTGAACGGGGGTCGCGCCTGACCGCGAAGAACGCCCGAGATGCTGCGGCAAGCCGCGCGAGAGCATGGCCGCGCTGATGCTGATGCGCCGGATGGAAGGCTGAAATACCTTCACCCCGCAGGGCCTGCGGTCCACCTTCAAGGATTGGGCGACCGAACAGACAGACTTTCCCCGTGAACTGATCGAAGAACAGTTGGCGCGCCAACTGAGTGCGGTCGACCGGGCCTACAGGCGAGGATCCGCCCACGACCGCCGCAGGCCGATGATGGATGCGTGGGCCGCCGCCTGCGCCGGGGAGACGCCGGCAGGGGGCGCCGGGAACGTTGTGCCGGTGCAATTGGCCGCAACCGGTGCTCACCGCCCTGTCGCGGCGCGTCGCTGCCTTGCCCGGCACAATCCTGCCACACGGATTTTTGCCAGCGGCGTTCCCCGCTGTGGCGGACAACATCATGCTGGGCCGGGGCGAAAAGGGGCAAAGGCCCGCATATGGACTTGCTGGGGCTGGGCACTCAAAAGGGCTCGGAATGGAAGGCGGAGGCACGAACCGCCAGAACGCTGCTGGTCGGCGCCATCAATTTCATGGCCGAATATCGCAATCAATCGGTGGCGAAAGCGCGGGCGGAACTGTTGCCAGACCTGCCGGAAAGGACATGGAAAGACTGGGTTCGCGAAGTGGCAAAGGTGCGGCGGGTGTCCGTTAACGAGGTGGGCGAGGATGCACGGGCTGTTCTCTTAACCTTCTTGACTGACGAATGACATGACGGTTTCGATGGGCCGTCTGCCCTGGTTTCGGTAGCCCAGATGCGGGCGCTCGGTGTTGTA
>RFGB01000047.1 GCA_003697125.1 Alphaproteobacteria bacterium
CCCAGATGAAGGTCTCGAGGAAGGTCAGGTTCATCGATGCCGCCGTTCAGGCCCGGCGCCGGCGCCGGGGGCGGTCGCCGCCCTCGCCGGCATTGAAGGCGATGTCGGGCAGCCGGGCGATCGCGGCCAGCGAGGGGAACGGGTCGCTGGCATGGGGCAGGGCGGTGGCGGCGACGAAATGTTCCTGGAATCGGGGCTCGACCGCGGTCTCCACCTTCTCGATGCGGCGCACGACGCGGGCGATCTCGGCCCGCGCGGCGGCGTTCAGCAGCGCGATGCGCGCCCCGGTGCCTGCGGCGTTGCCGGCGCTGGTCACCTTCTCCACCGGACAGTCGGGGATCATGCCCAGCACCAGCGCGTGGCGCGGGCTGATATGCGCGCCGAAGGCGCCGGCCAGCACGATCCGGTCGACGCGATCGACGCCCATGCGGTCCATCAGCAGGCGCGCGCCGGCATAGAGCGCGGCCTTGGCCATCTGGATGGCGCGGACATCGGCATTGGTGATGGCGATCAGCGGGCCGCCGGCCGGGCGGCCGTCATGCAGCACATAGGCATGGGTGCGCCCGTCGGGGATGCAGCGGGCGGTGCCGGTCTGCTCGGCAGATCCGATCAGGCCCGATGCATCGACGATTCCGGCCATGCGCATCTCGGCGATCGCCTCGATGATGCCCGATCCGCAGATGCCGGTGATCCCGGTGCGGGCGGTGGCCTCGGCAAAGCCGGGCGCGTCGGACCACAGATCGCAGCCGATGACGCGGAAGCGCGGCTCGCGGGTCTGCGGGTCGATCTCGACCCGTTCGATCGCGCCGGGCGCGGCGCGCTGGCCGGCCGAGATCTGCGCCCCCTCGAATGCCGGCCCGGTGGGCGAGGAGCAGGCCAGGATCCGCTGGCGGTTGCCGAGGATGATCTCGGCATTGGTGCCGACATCGACGATCAGCACCAGATCCTCGGATCGGTCGGGCGCCTCGGACAGCACCACCGCCGCGGCATCGGCGCCGACATGGCCGGCGATGCAGGGCAGCATGTGCAGCCTGGCGCCGGGATGCAGGTCGAGCCCGATCTCGACCGCCGGCAGGTCGAGCGGCCCCGCGGTGGCCAGCGCGAAGGGCGCCCAGCCCAGCTCGACCGGATCGATGCCCAGAAGCAGGTGATGCATCACCGGGTTTCCCACCGCCACCAGCTCCAGGATCGCGGAACGGTCGACACCCGCCTCTGCCGCCAGCGCCCCGATCAGCCCGTCCAGCGCGCCGCGCACCGCCGCGGTCATCTCGGCCGCGCCCCCCGGGTTCTGCATCGCATAGCTGACCCGGCTCATCAGATCCTCGCCGAAGCGGATCTGGGGGTTCATCATGCCCGAGGAGGCGCGCACCTCGCCGGTGACCAGGTCGCACAGATGCCCCGCGATGGTGGTCGAGCCCACATCCACCGCCACGCCGCACAGCGGGCCTTCGTGAAAGCCGGGCCAGATCTCGACGATCTCGGCGCCGTCGCCGGGACCGGTGCGGCGCACCGCGCAGGTCAGCTTCCATTCGCCCCGGCGCAGCGCCGCCTGAAGCCGCTGCAGCACGCGCAGCGGCACGCGCGGGCGCGGCAGGCCCCACTGCGCGGCCAGCGCCTCGGCCAGGCGTTCCATGTCGCCCGAGGGGTGGTGCAGGTCGGGCTCGGCCACCTCGACGAAATGCAGGCGGATCACCGGATCCAGCACGATCTCGCGCGCCTCGGCGCGCTTGCGCACCACCTGCCGGTGCAGCTGCGATTCCGGCGGCACGTCGATCACCGCATCGGCCAGGATGCGCGCCTGACAGCCCAGCCGCCGCCCCTGCGGCAGGCCCCGCCTGGCGCGATAGCGCTCCTCGACCTCGTTCCAGGGGCTCAGCGCATCGGGCGCCACGGTCAGCCCGTGCTTGGGAAAGCTGCCGAAGGCCGGGGTGATCTGGCAGCGGCTGCAGATGCCGCGCCCGCCGCACACCGAATCGAGATCGACGCCCAGCCGGCGCGCGGCCTCCAGCACGCTGGTTCCCGCCGGCACGCGGCCCCGCCGCCCCGAGGGGGTGAAGATCACGAGGGGGTCGCGTTCGCTCATGGCCGGGGATCCTTCGCCTGACTGGCCGAGGACTTAACCCTTGCGGCGGCGCGACGGAAGGGGCGGCGGGCGGGCGGTGTTCAGGCGGTGACCCTGAGCGCGGCGAGGGCGCGGAAGTGGTAGCGGTCGGCCCAGCGGGGCGGTTCGGCCATCCGCAGCCCCGGAAGCCGGGTGAACAGATCGGCGAGCGCGATCTGCATCTCGAGCCGCGCCAGCGGCGCGCCGACGCAGAAATGGATGCCCGCCCCGAAGGCGTGATGGCCCGGCCCGGTCCGGTCGGGATCGAAGCGGTGCGGATCGGGATAGGCCGCCGGATCGCGCCCGGCCGCGCCCAGAAGCAGGCCGATGCGGTCGCCCGGCGCGAAGCGCCTGCCGGCGATCTCCACCTCCTCGCGCACGAAGCGGGTGAACAGGTGCAGCGGGGGCTCGAAGCGCAGGATCTCCTCGACCGTGGCCGCCCGCCGCGCCGGGGTCAGCAGCTGCGCGGGCGGCCGGCCGGTGGCGGCGCCCCATTCCAGCAGCGTCTTCACCCCGTTGCCCAGCGCGTTCACGGTCGCCTCGTGCCCCGCATTCAGCAGCAAGATCAGCGTCGCGATCAGCTCCTCGGTGGGCAGGCGCTCGCCATCGCTCTCGGCGGCGATCAGGGCCGAGACGAGATCCTCCGCCGGGCGGCTGCGGCGCGCATCGACATAGCGCCGCGCCCAGTCCGAGAAGGCGGCCGCGGCGGCCTCGGCGCGGTCCTCGACCGCGCGGTCGCGCCGGGCCTGATACATCGCCACCATGTCGTGGGACCAGGCGAGCAGCTGGTCGGCCATCTCCTCGGGCACACCCATCAGGCGGCAGATGACGATCACCGGGATGCGCTCGGCCCAGGCGGGCAGCAGATCGACGCTGTCGCCCGAGAAATCCTCGATCAGCCGACGGGACAGATCGGCGATGGGTTCCGCCATGCCCTGGATGCGGCGCGAGGTGAAGGCCCGGTTGACCAGCCCGCGCAGGCGGCTGTGCACGGGGGGTTCGCGTTCCAGCATCGAGCGCGATTCCACCGCGTGGAAGGCGGCCAGATGCGCGGGCGGCGCGGGATGGCCGCCGGGCGGCTCGCGGCCCAGACGCCTGTCGCGCAGCAGCGCGCCGACCAGCGCATGGCTGAAGGCGCAGGCAAGGCCGTAGTCGCGCCAGATCACCAGCGGCCCCATCGCCCGCGCGCGGTCGTAGAACGGCCATGGCGCCTGCACGAAATCCGCCGCGCGCGGATCCTGCGCGACCGCCGGGATCGCCGCCGGCGCGGCCGGATGCCCGGATTGTGCGGGGGTCGGGGTCATGGTGTTCTTACACGCCGTGCGGAAACGCGATGTCAACACTCCTGCGCGAGAAGGGGGCGTTCGTTGCGTTGAACCGGTTCATGCCCGCCCGCGGGCGGTGCTTCGGGTCAGAACGACCCCGTTTCCGGCCGACATCCCCGGCACCATGGCGGCCCCGCGATCGCCCGG
>RFGB01000048.1 GCA_003697125.1 Alphaproteobacteria bacterium
CGCGAGATCATCCTGCCCCTGTTCGATTCGCCGCAGGCGCAGGCGCTGCGCCACGTCTTCTTCGCCGAACGCGCGGTGGCGCGGCCCCGGGCGATCGCGGGCGCCACGCCGCGGCCGCTGAGCCGGATCGCGGTGGTGGGCGGCGGGCTGATGGGCTGCGGGATCGCCGCCTCGGCACTGGCCGCGGGACTGGCGGTGACGCTCGTCGAACGTGACGCCGCCGCCGCCGGAATGGCGCGGGACCGCATCGGCGGGCTGATCGACGGCGCGGTGAAGCGGGGGCTCGCCTCGCCCGAGGAAGCCGCCGCGCGCAAGGCCCGCCTGACCGCCACCGCCGATTATGACGCCACCGCCGGGGCGGAACTGGCGATCGAGGCGGTGTTCGAGGAGGTCGAGGTCAAGGCCGAGGTGTTCCGCCGCCTCGACGAGGCCATGGGGCCCGAGGCCATCCTCGCCTCCAACACATCCTACATCGACCCGAGGGAATTCACCCGCGGCATCCGCAACCCCGGGCGGATCATGGGGCTGCACTTCTTCTCGCCCGCCCACATCATGCGGCTGGTCGAGGTGGTGCGCACCCCGCAGACCACGCCCGAGACGCTGGCCACCGGCTTCGCGCTGGCCCGCAGCATGGGCAAGGTGGGGGTGCTGTGCGGCATCTGCGACGGCTTCATCGGCAACCGCATCCTCTCGGCCTATGGCCGGCTGTGCACCTATCTGATCGAGGATGGCGCCCTGCCCTGGGAGGTGGACGCCGCCATGCGCGGCTTCGGCTGGCCGATGGGGTATTTCGAGATGGTGGACATGGCCGGCCATCAGATCGGCTATGCCAGGCGGCGGCGGCTGGCCGCCACCCGCGATCCGAAGATCCGCTATTCGCGCCTGCCCGACCTCGTGTTCGAGTCCGGGCGCGAGGGCCAGCGCAACGGCCGCGGCTGGTATGACCACAGCGCCGGCAAGCCGGTCCCCGACCCCGAGATCAGGGCGATGATCGAGGCGGAATCCGCCCGGCTCGGCATCGCGCGGCGCAGCTTCACCCCCGAGGAGATCACCGAGCGCATCCTTGCCGTCATGGCCAATGAGGGCGCGGCGATCCTGGCCGAGGGGGTGGCCGAACGCCCCCTCGACATCGATGTCGTCGAGATGCTGGGCTACGGCTTCCCCCGCTGGCGCGGCGGGCCGATGCACCATGCCGACCATGTCGGGCCGCAGGCGGTGCTGGCGACCATGGAGCGGGTGGCCGCGGAAAGCCCGGGCAGCTGGCAGGTCAGCCCCCTTCTGGCCGAAATCGCCCGGACGGGCGGGCGCTTCGCCGACCGCAACGCCTGACGCCCGGCCGCGCAGCGCCGCCCCGGGGCGGGCTGCCCCGCCGGCGGGCCCGGGCGCCCGCGGCGACGGGGCGGGGGGCGGCGCGGCGCGCTACAGGAACGCCGTCTCCTCGAAGCTGCGCAGCTTGCGCGAATGCAGCCGCTCCTCGGGCATCTCGCGCAGAAGCTCCATCGCCCGGATGCCGATGCGCAGATGCTGCGCCACCTGCCGCTTGTAGAAGGCCGAGGCCATCCCGGGCAGCTTCAGCTCGCCATGCAGCGGCTTGTCCGAGATGCACAGGAGCGTCCCGTAGGGCACGCGGAACCGGAACCCGTTGGCCGCGATGGTCCCCGATTCCATGTCCAGCCCGATGGCGCGGCTGAGCGAGAGCCGGTAGACCGGCCCGGTCTGGTCGCGCAGCTCCCAGTTGCGGTCGTCGATCGTCGCCACGGTGCCCGTGCGCATGATCCGCTTCAGCTCGTAACCCGCAAGCCCCGTCACCTCGGCCACCGCCGTCTCCAGCGCGACCTGCACCTCGGCCAGCGCCGGAATCGGCACCCAGGCCGGAAGGTCGTCATCCAGCACATGGTCCTCGCGCAGATAGGCATGGGCCAGCACGTAATCGCCCAGCGACTGGGAATGCCGCAGCCCCGCGCAATGGCCCACCATCAGCCAGACATGGGGGCGCAGCACCGCGACGTGATCGGTGATCGTCTTCGCGTTGGACGGCCCCACGCCGATGTTGATCAGGGTGATGCCGCTGCCCCGCTCCCGGGTCAGGTGATAGGCCGGCATCTGCGGCATCCGCCCGGGCGGCGCACCGCGGCTGCCCGCGGCGGTGGTCACGACATTGCCCGGCTCCACCAGCGCCAGATAGCCGCTGTCGGGGCGGGCGACGGCATCGCGGGCAAAGGCGACGAATTCGTCGACGTAGAACTGGTAATTGGTGAACAGCACGAAATTCTGGAAATGCTCGGGATCCGTCGCCGTGTAATGCGCCAGCCGCGCAAGCGAATAGTCGATCCTCTGCGCGGTGAAGGGCGCCAGCGGGCGCGGCACGCCGGGGCTGCGCTGCAGCGTGCCGTTCACGATCCGGTCGTCGGTCAGGTTCAGGTCCGGCACGTCGAAGACGTCGCGCAGCGGGCGGCCGATGCGCTCCTCGATCGGGCCATCGACGCTCATCCCCTCTGCCAGCGCGAAATGCAGCGGGATCGGCGTCGCCGAGCCGCGGATCGTCACCGGCACGCCGTGATTCTCGATCAGCAGGCCGATCTGCTGGGTCAGATAGTTGGCGAACAGGTCCGGCCGGGTGACGGTGGTGGCATAGACCCCCGGTTCGGAGACATGGCCATAGGCGAGGCGGCTGTCGACCCGGGCATAGGTGTCGGTGCGCAGCACGATCTCGGGATAGAAGGCGCGCACGCGCCCGCGCACCGGCGCGCCGTCCATGATCGCGGCGAATTCCCGGCGCAGGAAGCCGGTGGCCGCGGCATAGACCTCTTGCAGCGCGGCGACCGCGGCGGCGGGATCGGTGAAGGCGCGCTCGGGCGCGGGCGGCGGGGTGATCAGGCGGGAGGTGGCGCTGTCGGGCATCAGGCCTCGGCAAGGATCAGGTCGGTCGGGGTGAAGCGCGTGACGTCGACCAGGCCGAGATCGGTCAGCCTCAGCTCGGGAATCACCGCCAGCGCCATCAGCGAATGCTGCATGAAGGCATTGTTCATCCGGCAGCCGCATTCGGCCATGGCGCGCACCATCGCCTCGGCGTCCCGCGCCACCTCGGCCGCCGGCGCGTCCGACATCAGCCCCGCGATCGGCAGCCGCACCAGCGCCCGCTCGGCGCCCTCGCGCCAGACGGTGACGCCGCCCCCGGTTTCGGCAAGGCGGTTGACGGCGCGGGCCATCTCGGCGGGATCGGTGCCGACCACGATGATGTGGTGGCAGTCATGGGCGATGGTCGAGGCGACCGCGCAGGGCCGGTCATAGCCGAAGCCCTGCACCAGCCCCAGCGCGATGCGGCCCGATGCGCGGTGGCGTTCGACCACCGCCGCGGTCGCGAGGGGCGGCTCGACCCTGAGCCGGCCGTCCGCGACGCCAAGACGGGCGGTCAGGGCGCGGGTCGGGGCCTGGTTCTCGACCACGCCGATCACCCGGGCGGTGACCTCGGAAGCCCCCGGGGGGGCGGGGATGCGGAAATCCTCCGCGGTGACCGGCCGGCCCAGCCGCACGGTGGCCCGGGTGCCGGCGGGCCAGGCGGGCCCCTCCCAGGGCTCGACCAGCCGGCCCTCGCGCGCAAGAATCCGGCCGCGGGCGATCACCAGCTCCACCGGCAGGCTGCGCAGGTCCGACGTCAGGATCAGGTCGGCGCGCCGCCCCGGCGCGATCGCGCCCAGCTCGCGTTCCAGGCCGAAATGGGTGGCGGTGTTGATCGTGGCCATCTGGATCGCGACCAGCGGATCGCAGCCGCATTCGATGGCGTGCCGCACGACCCGGTTCATGTGCCCGTCATGGACCAGCGTGCCGGAATGGCAGTCATCGGTGCACAGGATGAAGCCGCGCGGGTCCAGGCCCTTCTCGGTCACCGCGGTGATCTGCGCGGCCACGTCGTGCCAGGCGCTGCCCAGCCGCAGCATCGCGCGCATGCCCAGCCGCACCCGGGCGATGGCGTCGATCTCGCGCGTGCCCTCGTGATCGTCTGCCGGCCCCCCGGCGGCATAGGCGGCAAGGCCCGCGAGATCGGGCGAGGCGTAATGCCCGCCCACCGTCCTGCCGGCGCGCTGGGTCGCGGCGATCTCGGCCAGCATCTTCGCGTCACCGGCGATCACGCCGGGAAAGTTCATCATCTCACCCAGGCCGATGATCCCGGGCCAGGTCATCGCCTCGGCCACATCGGCGGGCGTGATCTCGTGGCCCGTCGTCTCCAGCCCCGGCGCGGATGGCGCGCAGGACGGCATCTGCACGAAGACATTGACCGGCTGGGCCAGCGCCTCGTCATGCATCAGCCGCACGCCGGGCAGGCCCAGCACATTGGCCACCTCGTGGGGGTCGATGAACAGGCTGGTGGTGCCATGGGGAACCACCGCCTGGGCGAAGCGGGTGACGGTCAGCATGCCCGATTCCACATGGCAGTGCCCGTCGCACAGCCCGGGGACCATGAAGCGCCCACCCGCATCGATCACCCGGGTATCGGGCCCGATCATCGCCCGGGCGTCGGGGCCGCAATAGGCGAAGCGGCCGCCGGCGATGGCGATGTCGGTGGCGGGGATCACCTCGCGGCTGTGCACGTTCACCCACGCGCCCTGGCGGATGACCATGTCGGCCGGGGCGCGGCCTGCGGCGACGTCGATCAGCCGGGGGGCGAGTTCGGGCCAGCCGGGAACGGTCATGGCGGCAACCTTTCGCTGTCCGGGTTGCAACCCCTTATCGGGCGGATCGGCGACGGCTTCAAGACGATCCGCGCGGCGCGTCGCCGTAATGGTCGCGATACCAGGCGACCAGCTCGGCCACCCCCTCGGCCAGCGGCGTGGCCGGGGTGAATCCGGTCAGTGCCCGCAGCAGGCCGGTGTCGGCCCAGGTGGCGGTCATCTCGCCCGGCTGCATCGCCACCATGCGGCGGGCGATCGGCCGGCCCAGGGCGGCTTCCAGCTGGTCGATGAAGGCGCCCAGCTCGACCGGGCTGCCATTGCCGATATTGACCAGCCGCCAGGGCGCCACCGGCGACAGGGTGTCGCCCGGGACCGGCGCGGGCCGGTGCCCCGGTGGCGGGGGCGGGCGGTCGATCAGCAGGCGGATGGCGCTGACGATGTCGCTGACATGGGTGAAGTCGCGCCGCATCCGCCCGTGATTGTGCACCGAGATCGGCTCGCCCGCCAGCGCGGCGCGCAGGAACTTCATCGGCGCCATGTCGGGCCGCCCCCACGACCCGTAGACGGTGAAGAAGCGGAACAGGGTTGTCGGCAGCCCGTGCAGATGCGCCCATGCGTGCGAGAGCAGCTCCACCGCCCGCTTGGTGGCGGCATAGACGGTCAGCGGATGCTCGGCGGGGTCGATCTCGCGAAACGGCATCCGGTCCGAGGCGCCATAGGCCGAGGAGGTCGAGGCGATCAGGAGATGGGCGGGCGCGACGGTGCGCGCGGCCTCCAGCAGGTTGAACGATCCGGTGACATTGGCCTCGACGAAGGCGCGCGGCGCCTCGAGGCTGTGGCGCACGCCGGCCTGGGCGGCGAGATGCACGATCACCCGCGGCGCCGCGGCGCGCACCGCCGCGCCCAGCGCGGCGGCGTCTTCCAGCATCGCCTCGGTCTGGGTGAAGGCGGGGTTCGCCGACAGGATCGCGCAACGCGCCCGTTTCAGCCCCACGTCGTAATAGGGCGTCATGCCGTCATAGCCGGCGACGCGGAATCCCTCGGCCAGAAGGGCGCGGCAGAGGTGAAACCCGATGAAGCCCGCGCTGCCGGTGACGAAGACCGTTGCCATGGGGTGCTGCCGGGCCAGGGGGCTATTCCGCCGCGCGCGGCGCGTCGATGTCCGCGCGCCGCTGGGCAAGCCGCTTGAGCACCTGACGCCGCACCCGGGGCAGCAGACGTTCGAAGCTGCGCAGCAGCGCGGGCGCGGGGGCGACCTCCAGGTCGTTGGCCGGCGCGGGTTCGGGACGGCCGAAGACCTCCTCCCAGCCACGGCCCCATTCGGCCAGGGCGAAGCGGCGGTTGTCCGCGCCATGCAGCGCCTCGGCGCGATCGATCAGATCGGCGGTCAGCATGCTGTATTTCTGGTCGCGATAGCTCCAGCTTCGCTTCAGGACCGAGCTGACGACATTGTAGAGCACCTGCGTCTGGGCCTGCGGCAGGGCGCCGTCGGCATTGATCTCGCGGGCGATGGCCCGGCACAGGGCCAGCTCGATGGTGCCCGTGCTCTCGTTGCGCCGCGGCGGAACCCGCCGGGACAGCTCTTCGACCAGACGCGCGCGTCCGTCGGCATCAAGGCGGCCCTCCAGCTCCAGCGCCGCGCGCAGGAAGTTCAGCTCGATCCCCTCGCGCCGCAGCGCGGCATTGTAGGGCAGGAAGACCCCCTCGAGGCCGCGGCGGGCCAGCGCCTCGCGCATCGCCAGATAGCGGTGCATGCGGCTGCCCAGCACCGCATCGGCGAAGGCCGCGAAGCTTTCGCCCGAGCGCATGTTCTTCACCCGCTGGGTGTATTTGGAGACCACCATCTCGGCCTGCGGCCGGACATAGGTGACCAGCACGACGCGATAGCCCAGCGATGCCAGATAGTCGGGAAAGGCGAAGTTCCCCGCGCCGAACATCTGGAAGCTGATGTATTCGGCCGAGACGATCAGCGTCTCATGCGCGGTGGCGGCGATCTCGGATTCCAGTTCCAGCCGCGGGCGGTCGCCATGCAGGTTCGAGGGATCGCGGGTGGCGGAACGGACCAGGAACTGGTGCTGGGTGGCGGGCTTTCGGCCAAGATGGCGGCCGGCCTGGGGATAGAGGATCCCCGCCCGCAGCAGCCGCCGCGAATTCAGGTGCAGGAAGTTCTGCAGCGAGGAGGACCCGGTCTTGTGCAGCCCCGTATGGATGATGCAGCGTCGCATGAGCCCCTCCCGCGCTCGCTTCTACCGCGATGGCGGGCGGAAATGAAGGCCCGCCGCGCCCCGGGGCGGGGGCATCCGCCTGCGCAGGCGCGCCCCGGGGCGGGCCGGCCGCCGCCCCGGTCAGGAGCTGCGGACGAATTCGGGATAGGCCTCCATGCCCAGCTCGCCCATGTCGAGGCCCGAGACTTCCTCCTCCTCGCTCACCCGGATGCCGATGCTGGCGCGCAGGATGCCCCAGATCGCCAGACTGACCCCGAAGACGAACAGGCCGACGATGGCGATCGGCGCGATCTGCCCCCACAGCGTCGCCTCGGGATTGCTCAGCACCACCGCGACCGTTCCCCAGATGCCGGCGAACAGGTGCACCGGAATCGCGCCCACCACGTCGTCGATCCGCAGCCGGTCGAGCAGCGGCACCGCGAACACCACGATCGCGCCGCCCACGCCCCCGATCAGCACCGCCCCGCCCAGCGAGGGGTAGAGCGGCTCGGCGGTGATCGAGACCAGCCCCGCCAGCGCCCCGTTCAGCGCCATGGTCAGGTCCACCTTGCCATAGACCAGCTGCGTCAGGGCCATTGCGACGACGACGCCGCCGGCCGCGGCGGCATTGGTGTTGGCGAAGATGCGGCTGATGTCGGCGACATTGCCGGCGCTGTTCATGTAGAGCTGCGAGCCGCCGTTGAAGCCGAACCAGCCCAGCCACAGGATGAAGGTGCCCAGCGTCGCCAGCGTCAGGTTCGATCCCGGCATCGGATTCACGCGGCCGTCGCGGGCATACCTGCCAAGCCGCGGGCCCAGGATCAGCGCCCCGGCCAGCGCCGCCCAGCCGCCGGTGGAATGCACCACGGTCGAGCCGGCGAAGTCCAGGAAGCCGAATTCCTCGGCCAGGAAGCCGCCGCCCCATTTCCAGCTGGCCTGGATCGGGTAGATCAGCGCGGTCAGGACCAGGGTGAACAGCAGGAACGGCCACAGCTTGATGCGCTCGGCCAGCGCCCCCGACACGATCGAGGCGGCGGTGGCGCAGAACATCAGCTGGAAGAAGAAATCCGCGCCCACCGCGGCATAGCTCAGATCGGGCTCGGCACCCGCCAGCCCGACCGGCTCCAGCACCGCGCTGGCAATGTTGCCGATCCAGCCCGCGACCAGCCAGGAATCCGGATAGACGCCGTTCTCGGGCGCGCCGGGATACATCAGGTTGTAGCCGATCAGGTAATAGGCGATCGCGGCGATCGAGAACAGCGCGATGTTCTTCATGCATTGCATCGCCACGTTCTTCGAACGCACCAGCCCCGCCTCCAGCATCGCGAAGCCCGCGGCCATCCACATCACCAGGAAGCCGCAGACCAGGAACATGAAGCTGGTCAGGATGAACCCGATCTCCCCGGCGGCGGGCGGATTGGCCGCGGGGGTCGCGGCCGCAAGCTCCTGCGCCGCCGCGGGCAGCGCACAGACGGCCGGCAGGGCAACCCCTGCCGCCAGCGTCCCGGCCCGGGCGGTCATGCCGCCGCCCCGCCGCCCGCGCGCCGCCGCGCGGGCCTCCCCATCGCCCGGGGCTCTCTCGTCTGCCAGCACCGTCGTCATGGATACTCCTTCCCTTGTTCCGCATCTGCGGCGCATTCGCCGCGCCACCAGGGAAACTGCAAGCCGCGTGCCAGAATCCGGGCAGGGCATACTGCATTGTTTCAACAGGTATTTTCGCCATGGCAGGACCGGGCGCGAACGATCTTTGCCTGATTGTTGTGCAGCGCATCCGAAACTGCCTGCGCAATGATCATCGCGCCGCGCCCGGCCGGCGGGGCGGAAACCGCCCCCTGCGGCAAGGCAGGGCTCAACATCGCGCCGGTTTCGGCCTATGCTTGACCGAGACCGGCAGGAAGGCCGGCGGCAGGATCGAGCAGGACGCATGCGGCGCAGGACCAGACGGGAGCCCGCCATCGGCGCGCCCCCCATCGCGGCCCCGGCAGGGGGGGACGGCGCCCGCCGTCGCCCCGGCCCGGCCGCCCGGCGGGGCGGGCTGCCCGGGCGGCTCATCGCCCGCGCGATCGGGATGCTGATGCGGCTGGCATGGCGGCTGGGAACACGCATGGTGGCGGTGCTTGCCCTGATCCTGGGCATTGCCACCTGGCATTCCTATGCCACGCTGCCGCCGGCGGCGGCGCTGCTCGACGGGCGCGAGCGCGGCTCGGTCACGCTGCGCGATGCCGACGGGCGCGTCTTCGCATGGCGCGGCCAGCAGTTCGGCGGACCGCTGACCGCCGCGGATGTCTCGCCGCATCTGAAGAATGCGGTGATCGCCACCGAGGATCGCCGCTTCTACAGCCATTTCGGCATCGATCCGCTGGGCATCGCCCGCGCGCTGGCGGTCAACATCCGCGCCGGGCGCACGGTGCAGGGCGGCTCGACCCTGACCCAGCAGGCGGCCAAGGTGGTGTTCCTGGGCAATGAGCGCTCGCTCATGCGCAAGCTGCGGGAAATCCCCCTCGCGCTGGCGATGGAGCTCAAGTACAGCAAGGACGAGATCCTCTCGATCTATCTCAACCGCGTCTATCTGGGCGCGGGAACCTATGGCTTCGAGGCAGCCGCGCAACGCTATTTCGGCAAGAGCGCGCGCGACGTCACCCCGGCCGAGGCGGCGATGCTGGCGGGGCTTCTCAAGGCGCCCTCGCGCTATGCGCCCACCGCCGATCTGGCCGCGGCGCAGGGCCGGGCGGAAATCATCATCGGGCTGATGCGCGCGCAGGGCTTCCTGAGCGAGGCCGAGGCGCGCGAGGCGCTGGCCAATCCGGCGCGGCTGTCGGCCGAGGCCGCCGCCCGCGCCGGCGGCTATTTCGCCGACTGGGTCATGTCGGCCGGGCCGGAATACCTGACCCGCGCCACGACCGAGGATGTCGAGATCCTGACCACCTTCGATCCGCGCATCCAGCGCGCGGCCGAGGAGGCGCTGGCCCAGGTCTTCGCCACCCGGGTGCGCGAGGGGTCCGAGGCGCAGGCCGCCATCGTGGTGATGTCGCCCGACGGCGCGGTCAGGGCGATGGTCGGCGGGCGCGACATCACCCCCCAGGCCGGCCAGTTCAACCGCGCCACCATGGCGCTGCGCCAGACCGGATCGGTGTTCAAGCCGGTGATCTATGCCGCGGCGCTGGAGGCCGGCCTGTCGCCCGGAGACATCGTCGAGGACGCCCCCCTGGCCATCCGCGTGCCGGGCTCGGGGGTCTGGCGGCCGCAGAACTACACCGACAGCTACCTGGGGCCGATCACCCTCACCGAGGCGCTCGCCCGTTCGGTGAACACCGCCGCCGTGCGCGTGCAGGAGCGCATCGGGCGCGACCGCGTGGTGGCGATGGCCCGCCGGCTGGGGATGAGCGGCGACTTCGCCCCGGGTCCGGCGATCGCGCTGGGCACCACCGAGGCGCCGCTGATCGAGATGACCGCCGTCTATGCCAGCTTCCTGAACGGCGGTCGCCGCGTCTCCCCCTGGGGCGTGCGCCAGATCCGGCTGCGCGGCGAGGCCGAGCCGCTGCTGGGGACCGACCGGATCGAGGCCGAGCCGGCGATGTCGCCCGACAATGCCGCCCGGCTGGTGGGCATGCTTCGCGCGGTGGTCGAGACCGGCACCGGGCGACGCGCCCGACTGCCCGGCCACGAGATCGCCGGCAAGACCGGCACCACCTCGGCCGCCCGCGACGCCTGGTTCATCGGATTCTCGGCCGATTACGTCGTCGGGGTCTGGATGGGCTATGACGACAACCGCCCGCTTGCCGGCGTCACCGGCGGCGGACTGCCCGCCGAGATCTTCCGCGAGACGATGCAGCGCCTGCTCGAGGGCCAGCCGCCGAAGCCGCTTCCCGCCGCCCGCCCCCTGCCCGCCGGCGACCGCCTAGTGCTGGCCGACCGGCCCGAGGATGCCGAGGCACGCGGCATCCTCGCCCGGGTGCTGCAGGGGCTGGGGCTCAGCGAGGC
>RFGB01000049.1 GCA_003697125.1 Alphaproteobacteria bacterium
CGTTGAGACATGCTGCTCTCCTCTTTCCCAGAAGTGAATCAGCATTCCTCAAAAAACGCTAGCGATTTATGAGTGTATGACCTAGACCACCCCGGCGGCCCGGATTCCGGCCGCAGGCCAGGAAGTCCTGGCCGCGCCCGGCCGGCATGAAGCCGCAGGCGATCCGTGATGCGCCGGACCGGCGACCTCCGACGGTCCGCCCTCCCGCCTTGCCTCTCGCGAAGGCGTTGCCGGGCCTGCCCCGGTCGGCGCACCCGGTTCCGCCCCCGTCTGGCTGGAGGGGCTGCCGATGGCCGCGACCGGGCCGGGGCCGGGGACGGGCCCGCGCGCGGCATCGCCGCCGCGGGCGCGGGGCAGGCAGTGGGCCAGAGCAGCGCCAATGCATCGCCTTGCGGAAACGGCGCGCGCGGACCGCGCCCCGGTTGTCGGCCATGTCCGCCGGAGGCCGATGCCATGGCTTCGGGGCCGGCGCAGCAAGGATGGCAGGATGGCGGTCGTGGTCGCCTTGCGCTCGTCGGGCGGAATCTCGAGGCGGGCCAGCCGGGTCGCGTCGTCGCTTGCGACCTGGACGCCCTTCATGGTCGCCGAACCATGGATGGATGGCCCCCAGGGGGCGGTGGCCCGCATCGAGGTTCGGCTGATGCCCCGACATCCCGCACCATGGCCCCCAGGGGGCGGTGGCCTGCGGTCCGGAGCGTTCCGCGCCGAACCGCATGTGCCGGCTGCCGTGCCGCCGTCCGTTCGCCCGCGCCTCGCGGCGCGCCGCACCGTCGTGACGCCGGCCGGGCGCGTCCGGCCGATCCTGCGACTGGCCGGCGCCGCGCGCCGCGGCGACAGCCGTCTTTGCCGGAACGATGCGGGGAGGGTCTTTGCGGTCTGTCCCGCCTGGCTCCGGCGGCTGGATTCGAACCAGCGACCAGCGGATTAACAGTCCGATGCTCTACCACTGAGCTACGCCGGATCGGCCAGGACAGCGGCGCTATAGCAAAGCCGCCGGGTCTCGTCCAGACCGTTGTTGCCACCCCCTGGGGGCTGTGCCGCCATATTCGCGGGTGATCATCGCCGCCAGCTCGCCCAGGCTCGATTCCAGCGCGGGGATCCGCTCGCGGGTGATGCGCTGGGTGGGCCCCGAGACCGACACCGCCGCGACGGCGCGGCCGTTCTCGTCGAACACCGGGGCGGCGATGCAGCGCAGCCCCTCGGCATATTCCTCGTCGTCGCGGGCGAAGCCGCTGCGGCGGATCGCGGCGATCTCGCGCATCATCGCCTCGGGCGAGGTGATGGTGCGCGGGGTCGCCCGCGGCATTCCCTGGCGGTCGAGGATCCGGCGGATCTCGGCATCCTCCATCGTCGCCAGCAGGACCTTGCCGGCGGCCGACCAGTGCATCCTGACCCGGCCCCCGACCTGGGTGATCGCGCGCATGGTATGGCGGCTTTCCATCTGGGCCATGCAGACCACCTCGCCGCCGCTCTCGACATAGATGTTGGCGGTCTCGCCGCTCAGCTCCGACAGCCGGCGCAGGAAGGGCCGGGCGAGCGAGACCACCTCGCGGTTGCGCGCGAAGGCCCCGCCGACCGAGAAGGCGGCCACCCCGACCTGCCACAGGCCCAGCGTGCTGTCATAGCGCACGAAGCGTTCGCTTTCGAGCGTGGTCAGGATCCGGTGCGCGGTGGAGGGTGCAAGCCCGGTCTCTTCGGCGGTCTCCGACAGGGTCAGCCCCCCGTTCGAGGCGGCCAGCGCCCGCAGCACCGCCAGCGCGCGGGCGATCGCGCGCACCTGTCCCGGGCCCGCCTGGCCTGACTGCGCCGCATCACCCCGTTCCGCCATCGCGCACCCTCCCGATCATCCGGCTGCCGGATCTCTGCGCGCCGTAATAGCACGGGACGAGCCGGATGTGAGCGCCTTGCCCCGGCCGCCGCCTTGCCCCGGGCCGCGGCGCCGCGGGGCGCGGCCTGGCGCCTTGACCTCGCCGGGGCGGGCGCGCAATCTGGCCGCCGCCCGGCCGCCCGGGGGGGTGGCGGCGGACCGGTCCCGCGGTCCGGCACGCTGAGGGGGAGTTGCCGATGCAGATGGCCAAGGTGAACGGAATCCGGGTCCATTACGCGGACAGCGGTCCGCGGGACGGCGTTCCGCTGGTGTTCTCCAATTCGCTGGGCACGGATTTCCGCGTCTGGGACCGCCTCCTGCCCCATCTGCCCGAGGGGCTGCGCATCATCCGCTATGACAAGCGCGGGCACGGGCTGACCGAATGCCCCGCCGCGCCCTATGCCATGGAGACGCTGGTCGAGGATGCCGCGGCGCTGATCGCCCATCTCGAACTGCCGCCCTGCGTCTTCGTCGGGCTGTCGATCGGCGGGCTGATCGGGCAGGGGCTGGCCGCCGCCCGCCCCGAGCTTCTGCGCGCCATGGTGCTGTGCGACACCGCCGCGCGCATCGGCAGCGCCGATCTGTGGGACAACCGGATCGAGGCGATCAACCGCGGCGGCATCGCCGCGATCGAGGAGCAGATCCTCTCGCGCTGGTTCACCGAGAGCTTCCGCACCACCCGGCAGGACGAACTGGCGGGCTGGCGCCACATGCTGTGCCGCACGCCCGAGGATGGCTATCTGGGCTGCTGCTATGCGATACGCGATGCCGATTTCCGCGCCAGCGATCCGAAGCTGTCGCTGCCGGTGCTGGTGGTGGCGGGCGAGGAGGACGGATCGACCCCGCCCGCGCTGGTCGAGGAGACCGCCGCGCTGATCCCCGGGGCGCGGTTCCATGTCATCAAGGGGGCGGGGCATCTGCCCTGTGTCGAGCAGCCCGAGGCGCTGGGCGCCCTGATCGGCGACTTCCTGCGGGAGAACGGCATTGTCTGACCGCCCCGACCGCTATGCGATCGGCATGGCCACCCGCCGCGCCGTGCTGGGCGATGCCCATGTCGACCGGGCCGAGGCCGCCAAGACGCCGCTGGACGAGCCCTTCCAGACCTTCATCACCGAGGGGGCCTGGGGCAGCGTCTGGTCGCGCCCGGGCCTGTCGCGCCGCGACCGCTCGCTGATCACCCTGGCCCTCCTGGCCGCGCTGGGCAATCACGAGGAGGTCGCGATGCATGTCCGCGCCACCGCAAATACCGGCGCCACGCCCGAGGAGATCATCGAGGCGATGCTGCATGTGGCCGTCTATGCCGGGGTGCCCAGGGCCAATCATGCGATCAAGATCATCAAGCAGACCCTGGCCGAGATGGAGCGGCAGGGCTGACATGCCGCCCCCGGATCCGCGCGGGGGCTTGACGACGGCCCGGCCGGGGCCGACCCTGCCCGGCCGCGCACAGGGGACCGATCATGACGACAAAGCCCTGCATCATCTGTGTGGCCATCACCGGCTCGGTGCCGACCAAGGCCAACAACCCGGCGGTGCCGATCACCGTCGAGGAACAGGTCGAGAGCACGCATGAGGCCTTCGAGGCCGGCGCGGCGATCGTGCATTGCCATGTGCGCAAGGATGACGGCACGCCCACCAGCGACCCCGAGCGCTTCGCCCGGCTGCAGGAGGGAATCCGCAAGCACTGCCCGGGAATGATCATCCAGTTCTCGACCGGGGGAAGATCCGGCTCGGGCAGGGAACGGGGCGGCATGCTGCATCTGCGCCCCGACATGGCCTCGCTGTCGGTGGGATCCAACAACTTTCCCACCCGCGTCTACGAGAACCCCCCCGATCTGGTCGACTGGCTGGCCGGCGAGATGCGCCGCCATGGCATCAAGCCGGAGATCGAGGCCTTCGATCTCAGCCACATCTTCCAGGCCGCGGCCATGAACCGCGACGGGCGCATCCCCGGCCGCCTCTATGTCCAGTTCGTGATGGGGGTGAAGAACGCGATGCCGGTCGACCGCGAGGTGTTCGACTTCTACATCCGCACCGTCCGCCGCCTCGCCCCCGATGCGGAATGGTGCGCGGCCGGAATCGGCGCGGGCCAGATCGTGGTCAATGAATGGAGCGTGGCCGCGGGCGGCCATGCCCGGACCGGGCTCGAGGACAATGTGCGCCTGGACCGCGACACGCTCGCCCCCTCGAATGCCGCCCTGGTGCGGCGGGTGGTGGAGCTGTGCGAGAAATACGAACGCCCCGTCGCCAGCTGGCGCGAGGCGCGGGAGATCCTCGACCTGCCGATGCCCGCAGCCTGACGGGGGCGGCGGTGGCGGTCTCTCCCTTCGACAGCGCCATGCTCGCAGGCCTGCATGGCGACCCCGAGATCGGCGCGCTGTTCACCGATGCGGCCGAGATCCGCGCCATGCTGCGCTTCGAGGCGGCGCTGGCCCGCGCCCAGGCCGGGCTGGGGATGATCCCCGCCCGGGCGGCGGAGGAGATCTCGGCCGCGGCCGAGACCGTCACGCTGGACCCTGAATCTCTGGCCGCCGGCACCGCGCGCGACGGCATCGTGGCGCCGGCGCTGGTCGCGGCCTTCCGCGCCGCGCTGCCACCCGAGGGGGCGCGCTGGCTGCACTGGGGCGCCACCAGCCAGGACGTGATCGACACCGCGCTGGTGCTCAGGCTGCGCGACGCGCTCGCCATGCTCGAGGCGCGGATCGACGCGATCCTGACCGCGCTGGGCCAGGCGGCCGCCGCCCACCGCATGACGGTGATGGCCGCGCGCACCCGCGGCCAGATCGCCACCCCCACCACCCTGGGCGCGCGCATCGCGGTATGGGGCGCGCCGCTTCTGCGCCAGCGTGAACGGCTGGCCGAGATGCGCCCGCGCATCATGGTGGTCAGCCTGGCGGGGGCCTCGGGCACGCTGTCGGCGATGGGTGAGCGGGGGCTCGAGGTCGTGGCGGCGCTGGCGCGCGAGCTGGGGCTGGGCGACCCCGGCCTGCCCTGGCATGCCGCGCGCGACGGGATGGCCGAGCTTGCCGGCTGGCTGTCGATGCTGTGCGGGGCGCTGGGCAAGATGGGGCGCGATCTGATGCTGTCGGCCCAGTCCGAGCTGCGCGAGGTGCGGGCGGGGCAGGGGGGCGGATCCTCGACCATGCCGCACAAGTCCAACCCGGTGGGGCCCGAGACGCTGGTGGCGCTGGCGCGGCTGGCCTCGCGGCTGGTCGGGCTGCAGCACGAGGCGATGCTGCACGAACAGGAACGCGACGGCACCGCGCTGGCGCTGGAATGGCATGCGGTGCCGCAGCTTTGCATGGCGGCCGGCGCGGCGACGCGCCATGCTCTGGCGCTTGCCGGCAGCATCGAGGCCGATCCCGCCCGGATGATGCGGTCGATCGCCGACACCAACGGGCTGATGCTGGCCGAGGCGGCGACCTTCGCGCTGGCCGCCCACATGCCGCGGCCCGAGGCGCAGGCGCTGGTCAAGGCCGCCTGCGCCGAAGCCCTCGCCTCGGGGCGCGACCTGGCCCGGATGCTGGCCGAGCGGACCGGGGCGCCGGTTGACTGGGCGGCGCTGTTCGACCCCGCGGCCCATGTCGGCGCCGCGCCGCTGATCGCCGACCGCTTCGTGTCGGCGCTGGCCGCGGCGCGGGGCTGACGGCCGGACGCATTTTCCGAAAGGCGGAAATTGCGCGACAGATGTCTTGTCTTTGTGGCAATGTCCCGGATTATGGGCCGGACTGGGCGCGCCGCAGCCTGCGGCCGGACCAGAACAACGCAAGGGAATGGGGAGGACAAGATGTCCATGAGCTCGGATCCGCTCGGCGGTGTGGTCACCTCGCGCAGGTCGTTTCTCAAGAAGGGCGCGCTTGCGGGGGGCGTCATGGCCTCCGGCGCTCTCGCCGCTCCGGCGGTGCTGGCGCAGGCGCCCATCGTGGTGAAGATGCAGACCTCCTGGGGCGCATCCAACATCTGGGACGAATTCGCCAAGGATTACGGTCGGCGGGTCGAGGAGATGTCGGGCGGGCGGCTGAAGGTCGACGTGCTGCCGGCGGGCGCGGTGGTCGCCGCCTTCCAGGTGATGGATGCCTGCAATGACGGCGTGCTCGACGCCGCCCATTCGGTGCCGGTCTACTGGTACGGCAAGCACAAGGCGGCCTCGCTGTTCGGCACCGGGCCGGTCTGGGGCGGCTCGGCGACCACCATGCTCAGCTGGTTCTACGAGGGCGGCGGCGCGGAATACTACCGCGAGCTGACCCAGGACATCCTCGGCCTGAACGTCTACGGCTTCCTCGGCTTCCCGATGTTCGCCCAGCCCTTCGGCTGGTTCAAGAAAGAGGTGAAGGGCGTCGCCGACATCCAGGGGCTGAAGTATCGCACCGTGGGCCTCGCCGCCGATCTGATGCAGGCGATGGGCATGTCGGTGGCCCAGCTTCCCGGCGGCGAGATCGTTCCGGCGATGGAGCGGGGCGTGATCGATGCCTTCGAGTTCAACAACCCCTCCTCGGACAAGGATTTCGGCGCGCAGGATGTCGCGAAGCACTACTACCTGTCCTCCTACCATCAGGCGTCCGAAAGCTTCGAGTTCCTCTTCAACAAGGACTTCTTCGACGATCTCGATCCGGACCTGCAGGCGATCCTGAAATACGGGGTCGAGGCGGTCTCGACCGCCAACACCGCCAAGGCGATGAAGCGCTATTCCGCCGATCTGCAGTGGCTGCAGAACGAGGCCGGCGTCAACGTGCACCGCACGCCCAAGGAGATCCTGGACGCGCAGCTGAAGGCGTGGGACAAGCTGATCGCCGAGCTGGAGGCGGACGCCTTCATGAAGAAGGTGATGGACAGCCAGCGCGCCTGGGTCGAGCAGGTGACCTTCTACGAGCTGATGAACGCGCCGGACTATGCGCTTGCCTATGAGCATTACTTCCCCGGCCGGCTGAAGCTGTGACCGGCCGGCCCGCAGCGGCGGTGCGTTGATCGTCGCGCCCGGCGGCACCCGCCGCCGGGCGTGCCTTGGCAGGGGAATGCGGGATGATCGGGTTCATCACCTTCGCCGACCGCCTGTCGGCGTGGTTCGGCAAGGTCTTCGGCTGGCTGATCGTGCTGATGACCTTCGGGGTCAGCTACGAGGTGTTCGTGCGCTACGTGCTGAATGCGCCCACGCCTTGGTCGCTCGATGTCTCCTACATCCTCTACGGCACATTGTTCATGATGGGCGGGGCCTACACGCTTTCGCGCGCAGGGCATGTGCGGGGCGACTTCCTGTGGCGCCTGTGGCCGCCCCGGGTGCAGGCGGCGGTCGACCTGGTGCTGTATTTCCTGTTCTTCTTCCCCGGCATCCTGGCGCTGGTCGTCGCGGGCGGGCGCTATGCCCGCCAGTCCTGGAGCTATCTCGAGGTCAGCGTGAACAGCCCGGCCGGCATCCCGATCTTCCAGTTCAAGACGGTGATGGTGGTCGCGGGGCTGCTGATGCTGATCCAGGGCGCGGCGCAGGTCTGCCGCTGCATCCTGTGCCTGCGCGAGGGCCAGTGGCGCGAGCCCGAGCTCGACGTTCAGGAGACCGAGGAGGCGCTGATTCGCGCGCGCCGCGAATCCGGCGCCTGAGGCGGCGCTCCCTCGACCTGCAAGCCAAGACAACGGAGCCAGAGCGTGGAAAACCCCGAAGTCGCCCTGTTGATGCTCGGCATCTTCATCCTGTGCGTGTTCCTAGGATTCCCGATCGCCTTCACGCTGATGGCGCTGGGCATCGGCTTCGGGTACTATGCCTATTTCGATCCGGGGCGCATGTGGCGCGCGTTCAACCGTCTGCCCGATGACGCGCACTGGTGGGACAGCACCGCGCTGTGGATCGACGGCTTCCTGAACAACCGGATATTCAGCCTGTTCGTCAACCAGACCTTCACGGTGATGTCGAACGAGGTGCTGACGGCGGTGCCTCTGTTCCTGTTCATGGGTTATATTGTCGAGCGGGCCAACATCGTCGACCGGCTGTTCTCCACGCTCAACATCGCCTCGCGGCGGGTGCCGGGCTCGATGGGCGTGGCGGCGCTGGTCACCTGCGCGCTGTTCGCCACCGCCACCGGCATCGTCGGCGCGGTGGTCACCCTGATGGGCCTTCTGGCGCTGCCGGCGATGCTGAAGGCGCGCTATGATCCGCGCTTTGCCAGCGGCATCATCTGCGCGGGCGGCACGCTGGGCATCCTGATCCCGCCCTCGATCATGCTGATCGTCTATGCCGCGGCCTCGAACGTGTCGATCGTGCGCCTGTATGCCGGGGCGCTGCTGCCGGGGCTGGTGCTTGTCGGGCTCTACCTGATCTATGTCGTGGGGCGGTCGATCCTGCAGCCCGCGATGGCCCCACGTCCCACCGCCGAGGAGGTGCCGCCGGTTCCGGCCGGTCAGCTGGTCTGGATGCTGCTCACCTCGTTCTTCCCGCTGGCGGTGCTGATTCTCGCCGTGCTGGGCTCGATCCTGTTCGGCCTGGCCACGCCGACCGAGGCGGCCGCGATCGGTGCGCTGGGGGGGATGCTGCTGGCTCTGGCCTATCGGGCGCTGACCTTCCAGCGCCTGCGCGAGTCGGTCTACCTGACGGTGCGCACCTCGGCGATGGTCTGCTGGCTGTTCGTCGGATCCTACACCTTCTCCTCGGTCTTCTCCTATCTCGGCGGCGAGGCGCTGATCTCGGATTTCGTCAAGGGCCTCGACATCACCCCGGTGCAGTTCCTGATCACCGCGCAGATCATCATCTTCCTGCTGGGCTGGCCGCTGGAATGGTCCGAGATCATCATCATCTTCGTGCCGATCTTCCTGCCGCTGCTGCCGATATTCGGTATCGACCCGCTGTTCTTCGGCATCCTGGTCGCGCTGAACCTGCAGACCAGCTTCCTGACCCCGCCGATGGCGATGTCGGCCTATTACCTGAAGGGAATCGCCCCGCCCGAGGTGCGGCTCACGCAGATCTTCGCCGGGGTGATGCCCTTCCTGTTCATGGTCTTCATCGCCATGGCGCTGGTCTACATCTTCCCGGGCCTGGTGTTCCATCTGCCGGATGCGTTCTATGGCCGCTGAGGGGCTGATCGGGGCGTCGGCGCTGGCGCTGCGCGAGCGCATCGCCGCGGGCGCGCTGTCGGCGGCCGAGCTGGCCGAGGCCTTCCTTGCCCGCATCGACGCGGCCGAGCCGGAGATCCGCGCCTTCGCCCATATCGACCCCGACCATGTCCGTGCCCAGGCCCGCGCGCTGGACGAATGGCGCCGGCGCGGCCGCCCCATCGGTCCGCTGCACGGACTGCCGGTGGCGGTCAAGGACATCATCGACACCGCCCGCATGCCGACCGAGAACGGCACGCCGCTGGATGCGGGGCGCGTGCCCGCGCAGGATGCCTTCGTGGTGGCCAGGCTGCGCGCCGCGGGGGCGGTGATCCTGGGCAAGACGGTGACGACCGAGCTTGCCTTCCTGCATCCCGGGCCGACCCGGAACCCCAACGCGCCCGGCCGCACGCCGGGCGGATCCTCCTCGGGCTCGGCCGCGGCGGTGGCCGCGGGCATGGCCCCGCTGGCGCTGGGCACGCAGACCGGCGGCTCGGTGATCCGGCCCGCCTCGTTCTGCGGGGTGGTGGGCTTCAAGCCGACATTTGGCGCCATCCCCCGCACCGGGGTGCTGACCCAGTCGCCCAGCCTCGATACCGTCGGAGTCTTCGCCCGCGGCGTGGGCGATGCCGCGCTGATCGCCGAGGCCCTGTTCGGCCATGATCCGGCCGATCCCGCCACGCAGCCCGCCCCCGCGCCGCGCCTGCTCGACACCGCCTCCGCGCCGCCGCCGGTCACGCCGCTCTTGGCCTTCGTGCCCCCGCCCGGCTGGGATCAGGCCGCGCCCGAGATGCGCGCGGCCTTCGAGGAGCTGGTCGCGTTTCTGGGGCAGCAATGCGAGACGGTGCGCCTGCCGCCCGCCTTCGACGAGGCCGCCGCGCTGCGCGAACGGATCAATTTCGCCGAGATGGCGAAATGCTTCCACCATTACGAACGGCGCGGGGCGGACCGTCTGTCGCACGAGCTGCGCGCGGCGCTGGAGGCCGGAAAGCGCATCCCTGCGCGGGACTACATCGCCGCGCTGGACTGGCCGAGGGTGCTGAACGCGGGGCTGGAGGAGATCTTCCACCGCTTCGATGCCATCCTGACCCCGGCCGCGCCCGGCCCCGCGCCCGAGGGGCTGGACAGCACGGGCAGCAGCATCTTCAACGGGCTGTGGACGCTGTGCGGGGTGCCCTGCATCACCCTGCCGCTGCTGGAGACCGCGGAGGGTCTGCCGATGGGCGTCCAGCTGGTGGCGCGGCGCTGGGATGACGCGCGGCTGTTGCGCACCGCGAACTGGCTGGTGCGGCATGCCGCGGGAGGAGAGACGCAAGATGGCTGACCGCATCCTCGGAATCCTCGCCCTCGCGACGCTGGTCGCGTTCCTCGGCGTGCTGATCGCCTTCGTCCCCCGCGCGGACCTGATCGGCGTGGTGCTGGCCAGCCTCGTGCTCGTGGTCCGCGATGTCTGGCTGACCCTGCGCGGATCCGGGGGCTGAGCCGCCCGGTCAGACCGGCCGGAAGCCGGCCCCGTCCGCCCGGATGCGGCACCAGCCGGGATCGGGGAAATGCGCCGGCACGAGATGGCCGCCCCGCGCGGCCACCGCGGCGAGCAGCGCCCGTCGCGTCCGACGGGCCCGGGCGGGGTCGCTGCAGAAGGCGCTGGACCAGTCGGGCCGGGCCAGCTGGACGGGGGAGTGCAGCACGTCGCCGCACAGGACCGCGCCCGCGCCATGGTCGACATGCAGGACCATGTGCCCCGGGCTGTGCCCGGGCGCCGCGTCCAGCCGCAGCCCCGGCGCCGGGCTGAAGCCGGGCCCGACCAGCTCCATCAGCCCCGCCGCCATCACCGGCAGGACGCTGTCGGCAAAGCTGCCATGGCCCGCGGCGGGGTCGGCGCGCGCGGCCGCCTGCCAGTGCAGGTATTCCCGCCGGCCGACCAGATGGCGCGCCCGGCGGAAGGTGGGCACCCATCGCCCGCCCTCCAGCCGGGTGTTCCAGCCGACGTGATCGGCATGCAGATGGGTGCAGAACACGATGTCGATGTCATCGGGTTCCAGGCCCTCGGCGGCCAGCGCGGCAAGGAAGGCGGTGCCGTCGCGGCGGTGCCATTCCGGGCGCAGGGGGCGATCCTTGCCCGCGCCCACGCAGGCATCCACCAGAATCTTGACCCCGGGCATCCTGATCAGCCATGAGCGGATCACCAGATGCACCATTCCGCCCGACAGCGCATCCGGCCCGAGCCAGCCCAGCCCGGCGAGGGCGGCGGGGTCCGCGCCGGGCAGCAGCGTTCCCAGCGCGATGTCGAAGCGCGGCAGGTCGGTGAGCGGAGTCACCGTCAGCCCCTCCAGCCGCAGCATCACAGGATCGCCGGGCGTTCGGCCGGGCGGGCCCGGGCCGCCTCGGGCCCGTCCCACAGGCGGGCGATGTAGCGCCCCCCCGTCTGCCCATTGGCGGCGTCGGAGGCCAGCCACAGGATGGGCGCGCGCATCACCGCGGGCGGCAGCAGATTGCCATCCGCCCCGCGCCGGTCGGGCCCCGGCGGCAGCAGCTCGGTATCGGTCGCGCCCCCGGGCAGCAGCACGTTCACGTCGATCCCGGTGCCGGAAAGCTCCTCGGCCCAGGCGCGGGATGCGGCCTCGAGGAACGCCTTCGACGGCCCATAGGGCGTATAGCCGCGGCGCACCATGGTGATGTCGGATGTCGAGATGTTGATGATCTTGCCGAATCCCGCCGCCAGCATCGGCGGCACCGCGGCGCGGGCCATGTGGAAAGGGCCGTTGACATTGGTCGCGACGATGCGCGCCCATGCCCCCGGATCGGCCTCCCAGAACCGGGTGGGCTCGCGGTTGAACCGCTCCGAGATCAGGCGCATCCCCAGCCCGGCATTGTTCACCAGGACCTCGATGCGGCCGAAGCGCCCCAGACATGCCGCCACCGCCGCCTGGCAGGCGTCCGGATCGGCGACATCGGCGGGAATCGCCAGGACCTCGGCCCCCTGCGCGGCGCAGTCCGCGGCGGTGCCGGCCAGCGCCGGGCTGCCCCGGCTGGCGGTCAGCACCAGCCGCGCCCCGGCGCCGGCCAGCGCCAGCGCCATCTCGCGCCCCAGCCCGCGGCTTGCGCCGGTGATCAGGCAGACCCGGCCGGCGAGGCCGGGATGCGGATCGGCGGCGGTCATGGCATGAACCTGCCGCCGTTCACCCACAGGACCTGCCCGGTCATGAAGCCGCTGTCGGGGCCAAGCAGGAACATCACCGGGCCAACCACATCCTCGGGCCTGGCCATGCGGCCAAGCGGCGTCTCGCGGGCATAGGCCTCCAGGTCGACGTCGGGGGGCGCATCCTCGTCCGAACGGCCGGTGCCCCCCCGCAGGAAGGCCGTATCCACCGCCGAGGGGGCCACCGCGTTCACCCGGACCACGGGCGCCGCCTCGACCGCAAGCGTGCGCGTCAGATGGACCATCGCCGCCTTGTTGGCGCCGTAGAGGCCATAGCCCGGCCGCACCTGCGCGGCGAGCCCCGAGACGATGATCACCATCACCCCGCCCCCGCCGCGCAGAAGCGGCAGCGCGGCGCGCGCGGCGAGATAGGCGCCGCGGAAATTGCCCGCCATCACCTCGTCGAATTCGTCAAGCGAGGTGTCCTCGAGCCGGCGCAGCGGGGTGGTATAGCCCGACAGATGCACGAAGCCCTGAAGCGGCCCCAGCCCGGCGAAGGCCGCCGCCACCGATGGCGGGTCGCGCAGGTCGATCGGCACGCGCTCCACCGTCGCAGGCGGCGGGTGCCGGTCGAGCGATGCCGGCAGATCGAGCACCGTGACCTTCCAGCCCTCGGCCAGCGCCCGCGCGCACAGGGCCCGGCCGATTCCCCCGCATCCCCCCAGCAAAGCCAGACGTCGCTCGCCCCCAGCCATCTGAAATCCCCTTGTCCGGACAAGTTTCCATCCTATAGGATCACGCCGGCGCGACAAGGGCCAGGCGCAACCGGGCGCCCGATCCCACCGCGATACCCAGACAGGGAGGACAAGCAGATGAGCCGAATGCCGACCGTCGGACTTGCCGGGCTGTTCGCCGCGGCGGTGCTGGCCCTGCCGGCGACCGCGCAGACCGTGGCGCTGGGCACCACCAAGGGCGGCGCCACCGCCCAGCTGGCCACGGCGATCGCCAATGTCGTCTCGGAGGCGGGCGAGATCCAGATGCGCCCGCAGGTGATGGCGAACACCTCGCAATACATCCCGGTGGTCAATGCCGGGCGGATCGAGTTCGGCGTCGCGAACTATCCGCAGCTGTGGTATGCGGTGCATGGCAAGGGGATGTCGAGCGAGCCGAACCCGAACCTGCGGGTGGTTGCCACCCTGTTCCCCTTCACCGCCGGGATCGTCGTCACCGAGGCTTCGGGCATCGGCAGCCTGGCCGATCTGCGCGGGCGCAAGGTGCCGCGCTTTCCTGACAACAGCCTGGGCGATTACATCGTGCGCGCCGCACTGGCCGCCGGCGGTCTGGGCTATGGCGATGTGATCGAGGTGCCGATCGCCAATTTCCCGCGCATGTATGATGCGCTGAAGCAGGGCCAGACCGAGATGTCGATCGCCACCATCGGTTCGCAGCCGACCTTCGAGCTGGAGGCGACGCTGGGCGACATCCAGTTCCTGAGCTTCCCGGCGGATTCGGAGGCGAAGCTGGCGGAGTTCCTGCCCGGCGCCTATCTGCGCGACATTCCCGCCAGCGCGGAGCTGCCCGGCCTGGATGCCCCCGCGCGGGTGTTCGCCTATGACTATCTGCTGTTCGCCAACAAGGACGTGCCCGATGACGTGGTGGCCAAGGTGGTCAAGGCGATCCATCACGGCGAGGCGGCGCTGAAGGCCTCCAGCCCGCTGTGGCGCGAATTCGACGCCAGCCGCATCGGCAAGCCGCTGGATCTGGAGTATCATCCCGGCGCGCTGGCCTATTTCCGGGCCAACGGGCTGCGCTGAGGCGAAGGGGCGTGTCCGGGACGCGGGCGGGCGCGCTGCGCGAGGCGGCGCTGGCCGCGCTGGGCCTGGCGGTGGCCGCGCTGGCGATCCTGTGGGCGCTGGACCTGCCGCAGGAGCTGGGCTTCCTCGTCTATCCCGAACAGGTGGCGGGGCTGATGCTCGGCCTCGGCACCGCGGCGGTGTTCCTGCGCGCCCCGCCGCGGCCCTCGGCGGCGGGGCGGGTCATCGATCCGCTGCTCGCCCTGGGCGCGCTGTGGATCGCGGGCCATGTCTTCCTGCGCTTTCCGGTGCTCAGCGAGGGCGCCTTCTTCCATCCCGGCGAATCGCTGGCGCTGGGCGCGCTGATGGCGGTGGTGATCCTGCCGGCGCTTCTGCGCGTGGCGGGGCCCAGCCTGGCGCTGATCCTGGGCGGGCTGGTAATCTATGCGCTGATCTCGGACCATGTGCCGGGGCGGTTGCAGGGCCGGCCGGTGCCGTGGGACGAGATCCTCGCCTTTCTCGGCACCGACAGCACCGCAACGCTGGGCGCGCCGCTGCAGGTGGCGGCCTTCGTGGTGGTGCTGTTCATCCTGTTCGGGCGGCTTCTGGTCGGCACCGGCGGGGCCGAGGTGCTGACCGACGCCGCGCGCCGCATTGCCGGCACCAGCCCCGGCGCCACCGCCAAGATGGCGGTGATCGCCTCGGGCTTCATGGGCTCGATCTCCGGCTCGGCGGTCTCGAACGTGATGACGACGGGGGTGGTGACGATCCCGGCGATGCGCCGGGCGGGGTTCAGCGCCGAGCGGGCCGGGGCGATCGAGGCGGTGGCCTCGACCGGTGGCCAGCTTCTGCCGCCGGTGATGGGGGCGGCGGCCTTCCTGATGGCCGAGTTCCTGCGCCTGCCCTATCAGGAGATCATCCTGGCGGCGCTGATCCCGGCGCTGCTGTTCTACTATGCGATCTATCTGCAGATCGGGCTGCTTGCCGCGCGCGACCGGCTGGGGGCCGGCGATGCGGGGGCGGCGGTTGCCTGGGCCGCGATCGGCCGGCGCTCGGCGATCGTGCTGGGACCGATGGCGATGCTGCTGGTGGGGCTGTTTGCCTTCAACATGCCGGCGGGCAAGGCGGTGGTCTGGGCCTCGGCGGTGCTGGTGGCGCTGGGCCTCGGCGGGCTTGCGCCGCGGCGGATCGGCGGGCGGGAGGTGCTGCGCGCCATCGCCGCGGCGGGGCGCGATTCGGCGCAGATCCTGCTGGTCTGTGCCGTGGCGGGGATGATCATCGGGCTGATGTCGACCTCGGGCTTCTCCTTCGGGCTGTCCTTCGTGCTGCTCGATCTGGGGCGCGGGTCGCTGACGGGGCTGCTGCTGCTGACGGCGGCGGTGTCGATCCTGCTGGGCATGGGCCTGCCCACGACCGGGGTCTATCTGCTGCTTGCCACCCTGGCCGCGCCGCCGCTGGTCAGGCTCGGCATCGGCGAGCTCGAGGCGCATTTCTTCGTGCTGTATTTCGGGCTCATGTCGATGATCACCCCGCCGGTGGCGCTGGCCGCCTTCGCCGCGGCCTCGGTGGCGGGGGCCTCGCCCATGGCCACGGCGATGCAGAGCCTGCGGTTCGGCTGGATCGCCTTCATCCTGCCCTTCGTCTTCGTCCACCAGCCGGGGCTTCTGATGCGCGGCAGCGCGGCCGAGGTAGCGCTGGCTGCGGTGGTGGCGCTGGTCGCCGTGCCCCTGGTCACCGCGGCGATCGTCGGCTTCGGCCGCCGGCGGCTTTCCTGGGCCGAGCGGGCCGGGGCGCTGGCGCTGGGGGTGGTGTGCATCCTGCCCCATGGCGGGGTTGCGTGGCTGCGCGCGGCCGAGATGGTGGCGCTGGCGCTGGGGCTTGGCGCGATCGGATGGCACCTGCTGGCCGCCCGGCGCGGCGCGGCGGGATCGGGGCGCGGCTGAGGGGGCGCCCCGTCCGGGGCGCCCGGGCCAGGGGTGTCAGCCCTGCGGGCAGGGATCGGCCGGATGGCTGGCCAGAAGCGTCCATGCGCCGTTGCGGATCTGTATGACATAGCCCGGCAGCTCCGCATCGCCGCCGACGAAGCAGATGTCGCGGCCCAGCACGCCCGAGAAGCGGACGGTCTTCAGCCCCTCGCGGATCGCCAGCCTTTCCTCGGCCAGCCGCGCGGGGTCGCCGGTGATCCCCTGTTCGGCCATCACCTGGGCGAACAGATGCACCGCGTCATAGGTCTGGGCGTCGGAGTGATGCGCCCCCAGCTTGCGGATGCCGCGCGCCGCGTTGCGGGCGATGAAGGCCTCGTTGAATGCGTGCGCCTCGGGCGAGCTGTCCTTGTGGAAGCCGGCGACGAAGGTGGTGCCCTCACCCTCGGGGCCGAACAGCTCCAGGATGTTCGGATCGGCGAAGATCTGGCTGCCGATCACCATGCCGGTGAAGCCGTGCCGGCGCAGTTCGCGGATGGTCTTGGCCGCATTCTCGGGAAGCCCCGCCACCGCGACCAGATCCGGGTTGCGCGATACGATCGGGGCGATCTGGGGGGCGAGGTCGAAGCTCTTGTAGGTGATCGCCACCGGCTCGCCATGGGGAATGCCGAACTTTTCCAGCAGCGCGGGATAGATGGCGGTGCCGACGATGTTGGCCACCCGTTCATCGGCGACATAGACGATCTCGGCCAGGCTGCGCGGCACGTCCATTTCGACCAGGGTCTTCAGCAGGCGCGCGAACTGCTTGCCCTCGTCCTCGGTGATCCGCCAAGCCCATTCCTTGCCGTCGGTCAGCCCCGGCGCCGAGGATGCGTTCGACATCATCACCAGCTTCTCGCGTTCGGCGATGCCGAAGGCGACGGCGGCCTCGCCCGAGGAGAACGGGCCGATGATGGCCAGCACCCTGTCGTCCTGGGCCAGCTTGCGCGCGCCCAGCGCGGCCTGCCGCGGGTCCGAACCGCTGTCGAACATCACGATCTCGAGCGGCCTGCCATTGACCCCGCCGCGGGCGTTGATCTCCTCCACCGCCAGCTCGACGGCGGCGATGGCGGGTTCGCCGGGGCCCTTCAGCGGCCCCGAGGTGACGGTGATGAAGCCCAGCTTCAGCGTGCCCTCGGCCAGTGCGGGCGCGGCGAGGCAGGCGGCCGCGGCCAGTGCCGCGGCGATGCGTGCGGGTCTCTTCATGATGGTCCTCCCCTGTTGGCGGTCGTTGTCGTCATGGCGCGGCCGCGCCCAGATAGGCGTCGGCCAGCGCGGGATCGCGGGCCAGCTCGGCCGCGCTGCCGCTGGTGCGGATCCGTCCCAGCTCCATCACATAGCCGCGGGCCGCGGTCTCCAGCGCCATCTGGGTGTTCTGCTCCACCAGCAGGATCGCGATGCCCTGGCGGTTCAGCGCCGCGATCAGGTCGAACAGCTGCGCGACCAGGATGGGCGAGAGGCCGAGCGAGGGCTCGTCGAGCATCATCAGCCGCGGGCGGGCCATCAGCGCCCGGCCGATGGCCAGCATCTGCTGTTCGCCGCCCGACAGCACCGCGGCGGGCTGGCCGCGGCGGGCGGCGAGGTTGGGAAAGCGTTCCAGCACCGCCGCGAGATCGCGCGCGACCGCGCGGTCGCGCCGGGTATGGGCCCCGACCAGCAGGTTCTCCTCGACCGTCATGCTGACGAAGATCTGGCGCCCCTCGGGCACCAGGACCAGGCCCGCGCGCACGCGCCGCGCGGCGGGCATGCGGGAGATGTCGCTGCCGGCCAGGCGGATCCGCCCCGAGGCGGCGGCCGCCCCCGCGATCGCGCGCATCAGCGAGCTCTTGCCCGCGCCATTGGCGCCCAGCACGGCGACGATCTCGCCCTCGGCCACCGACAGCGAGACCCCCCGCACCGCATGGGTGGCGCCGTAGCGCAGGTCCAGCGCCTCGACCTCAAGCAGCATCGCCGCCCCTCCCGTGGCCGAGATAGGCCTCGAGCACCGCCGGATCCTCGCGCACCCCCGCGGCCGGCCCGTCATAGATGACCCGGCCGAAATTCATCACCGTCACATGCCCGCACAGGCTGTGCACGAAGGGCATGTCATGTTCGACCACGATCAGGGTCACCCCGGCCTCGGACACCCCCATCAGGAAGTCGCGCAGCGCGGCGGTCTCGGCGGTGTTCAGCCCCGCGGCGGGCTCGTCCAGCATCAGCACCCGCGGCCGCGCCGCCAGCGCGCGCACGATCTCGATCTTCTTGCGCACGCCATAGGGAAGGTTCGACACCACCTGCCCGGGATGGGGGTCGAGCCCGAAGGCCTCCAGCACCGCCATCGCCTCCTCGCGCGCCCGCGACCGAGGCATCAGCCCCACCGGCGCGAACAGGCCGGCCAGCGAAGCGCGGGCGTGCTGGCCCAGCATCACGTTCTCGACCACCGACAGATGCGGCATCAGGCGGATGTTCTGGAAGCTGCGGGCGATGCCCAGCCGGATGCGGCGGCGTGCCGGGACGGCGGTGATGTCGCGCCCGTCCAGCATTACCCGCCCGGCATCGGGGGCGATGACGCCCGAGATGACGTTGAACAGCGTGGTCTTGCCCGCCCCGTTGGGCCCGATCAGGGCGTGGCGCGCGCCCCGGGGGACCGACAGCGCGACGTCGCGCAGGACCTCGACCCCGCCGAAGCTCTTGCAGATCCCCCCAAGCGCCAGCACCGGCTCAGCCATGCCCCGCCCCCCGGCGCCGGCGCGGCAGCATCCGCTCCAGAAGGTCGCGGGTCACGATCCCCTGCGGGCGCAGGATCATCATCGCCACGATGATCACCCCGAAGATCAGGAAGCGGCTCTCCTCGATCGCGCGGCCCAGCTCCGGCTCCACCCCCAGCGCGGCGGCGAGGCTGCGCAGCCCTTCGGGCAGGAGGGTGAAGAAGGCCGCGCCCACCAGCGGGCCCCAGGCCGTCTGGGTCCCGCCGATCAGGACGTAGAGCAGCACGAAGATCGACAGCAGCGGGCCGAAGACCTGCGCTTCGACGAAGCCGTAATAGAGGGCATAGAGCGCCCCCGACAGCGCCGCCAGCGCGCCGCCCAGCGCGAAGCAGCCCACCTGCACCGCGCGCGTGTGCACCCCCATCAGCTCGGCCACCGCCTCGTCGTCATGGATCGCCCGCATCGCCAGACCGACGCGCGTCGACATCAGGTAGAAGGCGAACAGCACCACGCCCCCGGCCACCGGCAGGATGATGCCGATGTCGACATAGTCCTGAAGGATCAGCCCCATCGAGCCGCCCAGGCGTTCGCTGTTCAGGATCACGCCCGCCACCACCTCGGCAAAGGCGAAGGTGGCCAGGACCATGTAGACCCCCCGGGTGCGCAGCACCGGGAACGAGATCAGGAAGCCCACCGCCCCGCCCAGCAGCGCCGCCAGCGCGATCGCCGGCCCCGGCGGCAGCCCGGCCTCGAGCCCGAGCAGCGCGCAGCCATAGGCCCCGATCGCCTGAAACCCCGCACCGCCCAGGTTCAGCTGCCCCGCCGCGGCGGTGATGAAGATGCCATAGGCGAAGATCACGTTGATCGCCAGAAGCGCCAGCACGCCGGTGAGATAGCCGCTCATCAGAACTTGCCCTTGCCGATGGCATGGTGGCCGAACAGCCCCTGCGGCCGGATCACCAGCATCCCCAGCAGCAGCCC
>RFGB01000050.1 GCA_003697125.1 Alphaproteobacteria bacterium
CCGCCCCCGCGGCCACCGCCGCCGCGTCGCGGGCGGCCAGCACCACCGCCGCCCCAGCATCGGCCAGCGCCCGCGCCGCGGCCGCGCCGATCCCGCGACCCGCCCCGGTGACGAACGCCACCCGCCCCGAAAGCCCCTGCATCGGTTGTCTCTCCCCCCGCGTCCGACTGCCCGGCGCGCCGAGGCTAGCGGCCCGGCGCCGCCGCGGCCAGCCCCTTGCCTGAGGCTGGCAAAGGCACTAGAGCGTGCGCGGTCCGCAACGCGCCCCGGGGGTCCGCCGATGTCCGCCAAGACGATGCCCGCGCCGAAGAAGGTCGTGCTTGCCTATTCGGGGGGGCTCGACACCTCGATCATCCTGAAATGGCTGCAGGTCGAGCTGGGCTGCGAGGTGGTGACCTTCACCGCCGATCTGGGTCAGGGCGAGGAGCTGGAACCCGCGCGCGAACGCGCCCGGCTGCTGGGCATCCCCGACCGCAACATCTTCATCCGCGACCTGCGCGAGGAATTCGTCCGCGACTTCGTCTTCCCCATGTTCCGGGCCAATGCGCTCTACGAGGGGAAATATCTCCTCGGCACCTCGATCGCGCGGCCGCTGATCGCCAAGCATCTGGTCGCGATCGCGGCCGAGACCGGGGCGGATGCCATCGCCCATGGCGCCACCGGCAAGGGCAACGACCAGGTGCGCTTCGAGCTGGCCGCCTATGCGCTGAACCCGCGCATCCGTGTCGTCGCCCCGTGGCGGATCTGGGATCTGACCTCGCGCAGCCGGCTGATCGAATGGGCCGAGGCCCATCAGGTGCCCGTGCCCCGCGACAAGCGCGGCGAGGCCCCCTTCAGCGTCGACGCCAACCTTCTGCACACCTCCTCGGAAGGCAAGGTGCTGGAGGATCCCGCCCAGCCCGCGCCCGACTATGTCTATCAGCGCACCGTCCATCCCGAGGAGGCCCCCGACACGCCCGAGCATGTCGAGATCGGCTTCGAGCGCGGCGATGCGGTCAGCCTTGACGGAGAGCGTCTGTCCCCCGCGGCGCTGCTCGCCCGGCTGAACGAGATCGGCGGCCGCCACGGCATCGGCCGGCTTGACCTGGTCGAGAACCGCTTCGTCGGCATGAAGTCGCGCGGCATCTACGAGACTCCCGGCGGGACCATCTTGCTCGAGGCCCATCGCGGCATCGAATCGATCACGCTCGACCGCGGCGCGGCCCATCTGAAGGACGAGCTGATGCCGCGCTATGCCGAACTCATCTACAACGGCTTCTGGTTCAGCCCCGAGCGCGAGATGCTTCAGGCCGCCATCGACCGCAGCCAGGAGCATGTGACCGGCACGGTGCGGGTGCGGCTCTACAAGGGCCTCGCCAGCGTGGTCGGCCGCCGGTCCCCGCACAGCCTGTATTCCGAGCGCCACGTCACCTTCGAGGAGGATGCCGGCGCCTATGACCAGAAGGATGCCGAGGGCTTCATCCGCATCAACGCCCTGCGCCTGCGCCTTCTGGCCGAACGCAACGGTCGGGCCTGACCGCCGGCGCGCCCGGCCCGTTCAGCCCGGCCCCGCCCCCGGTTCCGCAGAGGCGAACAGCGCCTGAAGCCGCTCGGCCACACGGCCGGGTTCGGCAGTGGCCAGATGCAGCCGCTTGATCCGGCCAGTGGCGCCGCCCGTCAGTCGGACATCGCGCCGCGCCAGCCCCGCGAGTCGCGCGACAAAGGCGATCAGCGCCGCATTGGCGGCACCGTCCACGGGCGGGGCGGCGACGCGGATGCGCAGCGCGCCATCGGCCACCCCGTCCAGCGAATCGCGCCCGGCGCGGGGCGTCAGCCGCACGGTCACGGTCAGCCCGTCCGCCCCCACGGTCCAGGGCTGGCGGTGCGCGGGGCGGGCGCGGCCGTCCTCTGCGCGCCGCCGCGCCATGGTCAGAGGAAGGCCGGCGCGTTGTTGCGGATCGCGATCTCGATGGCGAACAGGATCAGCAGGAACACCAGTGGTGCCAGATCCAGCCCCCCCATCTGCGGCAGGACCGAGCGGATGCGGCGGTAGACGGGTTCCAGCAGCCGCTCGAGCCCGTACCAGATCTGCTGCACCAGCGGCTGGCGCAGATTCAGGATCTGGAAGTTGATCAGCCAGCTCATGATCACATGGGCCAGCACGATGAACCAGAGGATGTCGATGATCAGGAGAACTATCTGGAGAATCGTCAGCATCTGCGTGCTCCCGTGGCCCGGGGGCGAGTGATAGGCCCCCCCGCGTCCCGACACAACCCGCAACGGGGCCGCAACGGGCCGCAACGGGCCGCAACCCGCAAGATCGCCCTTGACAGCCCCCCGCCCGCAGCCCTAGGTGAGCGCGCGTCGGGGCCGTAGCTCAGCTGGGAGAGCGTCGCGTTCGCAATGCGAAGGTCAGGGGTTCGATCCCCCTCGGCTCCACCAACCCTTTTGCCCGATTCTCGTCACGCTCCCTGGCACTTCTCTCCCCTCGGAGCCGATGGCCGCGGTCGGCCGTTTCAGCGCACGAGAAGAACCGAGCAGCCG
>RFGB01000051.1 GCA_003697125.1 Alphaproteobacteria bacterium
GCCCCCCGGACAGGATCAGGGCGTGCCCGTGGTCATACTTGTGCCCGCCGGCCTTGCGCAGCCCCTCGGGCCGGCCGACCAGGCGCGGCGCATCCGGCGGCGGAGCGTCCGTCTCATCGTCCAGGTCCAGCGGCGCCACCGCCAGCGCGCCGCAGGCCGCCGGCCCGTCGGCGAGGTGATGCCCGATCTTGGGTCGGTGGAAGGTCACCGTGAGGCTGGCGGGGAGGACCCGGTCCAGCACCCGCCCGCTGTCGAGGTCCAGCCCCGAGGGGGCATCCACCGCCACCCAGACCGGCGCACCGGCCGCGCCGATGCTGGCCCTGACGCGCGCTTCCAGATCGGCATCCAGCGGACGGCCGAGCCCGATGCCGAACAGCGCGTCGAACACGACGGCATGGCCGCCCGCCCCCGACTCTCCCAGCGGGCGGATGCGCCCGCCCGCCTCCTGCCAGCGGCGCAGCGCGGCGGCGGCATCGGGCGGCCGCGCGCCGCGGGGCTCCAGCGCGAACAGCTCCACCCGCGCCCCCTCGCGCACAAGCAGCCGGGCGATCACGAAACCGTCGCCGCCATTGTTCCCCGGCCCGCACAGGACCGCCGCCGACCGCCCGCGCCACAGCGGGCCGAACCTGGCCCGGGCGGCCTCGACCACGCCGCGCCCGGCCTGCTCCATCAGCCCCGCCCCGGTCACCCGGCCGCCCCCGATCGCGGCCTGTTCGATGGCACGCATCCGCGCCGCGCTCATGAGCTCGACCCAAGCACAGCTCACCCCGGCCGCCCCCCTTCTTCACGTCCTGCCCGGAAAATGGGCAATCTGCCGATCATCGCGGCAGTCGGGCCGGATTCCGCCGCGCCCGACGGCGGCGCGCAGCATATCCGTTTGCAACCCGTGCCGCGACATGCTTTGCGCGGGGCGTGGCGTCGCGGCGCCGCGACGACGGCATCGGAGAGGAGGGCGCAGCGGATGAAGAAGATCGAGGCCATCATCAAGCCGTTCAAGCTCGACGAGGTGAAGGAGGCGCTTCAGGAGGTCGGCATCCAGGGGCTGAGCGTGCTGGAGGCGAAGGGCTTCGGCCGGCAGAAGGGGCATACCGAACTCTACCGGGGCGCGGAATATGTCGTCGACTTCCTGCCCAAGGTGAAGATCGAGGTGGTCGTCGACGACGCCCAGCTCGATGCGGCGATCGAGGCGATCATCGGGGCGGCGCGGACCGGCAAGATCGGCGACGGCAAGATCTTCGTGACGCCGGTCGAACAGGCCATCCGGATCCGCACCGGCGAGGAGGGCGCCGACGCGCTGTGACGCGCGCCGCGGCATGGCAACGGAACTGAACACGGGACAGACCACAGATGAGCGACACCAAAGAGATGCTTGAAACCCTGCGCAGCGAGGAGGTCGAGTATGTCGACCTGCGCTTCACCGATCCGCGCGGCAAGCTGCAGCATGTGACGATCCGCGCCGAACTGGTCGACGAGGATTTCGTCGAGGAAGGCTTCATGTTCGACGGCTCGTCGATCGCCGGCTGGAAGTCGATCGACCAGTCCGACATGAAGCTGCGGCCCGACCCGGCCTCGGCCTATCTCGACCCCTTCTTCGCCGAGAAGACGCTGTGCCTGCATTGCGACGTGGTCGAACCCGACACGGGCGAGGCCTATGAGCGCTGCCCCCGCGGCACCGCCGGCAAGGCCGAGGCCTATCTGAAGGCGACCGGCATCGGCGACGTCAGCTATTGGGGCCCCGAGGCGGAATTCTTCCTGTTCGACGATGTGCGCTTCGCCAACAGCATGAACCGCGTGGCCTTCGAGGTGGACGCGACCGACGGCGCCTGGAACAGCGACACCGCCTATGAGGCCGGCAATCTCGGCCACCGGCCCGGGGTCAAGGGCGGCTATTTCCCGGTGCCCCCGATCGATGGCGGCCAGGACATCCGCTCCGAGATGCTCTCGACCATGAAGCGCATCGGCATGAAGGTCGACAAGCACCACCACGAGGTCGCCTCCTGCCAGCACGAGCTGGGGCTGGTCTTCTCGACCCTGGTCGATCAGGCCGACAACATGCAGAAATACAAGTATGTCATCCACAATGTCGCCAACGCCTATGGCCGCACGGCGACCTTCATGCCCAAGCCGATCGCGGGCGACAACGGATCGGGCATGCATGTGAACATGTCGATCTGGAAGGGCGGCAAGCCGCTCTTCGCGGGTGACAAGTATGCCGACCTCAGCCAGGAGGCGCTGTGGTTCATCGGCGGCATCCTGCGCCATGCCAAGGCGCTGAACGCCTTCACCAACCCCTCCACCAACAGCTACAAGCGCCTGATCCCCGGCTTCGAGGCGCCGGTGCTGCTGGCCTATTCGGCGCGCAACCGTTCGGCCAGCTTCCGCATCCCCTGGGCCGAGAGCCCGAAGGCCAAGCGCGTCGAGGCGCGCTTCCCGGACCCCTCGGCCAACCCCTATCTGGCCTTCGCCGCCCTGCTGATGGCCGGCATCGACGGGATCCGCAACCGCATCGATCCGGGCGAGCCCTCGGACAAGGATCTCTACGACCTGCCGCCCGAGGAGCTGGCGCAGATCCCCACCGTCTGCGGCAGCCTGCGCGAGGCGCTGCAGAGCCTCGAGGCCGACCATGACTTCCTGCTCGCGGGCAATGTGTTCACCCGTGACCAGATCGACGGCTACATGGCGCTGAAGTGGGAGGAGGTCTACCGCTTCGAGCACACCCCCCATCCGGTGGAATACCAGATGTACTACTCCTGCTGACCGCGCAGCGGTCGGACGGCACAGTCCGGGGGCAGCCACCCCCCGGACCGGCTTGCGGCAGGCGACCGCCCGTGCGAGGCTGTCACGGGTTCCGGAACGGGAGCCGGCCGTGACGGCGGGGGCAAGGGTGATGCCGGGGTGAGCGAGAACGCGGCGCAGAATGGCGCCGGCGCGCCCGCGCCGCCGCCGCCGGCCGTCTGGCGCGACCGCCGGCGGGCGGCCCTGGACTGGCTGACCTTCGGGGCGGGAACCGCGCTGATCCTGTGGGCCATCGTGGCCGGTGCCAGCGGCATGGGCTACAACTGGCAGTGGTATCGCGTTCCCAGATACATCTATCGCGTGATAGACGGCGAGCTGATCTGGGGCCCGCTGATGCGGGGCCTGTTCGTCACGCTCGACATCACCGCATGGTCGGCGGCGATCGCGCTGGCTCTGGGGCTGGCGACGGCGCTGTTGCGGCTGTCGCGCTCCTATGCCGGGCATCTGATCGCGACCCTGTATCTGGAGCTGGTGCGCAACACGCCGCTCCTGGTGCAGATGTATCTGTTCTATTTCGTGCTGTCGCCGATCCTCGGCATCGAACGGTTCTGGACCGGCGTGCTGTGCCTTGCGGTGTTCGAGGCCTCCTTCATCTCGGAGATCATCCGCGGCGGGATCCTCAGCGTGCCGCGCGGACAGTGGGAGGCCGCCGCCGCCCTGGGCCTGCGCCCGCGCCACGTCTATGCGCGCGTCGTCCTGCCGCAGGCACTGCCGGTGATGCTGCCGCCGATGACCTCGGCGCTGGTCAACCTCATCAAGAACTCGGCCATCGTCTCCACCATCGCGATCTTCGACCTGACCAACGAAGGGCGCAACGTCATCTCGGAAAGCTTCATGAGCTTCGAGATCTGGTTCACGGTGGCGGCGATGTATCTGGCCCTGACCGTCACCCTGTCGGCCTTCGCCGGCTGGCTTGAGGCGCGGGCCCGCCGCGGGCAGGAGCGGCGCTGAGGCAAAGGCAACAACATCATGCAACCGACGGGAGAGAAAGGATGAAGCTTCTGACAGGACTGGCGGCGCTGGCACTGGGCGCCCTCGCCGCGACCGCGCCGGCGCGCGCGCAGGATGCCGCGCAGGCGCTCGCCAAGGCGAGCGTGATCGAGACGATCAAGCAGCGCGGCGTGATCCGGGTGGGCATGTCCACCTTCGTGCCCTGGGCGATGCGCGACAAGAACGGCGAGCTGATCGGCTTCGAGATCGACGTGGCCCGGAAGCTGGCCGCCGACATGGGGGTCGAGGTGGAATTCGTCCCCACCGCATGGGACGGAATCATCCCCGCCCTGCTCGCCGGCAAGTTCGACGTCATCATCGGCGGCATGTCGATCACCCCGGCGCGCAACCTGACGGTGAACTTCACCGACCCTTACGCCAATTCCTCGCTGGGGGTGATGGCGAACCGGAAGCTGGCCGAGGGGCTGAAATGGCCCGACGACTACAACGCCCCCGGCGTCACCTTCGCCTGCCGCCGCGGCGCCACGCCCTGCCTCTACATCCAGGAACGCTTCCCCAAGGCCACCCTGCGCCAGTTCGACGATGACGGCCAGGTCGAGCAGGAGGTGCTGAACGGAAACGCCCATGTGATGATCGCGTCCCAGCCCAAGCCCGCCTTCGCGATCTACAGCAATCCCGACATCGTCTTCGCGCCGACCGAGGAGAAGATCCGCCCGGGCAACGAGGCCTTCGCGGTGCGCAAGGGCGATCCCGACGCGCTGAACTTCTTCAACAACTGGATCCTGATCCACCGCACCAATGGCTGGCTCGAAGAACGGCACAAGTACTGGTTCGGCGGCCGTCCCTGGGCGGACCAGGTGGCCAACTGAACCGGGGCGGGGGCGCCCGCGGCGCCCCCGGCCGTCACCGCCATGTATCCCGATCCCGATTCGCCCCGCCGCTTCGGCATTCTCGACGCCGTGCTGATCGCGCTGACCGGCGCGGCGGCGGTCTATGTGTGGTTCCGCGTCTCGGACGTTCTGGCCTATCGCTGGGACTGGGGCTTCCTGCCCCAGGTGCTGGTGCGGCGCGACCCCGGATCGGGATGGCTGGAACCGAACCTGCTGACCGAGGGGCTGCTGACCACCATCCGCATCTCGGCCTGGGCGATGGTGCTGGCCTCGGCACTGGGCCTGGTGCTGGGGGTGATGGCCACCCTGCCCCGCCTGCTGCCGCGGCTGACCGCGCGCGCCTATGTCGGGCTGATCCGCAACATCCCCCCGCTGGTCTTCGTCTTCGTCTTCTACTTCTTCATCTCCAGCCAGATCATGCCGGCCCTTCAGGTCGATGTCTGGGCGCGCGAGCTGTCGGCCTCCGGACGGGCGGTGATGGCGGTGCTGCTCGGCCCGGCAGACCTGCTGGAGAACCTGATCACCGGCATCCTGTGCCTCGCCATGTTCGAGGCCGCCTATATCTGCGAGATCGTGCGCGCCGGAATCCGGGCCGTGCCACACAGCCAGACCGAGGCGGCGCGGGCGCTGGGCCTGCGGCCGGTGCAGGTGTTCCGCCTGATCGTCCTGCCGCAGGCGCTGCGCACGGTGACGCCGCCGCTGGCCAACCAGTTCATCATGCTGATCAAGACCTCGTCGATCGTCTCGCTGATCTCGGTGCAGGAGCTGACCTTCATCGGCACCGAGGTCGCGGTGTCGACCGGCCGGCGGTTCGAGACCTGGATCGTGGTCGCCGCCATGTATTTCGTGCTATGCTATGCGCTTGCCCGGCTGTTCGCGCGCATGGAGGTGCGGATGCGCCGCCGGCAGGGGCACTGAGCGCGCAGGGGGAGGAGCGATGTCGGCCTGGATCCGCATGATCGGCGACGAGGAAGCCGACCCCGAGCTTCGCGCCGCGCTCGACCTCGCCCGCACGCCGCACGGCACGGTGGACAATGTGATGCGGGTGCACAGCCTGCGGCCGGCGACGATGCGCGGGCATGTGACGCTCTATCGCGCATGCCTGCACGATCCGGGCAACAGCCTGCCGACCTGGTTCCAGGAGGTGATCGCCTCCTATGTGTCGATGCTGAACGCATGCGACTACTCGCTGGCAAACCACTGGAAGAATGCCGAATATCTTATTGGAAACAGGAAAAGATCCTCCCAGATCGAAGCCGCCCTGCGGGCGGACCGGCCCGAGGATGCCTTCTCGGGGGCCGAGCTGGAGCTCTTGCGCTATGCCCGCAAGCTGACCCTGACCCCGGGACGGATGGAGAAGGCCGACGTGGAACGGCTTCAGGCGCTGGGCATTGACGACGGAGAGATCCTGGAGGCGAACCAGATCATCGGATACTTCAATTACGTCAACAGGTTGCTGAATGGTCTCGGAGTCACGACCGAGGGGGATGTCATCGGCTACTACCCCGTGGACTGACCAATGGGCGCAGGCACCAGCAAAGAGCGACCGCACGGGGGCGGAATGGTTGACGGGCTGATCGAGGAGAAGGACACAGGGCTGCCCCCCTGGGCGCGCAACCTGCTGCGCGACTGTGTCGGCGGGACGCGGGGCGAGCGGCTGCTGATCGTCACCGAGCCGCCGGCGAGCGGACATTACGACACCGAGGCGCCGCGCCTGGTGGCCGAGGCGGCGCGCAGGCTGGGCCTGCGCGTCTATCAGACCGAGGCGCCGCCGGGACTGGCCGAGGAGGCGGGGCTTGCCGATTTCGTCGAGGGGTTGCGCGGCTTCGACCATGTGATCTTCTTCGCCCGCGTCGGCGACCAGCTGCGTTTCACCCCGCGCCCGGGCATGCCGCGCGCGACGATGTGCTACACGCTCGACCGCGAGATGCTCGACGGCCCCTTCGGTTCGGCCTGCCATGCCGGCATGGTCGAGCTGAAGGAGGCGATCGACGCCGCACTGGCGGCGGCGCGCCGGGTGCGGGTCACCTGCCCGCGCGGCACCGACTATTCCGGATGCGTCCCGGCCGGGATGGCGGCGCCGGCCGAGGTGGTGCTGAAGCGCTTTCCCATGGTCGTGCCGCGCCCGGTCCCGGCCGACGGGTTCTCGGGGCGGGTGGTGCTCTCGCGCTTTCTGGTCGGCACCGGGTCGCGGATCTATGAACCCTACTGGCTGCCGCTCGACGCCGATGTGGTGGCGCTGGTCTCGGGCAACCGGATCACCGCGTTCGAGGGCCCGCCCGACGCGGTGGCCGCGGTGCGCGCCCACTATCTGACGGTCGCCGGGCGTTTCGGCCTCGATCCCTGGCATGTCCATTCCTGGCATGCCGGCATCCACCCCGGATGCGGCTTTCGCGAAGATGCCCGCCGGCAGATCCTCCGCTGGGCCGGCAGCGCCTTCGGCAATCCGCGCATCCTGCACTTCCACACCTGCGGCGATCAGCCGCCGGGCGAGATCTCGTGGAACATCATCGACCCCACCGTCACGATCGACGGGATCGCCCTGTGGGAGGATGGCCGGCTGCACCCCGAAAGGCTGCCCGGCGGCCCGGAGATCCTGGCCCGGCACCCCCGCCTGGCCGCGCAGTTCGCCGCGCCCCGCACCGAGATCGGCCTGTGACCCGCCCCGCGGCTCAGCGGCGATAGTCGAAGGCCTTGGCGAACCGCCATTCCAGATAGTCGCCGCAGGTGGTCGGCGCATAGGCGGTTTCGACATCGGGCCCGAACACCGCCCTGGGGTCGATCAGCGTGTCGGGTTCGGGATCATAGGCCAGCACCATCGACAGCCTTTCGCGGCCCGAGCTGTTCACCACCCGGTGCGGTGTGGAGCGGTAGGCGTCATTGGTCCAGCGCGCCAGCAGGTCGCCGACATTGACCACCAGCGTGCCCGGTATCGGCGGGGCGGCGACCCATTCCCCCTGCAGGTCCTGAACCTGCAGCCCGCCGACATCATCCTGCGCCAGAACGGTCAGCACCCCGAAATCGGTGTGCGGGCCGACGCCGAACTGCTCGCCCCCGGCATCGTCGGGCTGGGGCGGATAATAGACGAAGCTGCCCCGGCTCATCGGCGCGCCGCCGCGGCCGAGGAAGAAATCCGCGTCAAGCCCCAGTCCGAGCGCAAAGCCCCGCATCAGCTCCCCCGCGACGCGGTGGGCCGCCTCGAACCAGCCCAGCGCCGCGGCCCGGAAGGCGGGATCCGGCGGCCAGCGGTTGGCGCCGCGCAGCGGGTGATCCTCGGGCGTGTTGCCCTCCGGATCCTGATAGCCCCAGACGAAGCTTTCCTTCAGGTCGGGCCGGGCGTCGTCGCGCATCCGCGCGCCGCCGGCGGCGATCCAGCCACGGTGCTTCGGACTGACCCGCACCGCCTGCTTGGCCGCGGCGGGCTGGCGGAAGAAGGCCAGGGCCGCTTCGCGCCAGGCAGCCAGCGCGGCATCGGGTATCCCGTGATTCGAGATGTAGATGAACCCCACCTCGCGGCTGGCGCGGTGCAGCGCGCGGGCGACCGCTTGCGGGGCCGAGCCGTCGCGCAGGGGGCCGATGTCCACCACGGGGATCATCCCGGGATCGATCTGTCGGGCGGCGGCATGGCTCATGGCAACCTCCTGTTCGCGGCCGGCCGATCCTATCATGCAGGCGGGGCCGGCGACAGCACGGACCGCGGCGGCGGGGCTTCCCCCGGGCCGCGCGGCGCACTAGAAGGGCGGCCGGAAAGGACGGGACCCATGACCAGCCGCAAGATCCTCATCGCGCCTTCGATCCTTTCGGCCGACTTCGCCGCCTTCGGCGCGGAATGCGCCGCGGTCGAATCGCAGGGCGCCGACTGGGTGCATGTCGACGTGATGGATGGCCATTTCGTGCCCAACATCACCTTCGGGCCGCAGCTGTGCCGGGCGATCCGGCCGCATGTGCGCGGGGTGATGGATGTGCATCTGATGATCGCGCCGGTCGATCCCTACATCGCCGCCTTCGCCGAGGCGGGCGCCGACATCCTGACCGCCCATGTCGAGGCGGGCCCCCATCTTGACCGCACGCTGCAGGCGATCCGGGCGGCGGGCTGCCGCGTCGGGGTGGCGCTGAACCCCGCCACCCCGGCCGAGGCGGTGGCGCATGTGCTCGACCGGGTCGACCTGATCTGCGTGATGACGGTCAATCCCGGCTTCGGCGGGCAGAGCTTCATTCCCGCCATGCTGCCCAAGATCCGGCAGCTTCGCGCCATGGTCGCGGGACGGCCGATCCACATCCAGGTGGATGGCGGCATCACGCCCCGCACCGCGCCCGAGGCGGTGGCCGCGGGCGCCGACGTGCTGGTGGCCGGATCGGCGGTCTTCCGAGGCGGATCGGCGGCCGAGCCCGCCGCCTATGGCGCGAACATCCGCGCGCTGCGCGCGGCCGCGTCCTCGGTCACGGCGTGATGCGCCCCGCGGCGGTCGTCTTCGATCTGGACGGAACGCTGGTCGACAGCGCCCCGGCGATCCGCGACATCGCGGGCCGGTTCCTGGCCGGACTGGGCGCCGCGCCGCTGGACGAGGCCGAGACCCGCGCCTTCATCGGTCAGGGCGCGCGGCGCTTCTTCGACCGCATGCTGGCCGCGCGGGGGCTGTCGCCGCAACCGCAGCGGCGCGCGGCGCTGTTCGCGCGCTATCTCGCGCTCTATGCCGAGGCGCCCGGCGCGGCGAACCCGCCCTATCCGGGCGCCGATGCCATGCTGCGCCGTCTGGCCGCGGCCGGGATTCCGCTGGGGCTGTGCACCAACAAGCCGGCCGCCCCCACCCGGGCGGTCCTGGCCGCCCATGGCTGGGACCGGCTGTTCGGCGCGGTGGTGGACGGCGACAGCCTCGGGCTGCACAAGCCCGACCCGCGCCCGCTCGCCCTTGCCGCCGAAAGGCTGGGCGTGCCGGCAGGCGCCATCCTCTATGTCGGCGACAGCGAGACCGACCGCGACACCGCCCATGCGCTGGGCTGCCCCTTCGCGCTGTGGCTGCATGGCTACCGGCGGGCGGGGCCGGAGGCCTTCGCCGGGGCGCGGTTGATCGCGGATTACGCGGCGCTGGCGGCGCTGGTCCTTGCCGGGGATCAGTCCGGGGATTGCTGACGCATGAAGCGCGCCCGCGCCCCGCGCTCGATCGCCGCCGCGGCCAGCCTTCCCACGCCCAGATCCTGGCGCAGGATCTGCAGGAACTGCAGTTCGGAATGGCGCGCGGTGCCATCCGCGGCCACCACGTCGCAGGCCAGGGCATAGGCGGTCTCGTTCCAGCCCGCCGGCAGCGCCTCGCGCACCAGACCGATCAGCGCGTCGATCCCGTCCTCCTCCTCGAACAGGTCGAAGACCGTGGCGCTGACCCGGCGGATGCGGTCCTGGTCATAGCCCACGAAGGCGGGCAGCATCTCGACGATGCGGGTGATGAGAAGAAGCTCTTCGGTCGACAGCGCCTCGTCGGAGGCCGATGCCGCCACCATCACCGCCACCAGCGCATCCTGCGCCGAAAAGGAAGCCTCCATCCGCCCGCTCCACCTTGCCTGTCCGACGCGGACATATGGCACGCGCCGCGGCCCCGCAACCCTGCCCCGCCGGGGGGCGTTGACGCGCGCCCGTGCCGGGCCTAAGGGACCGGCCCTGAAGCACCGGAGGTTCCGATGACCGACCCCGCCCTGCGCGCCGCCGCCCTTGCCGCCAAGGCCTGGCCCTTCGCGGAGGCCCGCAAGCTGGCGAAACGCTTCGAGAAGCGCCCGCCCGAGAAGGGCTTCGTTCTGTTCGAGACCGGCTACGGCCCCTCGGGCCTGCCGCATATCGGCACCTTCGGCGAGGTGGCGCGCACCACGATGATCCGCCGCGCCTTCGAGGTGATCTCGGACATCCCCACCCGGCTGATCTGCTTCTCGGACGACATGGACGGGATGCGCAAGATCCCCGACAATGTCCCCAACCCCGAGATGCTGCGCGCGCATCTGCACAAGCCGCTGACCAGCGTGCCCGATCCCTTCGGCACCCATGAGAGCTTCGGCCATCACAACAATGCGCTGCTGCGCAGCTTCCTGGACCGGTTCGGATTCGACTACGAATTCGTCAGCGCGACCGAATTCTACCGCTCGGGCCGCTTCGACGAGATCCTGCTGCGCGCGGCCGAGCGCTATGACGCGCTGATGGAGGTGATGCTGCCCTCGCTGCGCGAGGAACGGCAGAAGACCTATTCGATCTTCCTGCCGATCCATCCCGAGACCGGGCATGTGCTCTATGTTCCGATCCGCCATGTCGATGCCCGCGAGGGCACGGTCACCTTCGACGACGAGCGCGGCCGCGAATGGACCGTTCCGGTCACCGGCGGGCATGTGAAGCTGCAGTGGAAGCCGGATTTCGGGGCGCGCTGGGCGGCGCTGGGGGTCGATTTCGAGATGTATGGCAAGGACCATGCCAGCAACTCGCCGATCTATGACCGGATCTGCGCCATACTGGGCGGCACCCCGCCGCAGCACTTCATCTACGAGCTGTTCCTCGACGCAGAGGGGCGCAAGATCTCCAAGTCGAAGGGCAACGGCATCGCGATGGAGGACTGGCTGCGCTATGCCGGGCCGGAAAGCCTCTCCTACTTCATGTATCTAAAGCCGCAGACGGCCAAGCGGCTGCATTTCGACGTGATCCCGAAATCGGTGGACGACTATCATCAGCATCTGCGCGCATGGGAAGGGCAGGACTGGCCGCAGCGGGTGGAAAATCCCGTCTTCCACATCCATGCCGGCAATCCGCCCCGCTCCGACATGGTGGTGCCCTTCTCCATGCTGCTCAATCTCGCCGCCGCCGCCGGCGCCACCGACAAGGAGGTGCTGTGGGGGTTCATCCGCCGCTACGCGCCCGAGGCGAGCCCCGACACCCATCCCGGCCTGGACGCCGCGGCCGGCTTCGCGGTGGCCTATGTCCGCGACCTGATCCTGCCGGGGCGGCGCTTCCGCGCCCCCGACCCGCGCGAGCGCGCCGCGCTTGGCGACCTGCGGGCGAGGCTCGCATCCTGGGATGGCCCGGCCGAGCCCGAAAGGCTGCAGGAGATGATCTACAAGGTCGGCAAGGCCCATGGCTTCGAACCGCTGCGCGCCTGGTTCCAGTGCCTCTACGAGGTGCTTCTCGGGGCCGAGCAGGGGCCGCGCTTCGGCGGCTTCGTGGCGATCTACGGCATCGCCGAGACCATCGCCCTGATCGATTCGGCCCTCGCACGCGGCACCTGACCATCGGCCGCGCCTCGGCGGGGCATCGAGCCCCCCCTCGGCGCCTGCCCCGGGACCGGGGGCGCGCCAGGACGATGGCCGTTCCGCCGGCTCGGGGCCGAAGGCCCCGCACCCGGACGGATCGCCGGGATCCGCCCCGCCGCCGCTCCGGTCCGCGCCCCGAAGGGGCCGGACCGGCGCCCCGGGCGGCCACCTCCAAAGGCCGTCCCGTCCCCGTGCAGGCCGTCACCCTGGAC
>RFGB01000052.1 GCA_003697125.1 Alphaproteobacteria bacterium
CGGACTGAGGCGGCGGGCCCCGCGGGCCGGCGCGCCGCGCACCGCCCCGGGGGCGGTCAGCCGGCGCAGGGGGCCGGGCGGTGGCGATGGCCGCCGCGCGGACCCGCACCGCGCGGGGGGCCGGCCGGGATCGCGCCCGGCCGTTGCCCCGGCGGCGCGGGCGTGCCATAGCGGCGCCATGGCCGAGCCCGAGTCCGACCTTGTCCCCGGGGCGGCGTATCGCCCGCCCGAGGAGCCCCTGCGGGTGCTCCATGCCGACCGCCATGTGCTGGTGGTGGTCAAGCCCGCGGGGCTGCTCTCGGTGCCGGGGCGGGGGCCGCACCTGGCCGACAGCCTGGCCACCCGCGCGGCGGCCCTGTTTCCCGGGGCGCGCATCGTCCACCGCCTGGACCGCGACACCTCGGGCCTTCTGGTCCTCGGGCTGACGGTGAAGGCGCACCGGGCGCTGTCGATCCAGTTCCAGGAACGGCGGGTCGGGAAGGCCTATGCCGCCCTCGTCGCCGGCCATCCCGCCCGGGATCGCGGCCGGGTCGACCTGCCGCTGGCCTATGACGAGGCCAACAAGCCCCGCCAGAGGGTCGATCCCGCCGGCCGGCCGGCGCTGACCGAATGGCAGGTGATCGCCCGCCTCGACGGCCATGCGCGCATGCGCCTTGTCCCCGTCACCGGGCGCAGCCACCAGCTGCGGGTGCACATGCTGGCGCTGGGCCATCCGATCCTCGGCGATCCGCTCTATGGCGACGCGCCGGCGCCGCGCCTGATGCTGCATGCCGAGGAACTGGCCTTCGCCCATCCCGCCCATGGCCGCGCCATGCGCTTTCGCGATCCCGCCCCCTTCTGAATGCGGAGCCCCCGATGACCCCAGCCGAAGCCCGGGCCGCGATGGCCGAGCATCTGCGCCGCATCACCGCCCTGTCGCAGGTGGCGGGGCTGCTGCACTGGGATCAGGAAACGATGATGCCCCCGCGCGGGGCCGCCCAGCGTGCCGAGCAGATCGCCGCGCTGGAGGAGGTGCTGCACGGCCTGCGCGCCGACCCGCGCATTCCCGAGATCGCCGAGGCGATGGGCGCGGACCTGCCCCCGGCCGAAGCCGCGGCCCGGCGCGAGGCGCTGCGCGCCCATGCCCGCGCCACCCGGGTTCCCGCCGGGCTGGCGGCCGAGATCGCCCGCGCCACCAGCGCCGCCCATGGGGTATGGGCCGCGGCGAAGGCCGCGGGCCGGTTCGCCGACTTCGCGCCGACGCTGGCGCGCATCGTGGCGCTGAAGCGCGAGGAGGCCGCCTGTCTGGCCGCCCCGGGGGGCACGCCCTATGACGCGCTGATCGATGCGTTCGAGCCGGGGATGACCGCCGCCGAGATCGCGGCGCTGTTCGGCGCGCTCCGCCCGGGGCTCGTGGAGCTGTGCGCCGAGATCGCACCCCGCGCGCGGTCGGCGCCCCGGCTGCGCGGCAGCTTCGCGCCCGAGGCGCAGCGGGCGCTGTCGCGGCGTCTGGCCGGCCTGTTCGGCTATGACTGGAAGGCGGGGCGGCTGGACGAGGCCGAGCACCCCTTCTCCTCGGGCGAGGGGAATGACGTGCGCATCACCACGCGCATCGATCCGGACAATCCGCTCGAGGCGATCTATGCCACGATCCACGAGACCGGGCATGCGGTCTATGAACAGCGCATCGACCCCGCGCTGGCGCTGACGCCGGTGGGGGCGGGGGCGTCGATGGGCATCCATGAATCGCAAAGCCGCCTGTTCGAGAACCAGATCGGCCGCAGCCGCGCCTTCATGGAATGGCTGTGGCCGGCGATGCGCACCGCCTTCGGCGAACTGGGGATCGAGGGGCCCGGGGCGCTGTGGCGCGCGGTCAACCGGGTCGAACCGGGCTTTCGCCGCACCGAGGCCGACGAGCTGCACTACAACCTGCATGTCATCCTGCGCTTCGACCTGGAACGGGCGCTGATCTCGGGCGATCTGGCGGTGGCGGATCTGGAGGCGGCGTGGAACGAACGCTTCCTGGCCGATTTCGGGCGCAGTGTGCCCCATGCCGGGCTGGGCGTGCTGCAGGATGTGCACTGGGCGGCGGGGCTGTTCGGCTATTTCCCGACCTACAGCCTGGGCAATGTCAATGCCGCCTGCCTGTGGGCCGCGATGGGCCGCGATCTGCCCGGCCGCGATGCGGCGATCGCGGCGGGGGATCTCTCGGGCCCCATCGACTGGCTGACCGCGCGCATCCACCGCCACGGCCGCATCCATCCGCCGCGCGAACTCCTGCGCCTTGCCACCGGGGGCGACCCGGACCCGGGGCCGCTGCTCGACTATCTGGGCGCGAAGTTCCGCGCCCTGTTCCCGTGACCGCGCCGGGCCCGGGTCTTTAACACGGCAACCACTTGCATCTGCCCGCGCCGGGGCGGACCGTGTGCGCGACATGCGTGCGATGATTCTCCAGGTCGCCTCGGCCCGCGTCGCCGATCTGCGCGCCGTGGCGCGCGAGCCGTTGTTCGGACTCTACATCCTCGGTCATTTCGCGACCACGATCGGGTTCTGGATGCAGCGGATCGCGGTGGGCTGGCTGGCCTGGCGGCTGACCGGCTCCGAGGCCTGGCTCGGGCTGATCGCCTTCGCCGAGCTGTTCCCCTCGATCCTGTCCAGTCTCGCCGGCGGCCATCTCGCCGACCGGTTCTCGCGCGTGCGGGTGATGCTGGTGGGGCAGGGGCTGGTGACCTGCGTCTCGGCGGGCCTGGCCGTGGGACATCTGACGGGCTGGCTGCGCATCGAGGCGCTGGCCGGGCTGATGGTCGTGCTCGGCGTCATCGCCGGGGGCATGCTTCCCTCCAGGCTCGCGATGCCGCATCTGCTGGTCCGGCCGGAGATGCTGGCCAGCGCGCTGGCGCTCAACTCCACCACCTTCAACCTGTCGCGTCTGATCGGGCCGGCCCTTGCCGCGCCGATCCTGCTGACCGGCGACGCGGCCGGGGTCTTCGCCGCGTCGCTGGGCGCGAACCTTGCCTTCTTCCTGCTGCTGCTGCGGATTGACGGGCGGACCCGGCGCGCGGCGCGGCGGGCGGGCGGCGGCAGCTTCCGCAGCGTGCTGGCGGATCTCTTCCGCGCCCGCGACCTGACCGCGGTGATCCTGCTGCAGTTCGCGCAGGGCGCGCTGCTGCGGCCGGCGAGCGAACTGTTCCCCGCCTTCGCCGACGAGGTGTTCCGGTCGGGCCCGGGCGGGCTGTCGGCGCTGAATGCCGCGGTCGGGGTGGGCGCGATCATCGGGGCGCTGGGCTTCGTGAAGGCGCGCGCCGACATGGCGGCGCTGCGGATGGTCACCCTGACCGGAGGGCTGCTGTGCGCGGCGCTGGGGCTTTTCGGGCTCACCTCGACCCTGTGGATGGGGGCGGCGCTGATGGTCGCCTATGGCGCCTGCATGAGCATCTCGAACGTCATGGCGCTGGCCTATGTGCAGGGCCATGTCGCGCCCGGACGGCTGGGGCGGGTCCTTTCCGTCTATGGCATCGTGTTCCGCGTCGCGCCGGCGCTGGGCGCGCTGGGCTTCGGGCTGACGGCGGAACTGGCCGGGCTGCCCGCGACCACGATCCTGTTCTCGGTCCTGGGCGGCGGCGCCACGCTGGCCTTCTGGTTCGCCATCCGGGGAGTCGCGCCGACGCGGGCCGGGCCGGCCGATCAGGGATCGAAGCGATAGCCGAAATGGCGGATGTCGTCGGCGAAGAGCCGACCCACGGTCTCGGCGTCCGCGTCGCTGTAGTAGCTTCGCCAGTCGGCCTTCGCGTTCCGGTTGCGGTTGATCTCGCGCCATTTCACCGGCCGGCCGAGGCGCTCGGACAGATACGCCGGCAGCGCCTCCGACAGGGACTCGATCGGCAGGTGGCGTGCGCGGACCTTGCCCGCGTCGTCGATGATGTAGGACCACTGGCTTGCGTAGTAGGCAAGCTCAGGCTGCAGGCGGACCTTGCTCTCAGCCTCCAGCTTCGCGACCTGCCGCGCCACGGCCGGATCCGATGCCGCCAACTCGGCCGTTCGGGCCAGCGCCGCGACGAATGCCGGGAAATCCGACAGGAAGGCGACGTTGGCCCGGGTGATGCCGTGGCGTGTCTCGGGCTTCGATTTCCACCATTCGAAGGCGCTGACCAGACGGCTCCACGGGTTGCGGCTGATGACGAAGGCCTCGAACCCGGCCAGGTCCGGCGCGCCGGCGATCAGCTCGCGCCAGTTGACATGGCCCCGGAAGCTGCGCCCGTTCCATTCGCGGCTGTGCGTCTCTTCGCCCAGCCGCCGCAGGAAGCCGCGCACGGACGAGCCGGCGTTCTTGTGGATGTGCAGGAAGACGAGGCGCTGGCGCGGCAGGACGATCATCGGGCCTCCCCGTTGCTGCGGCGCGATGTTAGGCGAGGGGCAGGGGCATGTCCACCGGAGGAACCTCTGCCGGCATCAGGCGGGCCGGGGGGGTGGCCGCCGGAGGGACGCCGGACAAGGTCGGTCAGCTTCCCAGCGCGCGCCAGCCGATGTCGCGCCGGCAGAAGCCGCCCGGCCAGTCGATCCTGTCCACCGCGGCATAGGCCCGGTCGCGGGCCTCGGCCAGGGTGTCGGCGGTGGCGCAGACGGTCAGCACCCGCCCGCCGGCCGAGACGATCCGGCCGGCCTCGATCCGAGTGCCGGCATGGAAGATGGTGACCCCCGGGACGGAAGCGGCCGCCTGCAGACCGCCGATCGGTTCGCCGGTGGCGTAGCGGCCCGGATAGCCGCGCGCGGCCATCACCACCCCCAGCGCCGGGCGGGGCGACCAGTCCGGCCGGAAGTCGCCAAGCCGCCCCCCGGTCACCGCCAGGATCGCGTCGAACAGCCCCGCGCCGGCCTGCAGCGCCAGCACCTGCGCCTCGGGGTCGCCCAGACGCGCATTGAACTCCACCAGCCGGGGCGCGCCATCGGCGATCATCAGGCCGGCATAGAGAACCCCGCGATAGGGGGTTCCGCGGCGGACCATCTCGGCAAGGACCGGGCGGACGATCTCGGCCATGGCGCGCGATTCCACCTCGGCCGTCATCACCGGGGCGGGGGCATAGGCGCCCATGCCGCCGGTATTCGGCCCCCTGTCGCCGTCGAAGGCACGCTTGTGGTCCTGGGCCGAGCCCAGCACCACCGCGTCGGTGCCGTCGGCCAGCACGAACAGACTCGCCTCCTCGCCGGGCAGGAAATCCTCGATCACCACCGCCGCGCCTGCCGTGCCGAAGGCCCCGCCAAGCATGTCGCGCAGCGCGGCCTCGGCCTCGTCGCGCTGCGCCGCGACCACCACCCCCTTGCCGGCCGCCAGCCCGTCGGCCTTGATGACGAAGGGCGGCTGCCGGCCCGCCAGATGCGCCCGCGCCGGCTCCAGAGCATCGAACCGCGCCCAGGCCGCGGTGGGCGCGCCGGCGGCGTCGCAGACCGCCTTGGCGAAGCTCTTCGAGGTCTCCAGCCGGGCCGCCGCGCGCGAGGGGCCGAACACCGCGACCCCGGCCCCGGCCAGCGCATCCGACACCCCCGCGGCGAGCGGCGCCTCGGGCCCGATCACCACCAGATCGATGGCCAGCGCGCGCACCTGCGCCACCACATCCGCCGCCGCGCAGGGGTCGATGGCGAGGCATTCCGCCTGCGCGGCGATCCCGCCATTGCCCGGCGCGCAGAACAGCCGCCCGCAGGCGGGATGCTTCCGGATCGCCCAGGCCAGCGCGTGTTCGCGCCCGCCGCCCCCAAGGATCAGGATGTTCATGCGCGCCCCTCCGTCGCGCGCAAGCCATATGTGCCCGCCCGCCCGCGCGCAAGGGGGCTGCCAGGGGCGGCGCGGCCTGCTATCACCGGGGCCATGGCGGATCTCTTGGAACAGGACGATGCGGGCGGCAATGCGCCGGTGGTCACGGTCTCCGAGCTGTCGGGGGCGATCCGGCGGGCGCTCGAGCAGGGCTTCGGCCATGTGCGGGTGCGCGGCGAGGTGGGGCGGGTCTCGCGGCCGGCATCGGGGCATGTCTATCTGGACCTGAAGGATGAACGGGCGGTGCTGGCGGCGGTCATCTGGCGCGCCACCGCGGCGGGCCTGACCACGCCGCCCGAGCAGGGGATGGAGGTGATCGCCACCGGCCGCATCACCACCTTCGCCGGCCAGTCGCGCTATCAGCTGATCATCGAGCATCTCGAGCCGGCGGGGCTGGGCGCGCTGATGGCGCTGCTCGAGAAGCGCCGGAAGATGCTGGCCGCCGAGGGGCTGTTCGATCCCGCGCGCAAGAAGCGCCTGCCCCTTCTGCCGCGGGTGATCGGGGTGGTCACCTCGCCCACGGGGGCGGTGATCCGCGACATCCTGCACCGGCTGGCCGACCGCTTCCCGCGCCAGGTGGTGGTCTGGCCGGTCACGGTGCAGGGCGAACGCTGCCCCGCCGAGGTCGCCGCCGCCATTCGCGGCTTCAATGCCCTGCCGGCCGACGGGCCGATCCCGCGCCCCGACGTGATCATCGTCGCCCGGGGCGGGGGATCGGTCGAGGATCTGTGGGGCTTCAACGATCCCGATGTCGTGCGCGCGGCGGCGGAAAGCGCGATTCCGCTGATCTCGGCGGTGGGGCACGAGACCGACACCACGCTGATCGACCTCGCGGCGGATCTGCGCGCGCCCACCCCCACCGCCGCCGCCGAGCTGGCGGTCCCGGTGCGCGCCGAACTGATCGCCGCGCTGTCGGGGATCGAGGACCGGCGCCGCCGCGCCATGGCGCGGCTGGTCGCGCAGCGCCGCCAGCGCCTGCGCGATCTGGCGCGGCTGCTGCCGCGGCCCGAGGCGATCCTTGCCGAGCGCGCCCAGCGTCTGGACGATCTGGGCCAGCGCCTGCCGCGGGCGCTGCGCGCCGCGGTGCAGGGGGCGCGGCTTCGCCTGGGCGAGAGCCGGGCCGGGCGGTTCGGGCCGGCGATCCTGCACATGCTGCTGGAACGCAAGCGCGCCGCGCTCGCCCGATCGCCGGCCGGGCGCATCGCGCCGCATCTGCTGCGCGCGCGCATCGCCGCCGGGCGCGAACGGCTGCTGGGCCTGGCGGGCCGTCTGCGGCGCGCCGAGGCGCTGATCCTGCGCCAGCGCCGCGACCGCCTCGCCCATGCCGCAAGGCTCCTGGAGGGGCTGAGCTGGCGCCAGACCCTCGCGCGCGGCTATGCGGTGGTGCGCGGACCGGCGGGAGGGATCCTGCCCGATGCCGCGGCGGCACGGGCGGCGGCGCAGCTGCTGATCGAGTTCCGCGACGGCACCCTCGCCGCGCGGCCGCTGGCCCAGCAGGGGAAGGGCGGCCGCGGGCAGGACCCCCCGGACCCCCAGGGACGGCTGATCTGAAGCCCGGCTGATCTGAAGCCCGGGGCGCGGGCGGGGGCCCGGGGCGCGGCCGGATCAGGTTCCGCCGCCGCGGGGCAACCGGCCCGCGGGCCTGGCCACAGGCCCGCGACGGCACGCGGGGGCTCGATGCCCCCGCGGGGCGTGCCCCGGTCCGGACGCGGTCAGACGCCCAGTGACGGCCCCGGGCAGGCCAGGGGGGCCCGGTCGCGCCCGCTCAGCCTCAGCTCCGCCCGGCCATCGGGGTCATCCACCGGCCGCGCGAAGATCTCGCCGTCGCGGCGGAACACATGCCAGCACTGCGGCAGCGGAACCGTCTCGTAGATGAAGCAGATCGCGCCGTCGGCCTCGTACCACAGGCCGCGCTCGCATTCGGCATCCCCCGCCCGCCAGATGCTGCGTCCGCCCTCCAGATACTGCTCCGAGCCGAAATGCCGGCCCTCGCGCTCGAAATGCAGCGTCCAGCCCTCGGCCAGCGCGCGGAACCCCTCGGCGCCGATGGGCTCCTCGCTGCCCGCGGCGGCCAGGGCGGGCAGGGCCCAGACGGCCAGCGCAAGGCGCAGCATGACGCCGCGCCCGCTCAACTCGACAGCCCCGGCGCGCAGGAGAAGGGCGCGGCCACGATCCTGCGCACCTCCTGCTCGGTCTCGTCGCCGCCCAACGGCACCGCGCGCGGGATCACGAAGATCCGCTCGCCCCGGCGCACATGGGCGAAGCAGTGCGGCCGGTCGAAATGGAAGCAGTAGATTCCGTCGGCATAGTCCCAGCGGGCGTCGGCGCACTGGCCCGAGGCGTGCTGGAAGGTCACCATGTCGGTGCCCGGCCAGTAATATTCCCGGCCGAAGAACTGCCCGTCGACATAGTAATAGACCGTCCGCCCCTCGGTCATCCGGCGCCACTCCTCGACCGGGATCGGCTGATCCTCGGCTCCGGCAGGGGCCGCGGAGGCCAGGCCGCAGCCAAGCGCGGCAAGCAGGACGGCGATGCGGATCATCGGCACGGGCTCCCTCGATGCGGCACGAATCTAGTCCCGCCCCGGACGGGGCGCAAGCGCCGCGGGGGCTTCCGCTCGGCGCCACCCCCCGCTAGGTGTTGGCGCAGCCCGCAGGAACGGAAGCGAGTCCCCCATGTCCTTTTTCGGAAAGCTGAAGGAACGCCTGTTCCGCACCTCGTCGAGAATCGGCGAGGGCGTGGAGGCGATCGTCGGTGACGGGCAGGCGGCGCCGCCCGCGGACGGGGCTGCCGCCGAGGGGGGCGCCGCGGACCGGGCCGCCCCGGCCGGGCCGGCCGCGGCCCCCCGGTCCGGCCTGTTCCGCCGGCGCGAGGAGGAGCCGCGGCGCGCCCTCGACGATGCGATGCTCGAAAGCCTCGAGGAGCTGCTGATCTCGGCCGATCTGGGGGTGGAGACCGCGCTGAAGGTGGTCGCGCGCATGGCCGAGGGGCGGATGGGCCGGCGCATGTCCTCGGCCGAGATCCGCCGGGCGCTGGCCGACGAGATCGCCCGCATCCTCGAACCGGTGGCGCGCCCGCTGCCGCTTTATCCGCTGAAGCCGCAGGTGGTGCTGGTCGTCGGCGTGAACGGGTCGGGCAAGACCACCACCATCGGCAAGCTCGCCAGCCAGTTCCGCGCCACCGGGCGCAAGGTGATCATCGCCGCCGGCGACACCTTCCGCGCCGCGGCGGTCGAGCAGCTGCAGGTCTGGGGCGAGCGCGCCGGGGTGCCGGTGCTGACCGCGCCGCAGGGCGCGGACCCCGCCAGCCTCGCCTATGACGCGCTGGGCCGCGCCCAGGCGGAAGGCGCCGACCTGTTGATGATCGACACGGCCGGGCGGCTTCAGAACCGCGACGACCTGATGGCCGAGCTGGCCAAGATCGTGCGGGTGCTGCGCAAGCGCGACCCCGCCGCCCCGCACAGCACGCTTCTGGTGCTGGACGCCACCACCGGCCAGAACGCGCTGAGCCAGGTCGAGATCTTCCGCCGCATCGCCGATGTGACCGGGCTGGTGATGACCAAGCTGGACGGCACCGCGCGCGGGGGGGTGCTGGTGGCGCTGGCCGACCGCTTCGGCCTGCCGATCCATGCCATCGGGGTGGGCGAGCAGATCGACGACCTCGCCCCCTTCGATCCCGAGGAATTCGCCCGCGCCCTGACCGGCGCGCCGGGCTGACCGGCCCGCGCCCTGCGCCCGCGTCATGGCGGCCTTCGCGCGGGCGGCGGTTTCGCGCCCGGCCGCGCCGCCGTAACCATGGCGCGGGAGGTCGGGCATGGGCGATATGATCGTCGCGATCGCGGGCACGCCGCAGGGCGCGCGGCTGGCGCTGGCGCTGGCGCTCCTGTCGGCCGTGGCGCATGCCGCCTTCGGGGCGATCCAGAAGGGCCGCCACGACCCCTGGCTGACCCGCGGGGCGGTCGACGGGTGGATCGCGCTGATCGCGCTGCCGGTGGCGCTGTTCGCGGTTCCCTGGCCGCGGGGCTGGGACTGGGGCTTCCTGATCGGGGCGGTGGCGATCCATTTCGTCTACAAGCTGCTGGTGGCGATGGCCTATCAGCGTGCCGCCTACACGGTGGTCTATCCGGTCGTGCGCGGCACCGGCCCGGCGGTCACCATCCTGTTCGCGTGGCTGGTGTTCGGCGAGGCATTCTCGGCCCGGCAATGGGCCGGGGTGGCGCTGGTCTCGGGGGCGATCCTGTCGCTGGCGCTGGTCAACATGCGCCGCGTCTCGCCCGATCCGCGGGCGCTTGGCGAGGGGCTGGCGCTGGCCTTCCTGGGCGGGGTGATGGTCGCGGCCTATACCACATGGGATGCGCTGGGCATCCGGCACGCGGCCGATCCGTTCACCTTCCTGGCCTGGTTCTTCCTGCTCGGCAGCCTCGATTTCCCGCTGATCGCGCTGCGGCGCTGGCGCCGGCTAGCCGCGCGGCCGTCCGCCCCGGCGCTGATGCTGCGCGGGCTTGTCGGGGCGCTGTTCGCCTTCGTCAGCTTCGGGGGCGTCATGCTGGCCACGCGCCTTGACAAGGTGGGCGAGGCGGCGGTGCTGCGCGAGACCTCGACCGTCTTCGCCGCGCTGATCGGCTGGCTGGTGCTGCGCGAACAGGTGGGCCTGCTGCGCGCGGTCCTGATGGTGGCGATCGCGGCGGGTGCGGTGGTGGTGGAATTCGGCTGACGCCCGGTCTATAGCGGCGCCATGACCAAACGACAGATCAATCCGCTCCTGCGGCTCGGCCTCGAGATCGGGCCGCTGATCGCCTTCTTCGTCGCCTATCGCGTGGCGGGCGGCGAGGATGCCGCCGCGAAGCTGCAGGGCATGCTGACCGCCACGGCGGTGTTCGTCCCGCTGCAGCTGGGCGCGATCGCGCTGTCGTGGCGGCTGAGCGGGCATCTGCCGCGCATGGCGGTGCTGACCGCCGTGGTGGTCGTGGTCTTCGGGGGGCTGACGCTGGCGCTGCGCGACGACATGTTCATCAAGATGAAGCCGACGGTGATCTATGCGCTGTTCGCGGCGGTGCTGGGCTTCGGTCTGTGGCGGCGCACCAGCTATCTGCAGTATCTGATGGGCGAGATGATGCCGCTCGACCCCGAGGGATGGATGAAGCTCACCCGCCGATTCGCGCTGTTCTTCCTGGCGATGGCGGTGGCGAACGAGGCGGTCTGGCGCCTGCTGGGCACCGATGCCTGGGTGACCTTCAAGACCTTCGTGACCCTGCCCCTGACCTTCGGCTTCATGCTGGCCCAGACGCCGATGATCAACCGGCACATGGCCGGCCAGCGCTAGCCGCCCTGCAGCAGCGGCGCGATGCGGGTGCGGAAGACCTCGCGCGTGATCGGGCCGGGATGGCGCAAGAGCACCGTGCCGTTCCCGTCGATGACGAAGGTCTCGGGCACGCCATAGATTCCCCATTCGATGCCGTTGCGGCCGGTGGGGTCGGCGCCCAGCCGGGTAAAGGGGTCGCCCAGCTCGCGCAGGAATGCCAGCGCCTTGTCGGGGTCGTCCTTGTAGTTGACCCCGATCACCGGAATGCCGCGCGCGGCGATCTCGACCAGCATCGGATGCTCAACCCGGCAGGGGGCGCACCAGCTGGCCCAGAAATTGACCAGCTTCACCCCCGGCGCGGTCAGGTCGGCCGGGCCGGGCGGCGCCTCGCCCGGGCGCAGCGGCGTCAGCGCGAGCGCGGGTGCGGGCCTGGCCGCCAGCATCGAGGGCAGCTCGTCGGGGTTGTCGCGCATCAGCCCGGCAAGGAACAGCCCCGCAAGGCCCAGCGCCGCCAGCGGCGGGATCAGGACCCACGATCTGATGCGCCGACCGTCAGCCATCGCTCCGCCGCCTCCCGCGTTCCAGACCCGCCAGTTCGCGCCGCACCCGCCGCGCGCGCAGCACCAGCCACGCGACCAGGCCGGCAATCGCCGCTATGGTCACCCCGTAGGCGCCCAGCACGGCGGTCGCATAGGGGCCGAGATCGGGCATCGTCATCCCGCCATCGCCAGCTGCAGCGCCCGCGCCCGGCGGGCGCGGATCTCGGTGCGGGTGCCCACCAGCAGCAGGGCGAGGAACAGCAGGAAGAACCCGGCGATGCAGGCCAGAAGCGGCAGCCAGAAGACGGGGTCGATGTTCTGGTCGCGGTCGATCGACAGGGTCGCGCCCTGGTGGAGGCCCTGACTCCAGAAATTGACCGCATAGCGCGACAGCACCGCGAACACCGAACCCACCATCGCCAGGACCGAGGTGAGGTCCGCCGCCTTGTCCGGATCCTCGATCGCCGCCCACAGGGCGATGTAGCCGACATAGAACAGGAACAGGATGAAGAAGCTGGTCAGCCGCGGGTCCCAAGCCCAGGCCGTGCCCCACATCGGCTGCCCCCACAGCGCCCCGGTCAGAAGCGCGATCACCGTCATCGTGGCCCCGATCGGCGCGGCGGCCCGCGCGGCCAGGGCGCTGACGTGGTGCCGCCGGATCAGCCAGATCAGCGAGGCGACGACGATCATGCCGTAGATGTTGATCGCCATCATCGCCGCCGGGACATGGACGAAGATGATCTTCACCGTCGATCCCTGCCGGTAGTCGTCAGGGGTCAGGAAGAAGCCCCATGCCAGCCCCGCGGGCAGGATCACCGCGGCCAGCCCGGCCACCCAGGGCAGGGCGGCGCCCGAGATGCGCATGAACCGCGCCGGGTTGGCGAATTCCCACAACGACATGTCCGCTATCTATCCCCCCCGCCGCGGCCGCGCAACGCACCGGGCGGCGGGATGCGGCGCCTCACCGCAGATTGATCCGCAACGCCGCGGCCGCCGCGAAGGGACCGATCCCGAGGCTGAGCACGGTGATCGCGCCCAGCAGCAGGAAGGCGCGGGCCGGATCCAGCTCCTGCGCCGCCAGCGCCACCGTCCGCGCGCCGAAGATCAGGCTGGGCAGGTAGAGCGGCAGCACCATCACCGACAGCAGCAGCCCGCCCCGGCGTACCCCGACGGTCAGTCCCGCCCCCACCGCGCCGATGAAGGACAGCGCCGGCGTCCCCGCGGCCAGGCTGGCCACCAGCCAGGGCTGCGCCTGCGCCGGCAGCCCCAGCGTCAGCCCCAGCACCGGCGCGGCCAGCACCAGCGGCAGCCCCGTGGTCAGCCAGTGCGCCAGCGCCTTCACCGCCGCAACCGCCTCGAGCGGCAGCGCCGAGACGGCCAGCACCTCGAGCGTGCCGTCCTCCAGATCGGCCTGGAACAGCCGGTCGAGCGAGAGCAGCGCCGCCAGCAGCGCCGCCACCCACAGAAGCCCCGGCGCGATTCGCGACAGCATCGCGAGATCGGGCCCGATGCCCAGCGGCATCAGCAGCACGCAGGTCAGGAAGAAGGCCAGCCCGAGCCCCGCGCCCCCGCCGGCGCGCAAGGCCAGCCTGAGGTCGCGCAGCAGAAGCGCCAGCGCCGGCCTCATGCGTAGTCCCCCGCAAGGAACGGGTCCGCGGCCCCGCCCGCGCCGGCGGCGGGGGTCAGGCCCAGCCGCCGCGCCCGGGGCAGATCCAGTTCGACATGGGTCGCCACCACCGCCATGCCGCCCCGGGCCAGATGATCCGCCACCATCGCCGTGACCCGCGCCACGCTGGCCGCGTCCAGCGAGACGGTGGGCTCGTCCAGAAGCCACAGCGCCCGCCGCGCCAGCATCAGCCGCGCCAGCCCCAGCCGCCGCCGCTGGCCCGCCGAACAGCTGGCCGCCGGGCGGTCGGCGATCGCGCCAAGCCCCAGCGCCGCCATCGCCGCCGCGGGGTCGGCCCCCTCGAACCCGGCCCAGAAGCCCAGATTCTCCGCCACGGTCAGCTGCGGCTTGACCGCATCCAGATGCCCCGCCCAGGCGAGATGCTCGCCGATCTCGGCCGGGCGACCGTCGACGGTCAGCAGCACCCGCCCCGAATCGGGCGGGGTCAGGCCGGCGATGCCGCGCAGAAGCGTCGACTTGCCCGCCCCGTTGGGGCCGCGCAGGATCAGCGCCTCGCCTTCGGCCAGCGCCAGCGACAGCCCCGCGATGACGCGCCGCCCGCCGCGGCTGAGGACGAGATCTTCCACCACCAGACCCATGCCCGCCTCAATAGCCCGCCCGCGGCCGGGGCGGAAGTGCGGCGGGTGGCGTCGCCGCAACCGGTATACCACGGTATGCACTTGCGCCCCGGCGCAAGATGCGCGATAGGTCCGCCCTGACCGGAACCGGCCCGCGCCCAGGCAGCGCCGGCCCAGAGGACGGGAGGCTTCATGACCATCACCACCGGCAAGGACACGGCCAGAACCCGCAGCACGCTGCAGGCGGGCGGGGCCAGCTATGCCTATTTCTCCATCGAGGCGGCCGAGAAGGCGGGCCTTGGCAGCTTCGCCCGTCTTCCCGCGGTGCTGAAGGTCGTGCTGGAGAACCTGCTGCGCTTCGAGGACGGGCGCACCGTCAACACCGACGACATCCGCGCCTTCTCGGAATGGGCCGACAATGGCGGCCGCAACCCGCGCGAGATCGCCTATCGCCCCGCGCGGGTCCTGATGCAGGATTTCACCGGCGTGCCCGCGGTGGTGGACCTGGCCGCGATGCGCGACGGCATCAAGGCGCTGGGCGGCGACCCGCGCCGGATCAACCCGCTGAACCCGGTGGATCTGGTCATCGACCATTCGGTGATGGTTGACGAATTCGGCAATCCCCGCGCCTTCCAGCTGAACGTCGAACGCGAATACGAACGCAACATCGAACGCTACCAGTTCCTGAAATGGGGCCAGACCGCGTTCGACAATTTCCGCGTGGTGCCGCCGGGAACCGGCATCTGCCACCAGGTCAACCTGGAATATCTTGCCCAGACCGTGTGGACCGATACCGACCAGACCGGCGCCCAGGTCGCCTATCCCGACACCCTGGTGGGCACCGACAGCCACACCACCATGGTCAACGGGCTGGCGGTGCTGGGCTGGGGCGTGGGCGGCATCGAGGCCGAGGCGGCGATGCTGGGCCAGCCGGTGTCGATGCTGATCCCCGAGGTGATCGGCTTTCGGCTGACCGGACAGCTGCGCGAGGGGACCACCGCCACCGATCTGGTGCTGAAGGTCACCCAGATGCTGCGCAAGAAGGGCGTGGTGAACAAGTTCGTGGAATTCTACGGCCCCGGGCTTGATCACCTGCCGCTGGCCGACCGGGCGACCATCGCCAACATGGCCCCCGAATATGGCGCGACCTGCGGCTTCTTCCCCATCGACGACGAGACGCTGCGCTATCTGCGCCAGACCGGGCGGGACGAGGCGCGGATCGCCCTGGTCGAGGCCTATGCCAAGGCGCAGGGCATGTGGCGCGGGCCCGACTACGCCCCGGTCTACACCGACACGCTGGAACTCGACATGGGCGATGTGGTGGCGGCGGTCTCGGGGCCGAAGCGGCCGCAGGACCACACGCCGCTCGACCAGGCCAAGGCGGGATTCGCCAAGGTGGTCGCCGACTACCGCAAGGGGCAGGGCCCGAAGACCGCCCCGGTCGAGGGTCAGGACTACACGCTGAAGGATGGCTCGGTGGTGATCGCCGCGATCACCTCCTGCACCAACACCTCCAACCCCTATGTGATGATCGGCGCGGGGCTGGTGGCGCGCAAGGCGCGCGCGCTGGGGCTGACCCGCAAGCCCTGGGTGAAGACCTCGCTCGCCCCGGGCAGCCAGGTGGTGTCGGAGTATCTCGAGGCCGCGGGGCTGCAGGAGGATCTGGACGCGCTGGGCTTCAATCTGGTCGGCTATGGCTGCACCACCTGCATCGGCAATTCCGGCCCGCTGCAGCCGGAGATCTCGAAGGCGATCAACGACAACGACCTGATCGCCGCCGCGGTGCTGTCGGGCAACCGCAACTTCGAGGGGCGGATCAGCCCCGATGTGCGGGCGAACTATCTGGCCAGCCCGCCGCTCTGCGTCGCCTATGCGATCGCGGGCGACATGAACATCGACCTGACCTCCGAGCCGATCGCCACCACCCCCGACGGCCGGCCGGTCTATCTGAAGGACATCTGGCCCAGCCAGAAGGAGATCGCCGATCTGGTGCATCGCACCGTCACCCGCGAGGCCTTCCAGCGCAAGTATGCCGATGTCTTCAAGGGTGACGAGCGCTGGCAGAAGGTGCAGACCACCGACAGCCTGACCTATGACTGGCCGCCGACCTCGACCTATATCCGCAAGCCGCCCTATTTCGACGGCATCACCCCCGAGCCGGGCGACATCGCCGACATCGAGGGCGCGCGGATCCTGGCGCTTCTGGGCGACATGGTCACCACCGACCACATCAGCCCCGCCGGCTCCTTCAAGGAGAACACCCCTGCGGGCCGCTATCTGGTCGAGCGTCAGGTCTCTCCGCGGGACTTCAACTCCTACGGCGCGCGGCGCGGCAATCACGAGGTGATGATGCGCGGCACCTTCGCCAATATCCGCATCCGCAACGAGATGCTGGACGGGGTGGAGGGCGGCTTCACCCGCGGGCCGGATGGCGAGGTCACCTCGATCTTCGATGCCGCCATGGCGTGGAAGGAACGCGGCGCGCCGCTGGTGGTGATCGCCGGCGAACAGTATGGCGCGGGATCCTCGCGCGACTGGGCGGCCAAGGGCACCGCGCTGCTGGGCGTCAAGGCGGTGATCGCCGAGAGCTTCGAGCGCATCCACCGTTCGAACCTGGTGGGAATGGGGGTGATCCCCTTCGAGTTCACCGGTGGCGAGACCCGCAAGACGCTGGGTCTGACGGGCGAGGAGATCATCTCGATCAGCGGCTTGTCCAATGACCTGAAACCGCTGTCCGAACTGCCCGCGACCATCCGCACCCCCGACGGGACCGAGCGGACCATCACCCTGAAGTGCCGGATCGATACCGAGATCGAGATCGACTATGTCCGGCATGGCGGCGTACTGCCCTACGTGCTGCGCAATCTCGCCCGGGCGGGCTGAGGCCCCCGCCCGCCCCGGCCCCGGCCAGGGGGCCGGGGCGCAGGCC
>RFGB01000007.1 GCA_003697125.1 Alphaproteobacteria bacterium
CCCCCGGCGCGCCCGCCGGGGAGACGCCGGCCAGCGCGGAGCCGGCGGCGGCCGAGACACCCGCACAGCCGGCCAGGCCCGACCGCCCGCGCCGGCGCGGCTGGTGGTCGATGGGCCGCTGATCGCCGCCGCCGCGCCCCGGGGGGCTGCCCCGGGGCGCCGCCTGCCCTCAGGACCGGCGGGCCATGAAGGCGGACAGACGCTCCAGACCCTCCTCGATCTCGGCAGTGCCGATGGCGAAGGAAAAGCGCAGGAAATCGCCCCCGCGCATCGGGTCGAAATCATGGCCCGGGGTCACCGCCACCCCGGCCTCGTGCAGCATCGCCCGCGCCAGGCTGCGGCTGTCGGTGCCCATCCCCGAGATGTCGGCATAGATGTAGAAGGCGCCGTCACAGGGCGCGAGCCGCGCGAATCCCAGCCGCGGCAGGGCCGACAGCATCAGCGCGCGGTTGCGGGCATAGGTCGCGACATGCGACTCGCACTCCGCCTCGCCCGCCAGCGCCCCCAGCGCGGCGACCTGGCTGGCATGGGCGGGGCAGATGAACAGGTTCTGCGCCAGGCGCTCGATGGTGCGCACCAGCCCGGGCGGGACCACCATCCAGCCGACCCGCCAGCCGGTCATCGAGAAGTATTTCGAGAAGGAATTGATCACCACCGCGGAGTCGGAGACCTCGAGCGCGGTCACCGCCCGCCGCCCGTCATACTGGATGCCGTGATAGATCTCGTCCGAGATAAGCACCGCCCCGCGCGCCGCGCACAGATCGGCCAGCGCGGCCAGCGCGTCGCGGTCCAGCATGCTGCCGGTGGGATTGGCCGGCGAGGCGACCAGAAGCCCCGCGAAGTCCGCCCCATGCAGATCCGCCGGGGCGGGCTGGAAGCGCGTCGCGGGGCCGGTGGCGATCTCGACCGGCACCAGATCCAGCGCGCGCAGGATGTTGCGATAGCTGGGATAGCCCGGTCGGCCCAGCGCGACGCGCGCGCCGGCCTCGAACAGCGCAAGGAAGGCCAGCACGAAGCCCGCCGACGACCCCGCGGTGACGATCACGCGCGCGGGGTCCAGCGCGATCCCGTGCCGGCGCGCATAGAGCCGCGCGATCCCCTCGCGCAGCGCCGGCAGGCCCAGGGCCACGGAATAGCCCAGCGGATCGCTGTCGAGCGCAGCAGCCAGCGCCGCCCGCGCCGTGGCCGGGGCGGGGGTCCCGGGCTGGCCGATCTCCATGTGGATGATGCGCCGGCCCTCGGCCTCCAGCCGGCGCGCGGCTTCCAGCACATCCATCACGATGAAGGGATCGACCTGTCCGCGGGTTGAAATGCGCATGGCGTTACCTCACCTTGGGCCGACCTCTGTGCGGCACGCAGCGGGGAAGGTCAACCATGGCGAGGGGGCGAGGATGACCGACGCTCAACCCGGCCCGGCCGGGCGCGGCATGGCCCGACTGGCGGCCGCGGCGGCGACATGGCTTTGCCTGACGCTGGCCGCGGGCGGGGCGCTGGCGCAGGCGCTGGTGCGCGATGCCGAGGTCGAGCGCGCCCTGCGCGTGCTGGCCGAACCGGTGCTGCGCGGCGCCGGCGTGTCGCCGGACTCGGTGGACATCTACATCCTCGCCGACCGGCGGCTGAACGCCTTCGTCGCCGGCGGGCGGAACATCTTCGTCAATACCGGCATGATGCGGCAGCTGCGCACGCCCGAGCAGCTTCAGGCGGTGCTGGCCCACGAGGTCGGCCACATCAATGGCGGCCATCTGGCCCGGCGGGGGATCGAGATGCGCCGCGCCGGGGGGGCGATGGCGCTGGGGGTGCTTCTGGCGATCGCGGCGGGCGCCTCGGGCAGCCCCGATGCCGCGGCCGCGGTGCTCAGCGGCTCACAGCACCTGCTGCAGCGGGGATTCCTCGCCTTCTCGCGCAGCGAGGAATCCAGCGCGGATCAGGCGGCGCTTGGCTATCTGGAACGCGCCGGCATCAACCCCACCGGCATGCTGGAGGTGCTTGAGATGTTCCGCGGCCAGGAGGTGCTGGCCGGGGGCCATGTCGATCCCTATGCCCGCACCCATCCGCTGAGCGTGGACCGCATCCTGCTGGTCGAGAACCGCGTCCGCCACTCGCCCCACCGCAACACCCCTACCCCGCCCGATCGCGCGCGGTGGTTCGCGCGGATGCAGGCCAAGCTCGACGGCTTCCTCGAACGGCCCGAGCGGGTGCTGAACGGCCTCGACCCCGACGACACCAGCCCCGACGCCCTGGTCCGCCGCGCGGTCGCCTTGCACCGCCTGCCCGATCCCGAGGGCGCGATCCGCGTCATCGGCCAGCTGGTGGCCGCCCATCCCGACGATCCCTATTATCAGGAACTGGCCGGGCAGATCCTGATGGAGAACAACCGCGCCGCCGAGGCGGTGGCCCATTACCGCGCCGCCGTGCGGCTGGCGGGCGACGAGCCGCTGATCCGGGCCGGGCTGGGCCGCGTGCTGGTGGCGCTGGGCGATCCGGCGCGCAATGCCGAGGCGATCGCGCTGCTGGAACGCGCCACCCGCGAGGATCCCGGCAACGCCCCCGCGCTGCGCGATCTGGCGCTCGCCTATGCCCGCGCCGGCCGCGAGGGCGACGCCGCGCTGGCCACCGCGGAACGACTGGCCCTGCAGGGGGCCTTCAAGGACGTGGCGATTCATGCCAGAAGGGCGGCAGCGCTGTTCCCCGAAGGCAGCCCCGGCTGGCTGAAGGCGCAGGATCTGATCCTGGTCAGCGAACGGATGATCGGGAAATAGCCCGGGCGCATCGCCCCGGCATCGAGGAGGACGGGCATGATCGGTCGCATATTCGGCATCGCGGCGCTGGCAGGGCTCATGGCGGGGATTCCCGCCGCGGCCGAGGAGATCGCCCCCGGGCTGGAGCGGGACGCCTTCCGCGCCGAGGTGCGCGCCTATCTTCTGGAAAATCCCGAGGTGATCCTCGAGGCGATCCGCATCCTCGAGCAGCGCCGCAAGCTGGCCGAGGCCACCGCCGAGCTGGATCTCGTGCGCGCCCATGCCGAGGAGCTGCGCAATGACGGCTACAGCCATGTCGCGGGCAATCCGGACGGCAGCCTGACGGTGGTGGAATTCTTCGACTATCGCTGCGGCTTCTGCAAGCGCGCCCACCCGGACGTGAAGACGCTCATCCGCACCAACCCCGACATCCGCTTCGTGATGAAGGAATTCCCCATCCTCGGCCCGGAAAGCCTCACCGCCGCCCGCGCCGCCATGGCCGCGCTGCGCCAGGGGGGCAAGATCTACGAGGATTTCTCCGACCGGCTGATGTCCTTCGGCGGCGCGCTGACCGACGCGGTGATCGACCGGCTGGCCGAACGGTCGGGCGTCGATGTGGCGCGCATGCGCGCCGACATGGACAGCCCCGAGATCACCGCCGAGCTGGAGCGGACCCGCAAGCTGGCCGAGGCGCTGCGCATCGGCGGCACCCCCACCTTCGTGATCGGCGACAAGATCGTGCGCGGCTTCGTGCCGCTGGACGAGATGACCAGGGTGGTCGAGCTGGCGCGCCGCGCCCAGGACTGAAGCGGCCGCGCGCGGCAAAGCCCGCTTTCCTCCCGGCGCGGGCTGGCCTATATGCTGGCCCCCTGACATGGCAGGCGCGGCCGATCGCGCCGCCCGGCACGGTTCCGGGCAAGGAGGGGGCAGCATGAAGGACAGATACGAGGCCGACGTCGCCTTCATCCGCGCGCTGGCGGAACTCCTGCGCGATGGCGAGCTGGGCGAGATCGAGGTGAAGCGCGAACTGGGCGGTGACGACGTTCTGAAGGTGCGCCTCTCGCGCAGCGTGTCGGGCGCGGTCGTTGCCGCCGCCCCTGTTC
>RFGB01000053.1 GCA_003697125.1 Alphaproteobacteria bacterium
CCCCCCGCCCGCCGATCCGCCGGCCGGGGCGGGCCCGCTGATCCTGGGGCCTGCCGAACGCCTGCGCGCGGCCGAACCCGCCCCCGGGCGCGCCCCCGAACGCGTGATCGCCTTCCCGCGGCGGGGGGGTGAGGAATGACCTTCGGCGCCTACCGCCTGTCGGACATCCTCAGCGCCTTCCGGCGCCGCTTCTGGCTGCTCGTGCTCTCGGTCGGGCTCATCTCGCCCGTCGCACTGGCCGTGGCCTATTTCCTGCCGCCCAAATACCGCTCCGAGGCGCTGATCCTCGTCGAATCCCAGCAGATCAGCCTGGTGGAATCCACCGTCAATGTCAGCGCCGCCGAACGGCTGCAGCTGATCCGCCAGAAGCTGATGACGCGCGAGAACATCCTCGACATGATCGCGCGCTTCAACCTCTACGCCGAACGCACCGACCTCTCGCCCAGCCAGAAGATCGATCTTGTCCGCGAGAACACGAAGATCGAGATGACCACCCTGCCGGGCACGCGCGCGCAGCCCGGCGCGCTGCTGTCCTTCACCATCTCGTTCACCGCCAATTCCGCCCCGATGGCGGCGCGGGTCACCAATGACCTGGTCAGCAAGGTGCTGGCCGAGAACCTGCGCAGCCGGCAGAGCCGGGCGGAGGGGACGCTGAGCTATTTCCAGCAGGAGGTCGAGACGCTGTCGGCGCGGCTTGGCGAGATCGAGGCCGAGATCACCCGCTTCAAGAACGAGAACGAGGCGGCGCTGCCCGACAGCCTCGAATTCCGCCGCGCCGAGCTGGCCAGCCTGCAGGAGCGGCAGTTCCAGCGCGAGCAGTCGCGGCTGGCCCTGATCGAGCAGAAGCGCACGCTGGAGGAGGCGCTGCGCACCGGGCGGCTGGCCGCGCTGCCCCAGCCCCAGCAGCTGAGCCAGGAGGAGCGCGACCTGCAGGCGCTGCGCAATGTCCTGGTGCAGCGCCAGGCGGTGCTGGCCGAGACCCATCCCGAGATCATCGCCCTGAAGCGGCGGATCGCGGCGCTGGAGGCGGCGGTGGCCCCCGGGGTCGGCGGCGATCCCGAGGCTGTCCGCCGCACGGCGGCGCTGGAGCGGATCGAGGCCGAGATCGCGCTTCTCGACAAGCAGATCGCGCTTCTGGACCGGCAGCAGGCCGAGGACGAGGCGCGGCGCGCGGCGCTGGCCGAATCCATCGCCGCCACCCCCGGGGTGGCGATGGAGATCAGCCGGCTGGAGCGGCAATACGCCCAGCTGCAGGACCAGTATGCCGCGGCCGCGGCCCGCCTGGCGGCGGCGCGCGAGGGGGCGGTGCTGGAGGACAAGCAGCAGGGCGAACGCTTCGTGGTGGCCGAGCAGCCGCAGATCCCCGAACGCCCCTTCTGGCCTAACCGGCCGCTGATCGCCGCGGGGGGCGTGGCCTTCTCGATCATGCTCGGGCTGGGGCTGATGGTGCTGGCCGAGCTGATGAACAGCTCGATCCGCACCGCCCATGCGCTGGAATACCGCACGGGGCTCAAGCCGGTGGTCTCCATCCCCTATGTCCGCACCCGCGGCGAGCGGCGCCGGCGCATCCTGCGCTGGGTCGGGCTGGCCCTGCTGCTGGCCGTCGCCATCCCCGCGCTCCTCTATGCGGTGGACCAGTTCTACCTGCCCCTCGATGCCCTGGCCGAGAAGGTCTTCGACGCCCTGGGGCTCGACAGCATCCTGCGCATCATCGAGATCCGGCTGGGCCGGTAGGGGGTCGCATGGTCGAAAGGCTGAAGGAAGCGATCGAGAAGGCCCGGGCGCAGCGCGCCCAGCTGCTGGCCGGCGGGCCGGCCGCGCCGGCGCCCGCGCCGCCGCGGCCCGAGGGGGCGTCCGCCTGGACGGCGCTGCAGCCGATCGAGCTGTCGCCCGGCCGGCTGCAGCGCAACCGCATCATCACCCTCGACCGCAGCGATCCCGCCCACACCACCTTCGACGTGCTGCGCTCGCGCATCCTCAAGGCCTTCCAGGACCGCGGCTGGAAGAGGCTCGCCATCACCTCGCCCACCAAGGGCTGCGGCAAGACCTTCGTCGCGGTCAATCTCGCCCTTTCCTTCGCCCGCCAGCCCGACCTGAAGACCCTGCTGGTCGACATGGATCTGCGCGCGCCCAGCGTCGCGCGGGCGCTGGGGCTGGAGATGCGCAGCAGCATGCGCGACTTCCTGACCGGCAGTCTGGCGCCCGAGGCGCATCTGCGGCGTCTGGGCGACAATCTGGCGCTGGCGCTGGGGGGCGCGCGGGTGGGCAATGCCGCCGAGCTGATCCTCGAGAAGCGCACCGCCACCATCCTCGCCCAGACCATCGACCGGATGTCGCCCGACATCGTCATCTATGACCTGCCGCCGATGCTGGTGAATGACGATGCCTTCGCCTTCCTGCCCCAGGTCGATGCGGTGCTGCTGGTGGCCGCGGCGGGCGAGACGCGGGCCGGCCAGATCGCCGCCTGCGAGCGGCTGTTCCAGGACGGGACCGCCTTTCTGGGCGTGGTGCTGAACAAGGTCGAGGAGCGGCCCGACGATGCCTATGCCTATGGCTATGGCTACGGGCAGGATCAGGGCTGAGCGCGGCCGCCGGCGGGGAGGATGACGATGCGATTTTCCGGGCGGTCTTCGGGGCGGTCTTCGGGGTGGCTGCGGCTGGTGCTGGCGGGGCTCGTCCTCCTCGGCCTCGCCGCCTGCGAAAGCGCCGAGGAGCGGGTGGCGGCGCATCTGGCCCAGGGGCGCGCGCTGGTCGCCGCCGGCCAGGACGCCAAGGCCCGGCTGGAATTCGCCAATGCGCTGCGCATCGATGCCGACAATGTCGCGGCGCATCTCGAACTCGCCCGGCTCTACGAACGCACCGGCGAACTCCGCCCGATGCTCGGCCATCTCAACCGGCTGGTCGAGCTCGACCCCGCAAACCCCTGGGTGCGCGGCAGGCTCGCCCTGATCAGCCTGGCCGCGGGCGATCCCGACACCGCCCTTGCCCATGCCGAGGCCGCGGTCGCCGCCGCGCCGCAGGATGCCGGGGCGCTGGCCGCGCGCGCGGTGGTGCGCTTCGCCATGGGCCGGACCGAGGCGGCGCTGGCGGATGCGCAGGCGGCGGTGGCCGTCGAGCCGGGCCAGCCGCTGGCCGGCCATGTCATCGTGCGCGCGCGCATGGTGGCGGGCGATCCCGAAGGGGCGCTGGCCGAGCTGGACGGCTTCCTCGCCCGCCATCCCGATGATGTCGAGCTCAACGCCCTGCGCCTCGCCCTGCTGGCCCAGCTGCAGCGCGAGGAGGAGCTGGGCGCCCAGCTGGTCCGGATGACCGAGCTGACCCCCGATGCCCCGGACTACTGGGCGCTGCTCGTCCAGTGGCATCTCCGGCGCGGCGATTTCGCCGGCGCCTTCGACCGCCTGGCCGCGCGCATCGCGCGCCCCACCCCCGCCCCCCTCGGCACCCAGCTCGCCCAGATCGCCGGCCAGCTCGCCGATCAGCTGGCCGCCCGCGACGGGCCCGAAGCCGCCCGCGCCGCGCTGGCCCGGCTGGCCGAAGCCGCCGAGAGCCCCGCGCTCTATGCCAGGCTGCTTGCCGCCTTCGATCACGCCCATGGCCGCACCGCCGAGGCGGTGGCCGCGCTGGAGGCGATGATCGCCGGCCCCGATGCCGCGGCCGCGGCCGAGGCGCGGCTGATGCTGGCGCGGATCCGCCTGTCGGCGGATGACAGGGCCGGCGCCCTGAAGCTGGTGGAGGCGGTGCTGGAGGCGGATGCGAAGAACACCGAGGCGCTGGCGATCCGCGCCGCCCTGGCGCTGGAGGAGGGGCGGATCGAGGCGGCGCAGAACGACCTGCGCGTCGCGCTGACCGAAAGCCCCGAGAATCCCGCGCTGCTGACGCTGATGGCCCGCAGCCATGTCCTGGCCGGCAACCGCACCCTGGCCGATCAGGCGCTGGCCGGCGCGATGCAGGCGGCGAACTACGCCCCGGGCGAAACCCTGCGCTATGCCGCCTTCCTGGTCGAGGACGGGCGGGCCGCGGCGGCCGAGACGGTCCTGACCGAGGCCGCCCGCCGCCACCCCGCCGCGCGGGAGCTGCTGCTGCGGCTGGCCGAGCTGCGGCTGCAGCTGGGCAAGGCGGCCGAGGCGGCCGAGGTCGCCGATCAGCTCGCCCGGCTGGATGGCGACGACCAGCTGGCCGACCGCATCCGCGCCGCCGCCCTCTATGGCCAGAAGCGCTATGACGAAAGCCTCGCCATCCTCGAAAGGCTGGCCGCCGATCCGGCCGAACGCGACCGCGCGCTCGCCGCACTGGTCAGCGCCCATGTCGCCGCCGGCCGGCGCGACCGGGCGGTGGCGCTGCTCGACCAGATCCTGCAGGAGAATCCCGATCACCCGCAGGCGCTGCTGCTCTCGGCCGGGCTGGCCGAGGAGGCCGGCGACATCGCCACCGCGCGGCGCCGGCTGGAACATCTGCGCGCCGCCGCGCCCGACGATCCGCGCGGCCATCTCGCGCTCATCGCCCTCGAACGCCGGCAGGGCCGGATCGATGCCGCGCGCGCGGTGCTGGACGCCGCGCTGGCCATCCTGCCCGATGATCCCGACCTGAACATGGTCCGGGCCGGGCTGGCCGAGGAGGCCGGCGACATCGAGACGGCGATCGCCGGCTACGAGAAGGTCATCGCCGCCCGTCCCGCCGCGCTGGTGGCGCTGAACAACTATGTCAGCCTGGTCACCGACCATCACCCCAATGATGCCGAGCGGCTGGCGCGGCTGCGGGTCATGGCCGCGCCGCTGCGCATCAGCCGCATCCCCCATTTCCGCGATACCTATGGCTGGCTGCTGCATCTGTCGGGCGACGATGCCGGGGCGCTGGAGCTGCTGGTTCCCGCGGCCGAGGAGCTGCCCGACAACCCCTGGGTGCGCTACCACCTCGGCATGGTGCTGGCGCGAAGCGGGCAGGCCGAGGCGGCGCGGGGCAATCTGGAGGCGGCGCTGCGGCTGGCGGGCGATGGGGCGTTTCCCCCCGCCGGGCGCATCCGCGAGACGCTGGCCGGGCTGGGCGGCTGAGGCCGCGCCGCTACTGCAGCAGGTTGAAGCCGCGGGTCAGCGTCAGGAACACCGCGTGCGACCGGGCGGTGCCGGCGCCGTCGCGCTCGCTCAGCTCGAACACGTAACCCAGCCGCAGGCTGGTATCGGCATCGAGCTGATGGCTGTAATAGGGGCCGAGGCGCAGCGCGAGGATGTCGCCGCCGCCCCCCGAGACCGCCGATTGCCGCTGGGCACGGGCCTCGAAGCCCAGGGCCGAGACGCTGTTGACCGCATGGTCGTAGCGGGCGGTGAAGCTGGTGGTGTTCTGCAGCGCGCCCAGCGTGCTGGGCTGCACCCCGTGCGAGAAGGACAGCCGCAGGCTGTCGTCGGCCCCGGCATAGGTCAGCGCCAGATTGCCGGTCAGCCCCGCGGCAAGATCGCTGTCGGCGGGAAGCGCCGTCTCGGTCCGGGTCAGGCTGGCGCCCAGACCCCCGCTCAGCTGCAGGCGGTCGTTCACCGTCCAGACGAAGCCGCCGGTCAGGCTGGCGGCGATGCTGCGGGGGTTTTGCGGGCTGTCGGCCTCGAACCAGGTCACCCCGGCGGTGAGGGTGCCGTCAAGCGTGGGGGTCAGCGCCCGGGTCCAGCCGCCGGTCAGCCCCAGGGTGGTGATCGGCACCAGCGCCACCGTGCCGTCGAAGAAATCGACCCTGCTGGCGTCGAGGCCGAGCGAGAAGCTGTCGCGCGGCGTGGCCTCCCAGTCCAGCGTCAGCGTGCCCCCCAGGGTCGCCCGGATCGCGTCGCCGGTCACCACGGTGGGATCGGTGGGGTCGATGACCCCCTCCTCGTCCGTCCCGAACAGCAGGTCGGTGAATGCGGTCGAGGTGAGGCTGCCGCGCAGGCGGGCGGTCAGCCGGCTGCGCGGGCCTTCGACCAGAAGGCGCAGCCCCAGGGAGGGGGCGAGGATGCCGAGCGCGTTGTCCGGCATGTCGCCTGCCTCGGCGATCACCGGCGAGACCGCGCCGGTGATGCCGATCGCGGTGGTGGCGCTTTCCCGGGTCAGGGTGGCGGACAGCCGGGTGGTGGCCCGCAAGGTGGCGTCGCCGCCGCCGCCGGGGCGCAGGTCGGGATTGGTCAGGGCGCGCAGCTCCTCGGAAACCGCGCCGGTCAGGGTCCAGCCATCGGGATCGGCATGCACCGCCGCGCCCGCGCCGATCACCCCGATCCCGGCCAGGGCGGCACCGATCCGGACGGGCCGGGAAACCATGCGCCGGCCTCAGTCGAACAGGCCGCGTTCGGGCACGAAGATCACGTCGCCGTCGATCAGCCGGATATTGGTGGCCAGCTGGCGCCCCTCCTCCACATCGCGGAAGTTGAAGGGGAAGATCGTCTCCACCCCATTGGCATCCATCCGGCGGATCTGGATCGCCTCGCCCTTGGCAAAGCGTCCCAGCCCCCCGGCGCGGGCGATCGCCTGCAGGACGGTCAGGCTGCGCGGGGGCAGCACCTCGATCGCCCCGGGGCTGTTCACCTGGCCCAGCACATAGACGATGTCGGGCGTCTTCTCCTCCCCGGTCGGGGCGGCCAGTTCCGACACCGCGACGGTGACGGTGGGGGTGACGGTGAAGCTGTTCTTCAGCCTTTCGCGCACGATGGCCTGGATCTGTTCGGGCGTGCGCCCGACCACCCGGATCGATCCGGCGATCGGCAGGGTGATGCGCCCGTCGGGCCGCACCAGGACCTGGGCGTTCAGGTTGGGATCCTCCAGCACCGTGACGGTCAGCCGATCGCCCGGGGTGACGAGATAGGTTCCCTGCGCCTGGGCGGACAGTCCGGCCCAGACGAACAGCAGCAGAAAAGCGACCGCTCTCAAGCCCCTCGCCTCCCGACCTTGTATCAAGTCTTCACGCGATTATGCCCCAGCGCGCCGAAGAAGGGCAAGGAGAATTGGGCCCCTCACCAGCCGCTGCGCCGCAGCACCACCGGCACGGTGCGCAGCAAGATGACGATGTCGAGCCAGAAGCTCCAGTTGCGGGCATACCAGGCATCGAGGCGGATGCGCTCGTCATGGGTGGTCGCGGCGCGGCCCATCACCTGCCACAGGCCGGTGATCCCGGGCCGGCAGGCGGCGTAGAGGCGGAAGGCCGGGCCGTGGAAATAGGCATGGTCGGCGGGATAGCCCGGAACCTCGGGCGCCACGATCGGCCGCGGCCCGACAAGGCTCATCTCGCCCCGCAGCACGTTGATCAGCTGCGGCAGCTCGTCGAGCGAGGTGGCGCGCAGGAAGCGCCCGACCGGCGTCACCCGCGGATCCTCGCGCAGCTTCTGGTGGCGCGCCCACTCCGCCCGGGCGCGGGGGTCGCCGGCCAGAAGCCCGGCCAGCCGCGCCTCGGCATCGGGATGCATGGTGCGGAACTTCAGGCAGGCGAAACGCTTCCCGCCCCGCCCGACCCGGGTCTGGGCGAACATCAGCGGCCCGCCATCGCGGCAGATCAGGATGGCCAGCCCCAGGAATGCCGGGCAGAGCAGCACCAGCAGGAAGGCCGACAGGGTGATGTCGAGAAGGCGCTTGGCGGCAAGCCCCGCCTGCCGGGCAAGGCGGCCCTGCCGGCCATCGGGCCGGGTGGCCGGCCGCGGCGCGCGGATGGCGGCGGGGCCGCGCATCACGGTGCGCGCCATCAGCGCGGCGGCGGCAGAGACCGGCCAGGCGGCGATCTGCCAGGCGGGAACCGGCGGCAGGCCCGACAGCAGGCGCAGCGCCGCATCGCCCAGGAGAAGCCCGCCGACGGTCAGTGTCAGGACGCGCGCCTCCTCCACATCGGCGAGGTTGCGCCGGTAGAGGCCGACGGTGCCGAGCAGGGCGGGCAGCAGGGCGGCCAGCAGCAGGGCGGCCGGATCGGTGGCCGGCGGCGTTCCGCCGGCAAGCCATGCCCCGGCGAACAGCAGGACATGGGCGGCGATGATGGCCAGGCCGTCGGCGGCCAGCCGGGCATGCGCCCGCCCCCGCCCCCTTCCCCTATACAAAACTCCCAACCCCCGCG
>RFGB01000054.1 GCA_003697125.1 Alphaproteobacteria bacterium
CCCCCCGACCCCGATCCCGGAATCGCGGTGCGCACGGCGCGCGAGGATGCGATGCGGCGCACGGAACCGCGCGCGGCCGATCCCGCCTGCCTGCCCGATGCGGCGCTGGATGTCGGATCCTGGGGCGCGGACGGGCCCGTGGCCCCCCAGATCGCTGCCGCGCGCGCCGCGCTGGTGGGCGAGTTCGACCGCATCGACCCCGCCGCGCTGACCCGGCTGGTGAAGCTCTACATCCATTTCACCTTCGGGCGCGAGGCCGAGGCGCTGATCGCCGATCTGGGCATCGAGATTCCCGGCGGGGCGCTGCTGGCCGATCTGGCCCGGGTGGTCGAGGCGCGCCGGCCCGCGCGCGACAGCCGGCTGCTGGCCGCCTGGCCCTGCCCCGGGCGCGCCGCCCTGTGGGGCATGCTGGCCCGCCTCGATATCCAGACCGCCGCGCCGCCGCCCGATTTCACCCCGCCCGATGTCATGGCCATCTTCCAGGCGCTGGTGGAACTGCCCGCGGGGCTGCGCCGGCTGGTCGGTCCGCGGCTGGCACGGGGCTATCTGGCAATGGGCCGGCCCGACCTGGCCGAGGGGGTGCTGCTGCGCGTCAAGGCGCTGCCGGGCGATCCGGGCGATGATGTCCGCCTGGCCGAGGGGCTGCTGCTTGACGCCCAGGGCCGGCATGAGGAAGCCGAAGCGCTGTGGCGCGGCCTGATCGCCCGCGACCGGCCCAATGCGGCCGAGGCGATGGTGGCGCTGACCGAAAGCCGGATCGCCCGCGGGCTTGCCCCGCCGCCGGGGCTGGCGGGGGATCTCTCGGCGCGCGCCTATGAGAGGCGGCGCAGCGCCGAGGGTGAGCGGCTGACCCTGGCCGAGATCGAGGCGCGCGCGGCCGAGGGCGACCTGCCGACGGCGCTGGCGCTGATCGGCCAGGAGATTGCCGACAATCCGGCGCGCGAGGAGGAGATGCGCTTCACCGCCGCCCGCCTGCTGGCCCGGGCCGACCCGGCGAAGGTGGGGCCGGCGCGCTATGCCGCGGCGGTTCTGGGCCATGCCGGCCTGCTGGCACCCGACGCCACCGCCGACCCCGCCCGGCTGGTGGTCGCCGATGCGCTGATCGGGCTGGGCCTGCCCAATGCCGCCATCGAGATCCTCCGCCCCGCCCTCGAGAGGGCTGCCGAGCCGATCCGCCAGACCGCCGCCCGGGCATTCGTGGCGCTGGGAGAGACGCAGCGCGCGCTTGCCCTGCTGGAGGGGATCGAGGGCCCCGATGCCGCCCTTCTGCGGGCCGAGGCGCTGGCCCGCGCCGGCGATCATGGCGCGGCGCTGGCCGCGCTGCCGCCGGATGCGCCGGCGGATCTGCGCGCCCGGCTGGCCTTCGCCGCCGGCGACTGGGCGCAGGCGACCGGGCTTGCCGACCCGGTCGACCGGGTGCTGGCCGCCTACATGGCCGGGGCCGATCCGGCGGATCTGCCGGGCCTGGTCGCTCAGGCGTCCGAGGCCGAGGCCGCCCCGCTCCGCGCCTTCCTTGCCCCGCCGCGGCTGGAGGAGCCGATCAGTCTCGGACTCGCCCGCGATGCCGTCGAGATCGCCCGCGCCACGCGCGAGCTGCTGAAATCCCGCCTTGCCCCGCCCGGGGGCTGATCCCCCGGTCCGAGAAGGAGTCCAGAATGGACAACGCCGCCTATGTCGCCCTGACCCGCCAGGTTGGCCTGATGAAGGCCATGCAGGTGACGGCCAACAACATCGCCAACCTGTCCACCACCGGCTTCCGGCGCGAGGATGTGCTGTTCGCCGAGATGCTTGTCGGCCAGCCCGACGCGCCCGGCACCCTGGCGATGACCGCCGCGCGGGTGCGCCACACCGACATGACCCAGGGCCCGCTGCGGGTGACTGGCGGCAGCCTCGACTTCGGCCTGGAAGGTCCGGGCTTCTTCATGGTCGAAACGCCGCAGGGCCCGCGGCTGACCCGCGCGGGCGCCTTCAGCCGCTCGGCCGATGGCGAGATGGTGACCATGGACGGGCTGCGGGTGCTGGATGCGGGCGGCGCGCCGATCTTCCTGCCCCCCGATGCGGCCGCCATCGCGGTGGCCGCCGACGGCACCATTTCGGCCGATGGCCGTCCGATCGGCCAGATCGGCCTGTTCGAGGTCGACGACCCCGGCCGGCTGATCCGCGAGGCGGGCCAGCTCTTCGCCCCCGACGGCATCGAGCCCCTTCCGGCCGAGCAGACCCGCGTCGTGCAGGGCAGCCTCGAGGGGTCGAATGTCGATCCCGTGCTCGAGATGGCGCGGATGATCGAGGTGCAGCGCAGCTATGAACTCGGCGCGAACTTCCTCGAACGAGAGGACGAGCGCATCCGCGCCGTCATCCGCACCCTCGGCCAGCCGGCCTGACCCCCTCGTCATATATATAAGGAGTAGCCCATGCGCGCCCTTGTCATCGCCGCAACCGGCATGCAGGCCCAGTCGATGCGCGTCGAGGTGATCTCGAACAACCTCGCCAACATGTCCACCACCGCCTACAATGCCCGCCGGGCGGAATTCGCCGATCTGCACTATCAGCAGATCCAGCGCGCGGGCACCGTGAACGCGCTGACCGGCGCGGTGCTGCCCGCAGGCGTGCAGATCGGCCTGGGGGTGCGCGCCGCCGCCGTCTCGATGGATGTCCGTCAGGGGGCGGTGATCGCCACGGGGGGCGAACTTGACCTGGCGATCGAGGGCAATGGCTACATCGAGGTCGAGCTGCCCAACGGCACCGCCGCCTATACCCGCGACGGCGCGCTGAAGCGCGGCCCCGACGGGCGGATCGTGACGTCGGAGGGCTTTCCCATCGTGCCCGACATCACCATTCCCGAGGAGGCGCGGGCGGTCGAGATCAATGCCGCGGGCGAGGTCTATGCCCGCTTCGACGATCAGGTTGAGCCGCAGCTTCTGGGCCGGCTGACGCTGGTGACCTTCATCAACCAGAAGGGGCTGGAGGCGATCGGCGGCAATCTCTACCGCGAGACGCCCGCCTCGGGCCAGCCCAATCCCGGCGATCCCGGCACCGACGGGCGCGGGACCTTCCGCCAGGGCTATCTGGAGGAAAGCTCGGTGGATGCGGTGCGCGAGATCACCGAGCTGATCGAGGCGCAGCGCGGCTACGAGCTGAACGCCAAGGTGATCACCGCCGCCGACCAGATGCTCGGCGCCACCACCCAGATCCGCTAGGCCGATGCCCGCGCTTCGCCTTGCCGGCATGCTGGGGCTTGCGGCGGCGATCGCGCTGGCCCAGATGCCGCCCGCCGCCGCGGCCGAGGATGCGACCCTGGTCGCCGCCCGCCCGATCCGCGCGATGACGCTGATCGGGCCGGCCGATGTCACGCTTCTGCCCGGGGCGACACCCGGCGCGCTGTCCGATCCCGAGGCGGCGATCGGGCGCGAGGCGCGGGTGATGCTGTATCCCGGCCGGCCGATCCGCCCCGGCGATGTCGGTCCCCCCGCCCTTGTCGAACGCAACGGGCGCGTCACCCTGCGCTATGCCCGCGGCGGGCTGGAGATCGCCACCGAGGGCCGCGCGCTCGACCGCGCCGGCCTGGGCGAGACGGTCCGCGTGATGAATCTCGACAGCCGGATCGTCGTCTCCGGCACCGTGGCCGGACCCGGCCTCGTGGAGGTATCCCGATGAGAATTGCCCCCGCCCCCGCCGCTGCCCTTGTCCTTGCCCTGCTCGGCGCCGGATGCAGCCGGCTGGAAAATGTCGGCAAGCCGCCCGAGCTGACCCCGCCCGGCCGGCCCGATCCGGTGCTGGCCCCCGTCGCGC
>RFGB01000055.1 GCA_003697125.1 Alphaproteobacteria bacterium
GCCCAGCTCCGCCCCATGCCGGCATCGACGACCATCGGCACCGAGAGACGGACGGCGGGCAGCGGCGCCTCCTCCATCACCCGGCGCACCAGCGCCGCCGTCTCCTCGGCGGCCGCCTCGGGCACCTCGAACAGCAGCTCGTCATGCACCTGAAGGATCATCCGCGCGGGCAGGCCCGCCCTGGCCAGCGCGCCGGGCACGCGGATCATGGCGCGGCGGATGATGTCGGCGGCGCTGCCCTGGATCGGCGCGTTGATCGCGGCGCGGCGGGCGAAGCCGGCCCCCGGGCCGCGGGCATTGATGTCGGGGGTATGGATGCGCCGGCCGAACAGGGTCTCGACATAGCCCTTGTCCTTCGCGCCGGCGACGGTGCGGTCCATGTATTCGCGGATGCCGGGGAACTTCTCGAAATAGCGGTCGATGAAGGCCTGCGCCTCGGCCCGCGGGATGCGCAGGCTGTTCGACAGCCCGTAGGCCGAGATGCCGTAGATCACGCCGAAATTGATCGCCTTGGCCTGGCGGCGGATCATCGGGTCCATGCCCTCGATGGGAACGCCGAACATCTCCGACGCGGTCATGGCATGGATGTCCAGCCCGTCGCGGAACGCCTTCTTCAGCGCCGGGATGTCGGCGATCTCGGCCAGGATGCGCAGCTCGATCTGGCTGTAGTCGAGCGAGACGAGCAGATTGCCCGCCTCGGCGATGAAGGCCTCGCGGATCTGGCGGCCCTCCTCGGTGCGCACGGGGATGTTCTGCAGGTTGGGGTCGGTCGAGGCGAGGCGGCCGGTGGTGGTTGCCGCGAGGCTGAACGAGGTATGCACCCGCCCGGTATCGGGATTGATGAAGCCCGGCAGCGCGTCGGTATAGGTCGATTTCAGCTTGGCGAGCTGGCGCCAGTCGAGCAGCCGGGCGGGCAGCTCGTGCCCCTCGGCCGCCAGCGCCTCCAGCACCTCGGCATCGGTGCGCCAGGCGCCGGTGCGGGTCTTCTGGCCGCCGGGAAGGCCCATCCTGCCGAACAGGATCTCGCCGATCTGCTTGGGGCTGCCGGGATTGAATCGGGTGCCGGCCAGCGCCTCGATCTCCTCCTCCAGCGCGGCCATGCGGCGGGCGAAGTCCCGCGACAGCTGCGCCAGCCGGTCGCGGTCGATCTTCACCCCGGCCATCTCCATCTCGGCCAGCACCGGGACCATCGGGCGCTCCAGCGTCTCATAGACGGTGGTCAGGCGGTCGCGCACCAGCCGCGGCTTCAGCCGTTCCTGCAGGCGCAGGGCCAGATCGGCATCCTCAGCGGCATAGGTCGCGGCCCGGTCGATCGGGACCCGGTCGAAGGTGATCGCCGACCGGCCCGAACCGATCAGGTCCCTGATCGGCAGCGGGCGGTGGCCGAGATGGCGTTCGGACAGCGCGTCGAGGCCGTGGCTGCCCAGCCCTGCCTCGAGCGCGTAGGAGATCAGCATGGTGTCGTCGATGGGCCGCAGGCGGATGCCCAGCCGCGCCAGCACCTTCATGTCGTATTTCAGGTTCTGGCCGATCTTCAGGACCGAATCGTCCTCGAGCAGCGGGCGCAGGATGGCCAGCGCCTCGTCGCGGTCCATCTGGCCCGGCGCCGGCGCCGCCTCGCCCAGAAGGTCTCCCTCGCCCGCCACATGGCCCAGCGGCAGATAGGCCGCCTCTCCGGGCGAGAGCGCCAGCGAGACGCCGACGAGCCGGGCCCGCATCTCGTCAAGGCTGGTGGTCTCGGTGTCCACCGCCACCACGCCGCGCGCCCGCGCGCGGTCGCACCACTGGGCCAGGCTGGCGGCATCGCGCAGCACGACATAGCCCGCGCGGCTGACCGGGGCCGGGGGATCCGGCTCGGCCGCGGCCTCGCCGCCCTGCCCGCTCGCGCGCGCGGGAACGCTGCCGATCAGGGGCGGCTCGACGCCCAGCTTCTCGGCCATCCGGGCGGCCAGGCTGCGGAACTCCATCCGCGACAGGAACGCCATCAGCGCCCCGGGATCGGGCGGGCGCAAGACCAGCTCCTCGGGCGGGACGGGCAGCGGCAGGTCGCGCTTCAGCTCCACCAGCCTGCGGCTGGTGCGGATGCGCTCGGCATTCTCCTCGATCGACTGGCGGCGCTTGGGCTGGGGGATCTCGGACGCCCGGGCGATCAGGTTCTCGACATCGCCGAATTCGCGCACCAGGAGCGCGGCGGTCTTGACGCCGATTCCCGGCGCGCCGGGAATGTTGTCGACCGAATCGCCGGCCAGCGCCTGCACGTCCACCACCTTTTCGGGCGGCACGCCGAACTTCTCCTCGACCTCCTCGGGGCCGATCCGCCGGCCCTTGATCGGGTCCAGAAGCTCCACCCCCTCGCCCACCAGCTGCATCAGATCCTTGTCCGAGGAGATGATCGTCACCCGGGCGCCGGCGCGGCGCGCGGCCTCGGCATAGCTGGCGATGATGTCGTCGGCCTCGTAGCCCTCCATCTCGATGCAGGGCAGGTTGAAGGCACGGGTGGCGTCGCGGATCAGCGGGAACTGGGGGACCAGATCCTCTGGCGGGGGCGGGCGCTGGGCCTTGTAGTCGGGGTAGATCTCGTTGCGGAAGGTGGTGGCGGAATGGTCGAAGATCACCGCGGCATGGGTGGGCGCGTCGCCGCCGCGGGCGTCCTCGACCAGCTTCAGGATCATGTTGCAAAAGCCCTGCACCGCGCCCACCGGCATGCCGTCGGACCGGCGGGTCAGCGGCGGCAGGGCATGGAAGGCGCGGAAGATGTATCCCGAACCGTCGATCAGGTAGAGATGATCGCCCCTGGCGAAGCCCATGCCGCCCTCTTTCCGGCCAAGGATTACGACGGTTCGCGGCGGAAGGCCAGCCGCGCGCCGCCCGGCGTCAGTGGGCGCCCGCCCCTTCCTTCAGGATGAAGCGCTTGTCGCAATAGGGACAGTCGACCCAGCCGGTCTCGGGATCGATCGACAGCCAGACCCGGGGATGGCCCAGCGCGCTGCCGCCGCCGTCGCAGCTGACGCGGGTGGCGGTGACCTCCTCGGTCTCGGGGGCCTCATGCGCGGGCGGTCTGGCCAACATCGGCGGCTCGCTCCTCGGGCTGGAACCTGCGCGGCGCATGATAGCGGCAGCCCCCGCCGGGGCAAGGGGTGTCGGGGCGCAGGATTCGGGTCGCTGGCCGGCGCGTTTCCGGCTATCCCTGCCCGGACGGAGGAGTTCGGACGATGACGATGGAGCAGCAGACGGGCAGCGCGGGCTATGCGCTGATGGTCCGGGCGATGCGTCTGATCGAGGAGCGGCGTGAATCGCAGCCCGGCCTTGCCGAGATCGCGGCGGAGCTGGACCTGTCGCCGGCGCATTTCCAGCGCGCCTTCAGCCGCTGGGTCGGGATCAGCCCGAAGCGCTATCTCCAGTATCTGACGCTGGACCATGCCCGGCGGCTGCTGAGCGAGCGCCACAGCGTGCTGGACACGGCGCTGGCCACCGGGCTGTCGGGGCCGTCGCGGCTGCATGACCTGTTCCTGCGCTGGGAAGCGATGAGTCCGGGGGAATTCGCCCGCATGGGCGCGGGCGTGACGATCAGCTGGGGCCTGTTCGACAGCCCGTTCGGCGAGGTTCTCGCCATGGGCACCGCGCGGGGCCTGTGCGGTCTGGCCTTCACCGCCGAGATCGGGCGCGAGGCGGCGATGGCCGACATGACCGCGCGCTGGCCGGGGGCGCGGTATCGGGCCGCGCCCGAGGCGGTGGCGCCCTGGGTGCGGGCCGCCTTCGGCGGGGGCGGCGAGGTGGCGCTGGTGATGATCGGCGCGCCGTTCCAGATCAAGGTGTGGGAGGCGCTGCTGGCGGTGCCGTCGGGCCACGTCACCACCTATTCCGACATCGCCCGGGCGATCGGCCGGCCGCGGGCGGTGCGTGCGGTCGGCAATGCGGTGGGGCGCAACCCGATCAGCTTCCTGATCCCCTGCCATCGCGCCCTGCGCCGGTCGGGCGCGCTGGGGGGCTATCACTGGGGGCTGCCGGTCAAGCGCGCGATCCTCGCCTGGGAGGCGGCGCGGGCCGACGCGGCCGCGGGCTGACCGCGCTCAGTCGGCCACCCGCAGGTCGAGAAGCGCCTGCCGGCCCTCGGCCGCGGCGGCCAGCGCGCGCCCCAGCGCGGCGGGAAGGGCAGCGCCATCGGTGACCGTCTCGGCATGGGCGCGGCTGGCCCGCGCAGTCAGGGTGAAGTCGGGCACCGGCTCCAGCGCGGTCAGCGGCATGCGGTTGGCCCGCGCGGCATGCCCGTCGGGGTAGAGCTGCGTCACCGACTTGCGCACCGCCCCCCATTCGCCATTGTTGATCACCAGGATGACGATGCCGAGGCCCAGCGCCTCGGCCACCTGGTGACAGGCGGTGGGGTTGGCGAAGATGTAGCTGCCATCGCCGGGCGTGGCCACGATCACCCGATCGGGACAGGCCATCTTCGCCCCCAGCGCCGCGGGCACCGACCAGCCCAGCCCGCCCGCGAAGGGTTCCTGGAACCAGGACAAGCGGTCGCGCCGGGTCAGGGTCTCGAGCGGAAGGCCCAGTTCCGAGAACACCGTCGCGGGCAGCCCCTCCAGCGCCTGCGACAGGCAGTGCCCGATCCAGGCCCGCGACATCGGCGCGCCCGCCCCCGCCTCGGCCAGCGCCGCCAGCCGCGCCCGTTCCCGCGCCGCCACGGCGGCCAGCCGTTCGCGCCGCGCCGCGATGGCCGCCGCGTCGCGGGCCATGCCGCGCATGGCGTCGATCAGCGCCGCAAGGCACAGCCCCGTCTCGCCCGCCAGCGTGACATCCGAGCGGAAGCCCCGCACGGGATAGCGGGCATAGAGCGGGTCGGGGCCGATCTGGATGATCCGGCTCTGCGGGTCCGGGGCGTGGCGGTCGGGCCACCAGGGCGCAAGGCAGTCCAGAACGATGACGACATCGGCCTCGGCCAGGGCCGGGCCGGGATCGGCGCCGACATGGCAGGGATGATCGGTGGGGATGGCCAGGCGCGTGGCCCACCAGCTCGACACCGCGATGCCCCATTCCTCGACCCAGCCCGCGAAGGCGGCGAAGCTCGCCTCGTCCCCCGCCCCGCGCTGGGCGATGACCAGCGGCGCGCGGGCGACGGCGATCAGCCGCGCCGCGCGCTCTACGGCGGCGGGATCGGGCGCGGTGATCGCCGGGGCGATCGCCGGCGGCGCGGCCAGCGGCGCGGGGTCGACCGGCGCGCACAGGACCTCGCGCGGCAGCGACAGATAGACCGGCCCCGCGGGGGTCGATGCGGCGATCGCCAGCGCGCGGTCGAGAAGCGGGCCGACCTGTTCGGGGAAGCGCAGCTCGTAATCCCACTTGACGCTTTCGCGGACCAGCGCGTGCTGGTCGCGCATCTCCTGCCCCCAGCCGATCGGCACGCTTCGCGCGCCGAAGCGGCCGCCCTCGGTCACCGGCGTCCGGCCCGACATTAGCATCAGCGGCGCCTGTTCGCAGGCGGCGTTCAGCGCCCCGATCGCGCCATTGGCCAGCCCGACATTGGTGTGCAGCATCACCGCCTGGGGCCGGCCGGTCATCAGCCAGGCCCCCAGCGCCATCCCCATCGCGGCGTGTTCATGGGGCACCGTCACCGCCCGCGGCAGCGCGATGCCGCGCGCTTGGGCCTCGGCCAGCCCCTCGATGATCGGCGGGAAATCCGTTCCGGAATTGGCCAGCACATGGGTGATGCCCAGCGCCTTCAGCCTGGCCAGGATCGCGCCGCCCGCGGTCATGCCCGTCATCGCCATCCTCCGTGCCTGCGGCATGTCACCTGCCCCAGGGCGCGGGCGATGGCAAGCCGACCGGCGTTGCGGCAATGCCGGCACCGCGCTAGCCTGCGTCGCGTGGCAGGGGGAACCATGGGCGACAGACCGCGCGGGCAGCTGACCTTGCAGACCATCGCCATGCCGGCGGACACCAACGCCAATGGCGACATCTTCGGCGGCTGGCTGATGGCGCAGATGGACCTGGGCGCATCGGTGCTGGCACGGGCGCGGGCGCGGGGCCGGGTCGCGACGGTGGCGGTCGAGGCGATGGCCTTCCTCAAGCCGGTGCGCGTGGGCGATGTGGTGTCGATCTGGAGCGAGATGGAGCGCGAGGGCAGGACATCGATGCGCATCCATGTCGAGGTCTGGGTCACGCGCCTGCCGTCTGAGGAGGTTCTGAAGATGACCGAGGCGACCTTCACCTTCGTCGCCGTGGACGAGGCCGGGCGCAAGCGGGTGCTGCCGTGAGCGGTCCGCTGGCCGGTCTGCGGGTGGTGGAGATGGCCGGCCTCGGCCCCTGCCCGATGGCGGGGCAGTTCCTGGCCGATCTGGGCGCCGATGTCGTCGTGATCGACCGCGCGGCGGATGTGGACATCTCGCAGGAGATCAACCGGCGCGGCAAGCGCTCGGTGGTGCTGGACCTGAAGTCGGCCGGCGGGCGCGACGCGGCGCTGGCGCTGATCGCCCGGGCCGATGTGCTGATCGAGGGGTTCCGCCCCGGCGTCATGGAGCGGCTGGGCCTTGGCCCGTCGGATTGCGCCGCGGTCAATCCCGGCCTGGTCTATGGGCGGATGACCGGCTGGGGGCAGGAAGGGCCGCTGGCCGCCTCGGCCGGCCATGACCTGACCTATCTGGCACTGACCGGGGCGCTGTGGGCGATGGGCGAACCCGACCGCCCGCCGCGGCCGCCGCTCAACCTGGTGGCCGATTATGGCGGGGGCGCGATGTTCCTGCTGCTGGGGGTCCTTGCCGCGCTGTGGGAGCGGGAACGCTCCGGCCGGGGACAGGTGATCGACGCGGCGATGATCGACGGGGTCAGCGCGCTTCTGGCCCTGCAGCACACGCTGCGCGCGAGGGGGCTGTGGACCGACCGGCGCGGTGACAACTGGTTCGACGGGGCGGCGCCCTGGTATCGCTGCTATGCCTGCCGCGACGGGAAGTTCCTGGCCGTCGCCGCCTTCGAGCCGGAATTCTTCGCCGAATTCCTGCGCATCGCCGGGCTGCCCGGCGACTGGGTCGGCCGCCAGATGGACCGGGCCGCCTGGCCGGCCATGGCCGAGGCGATTGCCGCGCGCATTGCCGAGCGCGACCGCGACGACTGGGCGGCGCTGTTCGAGGGCGCCGATGCCTGCGCCGGCCCGGTGCTGGACTGGGAGGAGGCGTTGCGCCATCCCCAGATGGCCGCGCGCGGCGTGCTGGCCCGCCGTGACGGGCTGATCCAGCCCATGCCGGCGCCGCGCTTCTCGCGCACGCCGGCACGGGCCGGCCCGCTGGGCCGGCGGACCGGGCAGGACAGCGCCGCGATCCTGGCCGGACTTCGCGCAGGTGCCGCACCGGAGGGCGAAGCTTGACCCGCGCCGCGGATGTCATTGCCGAACGTCTCTACCGCGCCGGGGTCCGCCACGCCTTCGGGATTCCGGGCGGAGAGGTGCTGACGCTGATCGATGCGCTGGAACGGGCGGGGATCCGCGTCTTCCTTGCCCGCCACGAGAACGCCGCCGGCTTCATGGCCGAAGGGGCGTGGCACGCGACCGGCGCGCCGGGGGTTCTGGTGGCCACGGTCGGGCCTGGGCTGGCCAACTGCGTCAATGTGGTGGCCAATGCCCAGCAGGACCGGGTGCCGCTGATCGTGATCTCGGGGGCGATCCCCGAGGCCGAGGCGCTGCGCTACAGCCATCAGGTCTTCGACCACCGCGCGGTGCTGCGCCCGCTGGTCAAGGCGGGTTTCGAGGCCCGCCCCGGCGCCTGCGACGTGATGATCGACAAGGCGGTGCGCATCGCGCTCGACCCCCAGCCCGGCCCGGTGCATGTCGACCTGCCCGTGCCGGTGGCCGCCACCGAGCACGGGGCGGGCGGCGCGGCGGGCCGCGCGGCTCTCTCGCCCGCCGCCCCCGCGCCGGGGCGCGACCTCGCCGCGGCCCGGGCCATGCTGGCCGGGGCCGAACGGCCGCTGATCGTCGCCGGGCGCGACATCCTCGACGAACCCGGTGCGGTGGATGCGCTGCGCCATGTGATGCGGCGGCTGGGGATCCCGGTGCTGACCACCTACAAGGCCAAGGGCGTGATTCCCGAGGACGACCCGCTCTGCCTGCTGGGCCACGGGCTCTCGCCCAGATCCGATGCCCTGGTCAAGCCGCTGCTGGCGGCATCCGACTGCGTGATCTGCGCGGGCTATGATCCGATCGAGATGCGCGCGGGCTGGCAGGATCCGTGGGATCCCGCCCGCTGCATCGAACTGGCTGCCGTGCCCGACAACCATTATCTGCATCAGGCGCGGCTGATGTGGGCCTGCGGCATCGGGGCGGGGCTGATGGCGCTGACCGAGGGGCTGGAGCCGCGCCGGCTGTGGCCGGGGGATGCGCCGGCCACGACGCGCGCGGCGCTGGATGCCGCCTTCGCCCCGGGGCCGGACTGGGGACCGGCGCAGGCGATCGCGCTGCTCGACCGCATGAAGCCCGCCGATCTGGTGACCACGGTCGATTCGGGCGCCCATCGCATCCTGCTCAGCCAGATGTGGCGCTGCGGGGCGCCGCGCACGCTGCTGCAGTCCACCGGGCTGTGCACCATGGGCTGCGCGCTGCCGATGGCGATCGGCTTCGCGCTCGCCTCGGGCCGCAGGACGCTGGCGGTGACCGGGGATGGCGGGCTGGAGATGGTTCTCGGCGAGCTCGCCACGCTGCGCGATCTGGGCCTGCCGGTGACGGTGTGCGTTCTCAATGACGCCTCGCTGGCGCTGATCGAGATGAAGCAGCGGCGCGAGGGGCTTGCCAATGCCGCGGTGGATACGGGGCGCAGCGACCATGCGGCGGTCGCCCGGGCGCTGGGGCTGGCGGCGCATCGCGCGACCGGCGCGGCCGAACTCGAGGCAGCGCTGGCCGCGGCCTTTGCCCATGACGGGCCGAGCCTGATCGATGTGGTGCTGCCCCGTCGCGCCTATGACGGGCTGATCTGACCCCGATCGCGCCTCACCGCCCGCCCAGCGCGCGGCGCAGCCGCCGCCACAGGCCCGATGCCTCTCCGGCGGTCTCCTCCAGGAAGGGTTCGACGGTCTCGCGGCGGAAGCGCCGGATGCGATAGGCCACCCAGACCACCAGCACGCCCAGAAGGCTCAGGAAGACGATGTTGAACCAGGGGATGATCCGCTCGTCCGGCCCGGTTGCCTCGCGGATCGCCACCGCGTTGGGATAGAGCGACAGATAGGTGATGCGCCAGCCGTAATGGGTCACCACCACCCAGACCGGATTGTCGCGGGTCGATTGCAGCGAGCTGGCCCGGGCCTGCAGCTTGCCGCTGTCGAACTTGAAGTAGAACGGGAAGCCCCAGCCGGTATCCTCGTTGCGGTATTCGCGGGTCTCGCCGTCGGGGGTTTCGCCATAGATGTAGCGCACGTCCCGGGTGGCCTGATCCGGCCCGGCGGGGTCCGAGCGGATCACGTCGGTGCCGGTGATGCGCACGATGTCATGCTGCGGCAGGTAGTGGTGCATGAGCGCCGCCACGGCGATCAGGATCGCGGCGAGCAGGATTCGCTTGATCAGGCGCAGCATCGCGGCTTCTCCTTTGCACGGGGCGCCGGCCTGATTTGGCGCCGGGGGCCGGTCTTGTCCAGCCCGACATGCGCCCGGAGGAAGGACCGATGGCCGAGTTCACCCTGTATGGCATCGCGCTTTCGGCCTATGTCGCCAAGGTGCGCATCGTGCTGGAGATGAAGCGGGCCGATCATGTCGAGCTGCCGCCGCCCGACGGCTACGGTTCGGCCGCCTATCGGGCCATCGTGCCGGCGGGCTCGGTGCCGGGGCTGGTCCATGGCGACGTGGTGCTGAGCGATTCGAACGCCATCGCGGAATATCTCGACGAACTGATCCCCGACCCGCCGCTGATGCCCGCGGACCCGGCCGGGCGGGCACGGGTGCGGATGGTTCTGGGTTTCCACGACACCAGGCTGGAGGCGTCCGCCCGCACGCTCTATCCGGTGATCCGGGCCGGCTGGCGCAGCCGGCCCGAAGCCGTCGCCGCGGGGCTGGACGGCATGGTCGCGGCGCTGGAGCGGCTGGAGGCGATGCTGGCCGACGTGCCGCGGGGGCCGTTCCTGTCGGATCTGGCGCTGCCGGTCACGCTGCAGACCATGACGATGATCGCGGCGCGGCTGGAACGCCCGCTGCAGCTGCCGCCGGGCATCGCCGGGCGGGTGGAAGCGGTCGCGGCACTGCCGGCGGTGGCGCGTTCGCTGGCGCTGCACCGCCCGGCGCTTGCCGAATGGCTGGACCGTTTCGATCCGGGCTGACCGCCGCCTGCCTCAGCGCAGCACGGCGGGCAGCCACAGCGTCAGCGCCGGGAAGGCGACCAGCAGCGCCACCCGGAACAGCTCGGCCAGGAAGAACGGCATCACCCCGATGAAGGTCTCGCGCATCGGGGTGTCCTTGGCCAGCGCCGAGATGACGAAGACATTCATCCCCACCGGGGGGGTGATCAGCCCCAGCTCGACGACGATCAGCGCCAGGATCCCGAACCAGATCTTCAGGTCCTCGGTCGACATGCCGAAGCCCGACCCCTCGGCCATCTGGTAGTCGCCGCCATTGAGCTGCACCAGGACCGGCCAGAAGAACGGGATCGCCAGCAGGATCATCGACAGGCTGTCCATCAGGCAGCCCAGCAGGATCAGCGCCGCCAGCAGGATGACCAGCACCGCCAGCGGCGGCAGCCCGCTGGCCGCCATCCAGTCCGCCACCGCCTGCGGAACCCCGCCGCGGGACATGAAGATCTTCAGCATCTCGGCGCCGAGCAGGATCAGATAGATCATGCCCGAGGTCTTCGCCGTGGCCAGAAGCGCCTCGCGCATCTCCGGCAGGCCGATCTTGCGGCGGGCGAGGGCGTAGACCCACACCAGGAACACCCCGACCGCCGCCGCCGGCGTGGGATTGAAAAAGCCGAAATAGATCCCGCCGATCACCAGCCCGAAGATGACCAGCACCGGGATGACCCCCAGCGTCGCGGCGATGAATTCCGCGCGCGTCGCCGCGCCGCCGGCCGGGCCAGCCTCGGGCTTGACCGCGACATAGACCGCGATGGTCAGCAGGAACAGGATCACCGCGATGATGCCGGGGATGAAGGCCGCCATGAACATCGTGACGATGTTCGCCTCGACGATCACCGCATAGATGACCAGCACCACCGAGGGCGGGATCAGGATGCCCAGCACGCCCCCCGCCGCCAGGGTTCCGGTGGCCAGCGCGCCGGAATAGTTGTAGCGGCGCAGTTCCGGCAGCGCCACCTGCCCCATGGTCGAGGCGGTGGCCAGCGAGGATCCGCAGACCGCCCCGAAGCCCGCGCAGGCCGCGATCGCCGCCATCGCCGTGCCCCCCGGCAGCCAGCCCATCCAGGCGTTCGCCGCCCGGAACAGGTCCCGGCTCAGGCCCGACTGGGTGGCGATGTTGCCCATCAGCACGAACATCGGCACCACGGTCAGGTCATAGATCGAGAACTGGCCATAGGCGAGGGTCTTGAGCTGCGAGAGGAAGATGTCCGGGCCGTTGAGGATGGTGACGCCGATGCCGCCGACCAGGATCATCGCATAGGCGATCGGCATGCGCAGGGCGATCAGGGCGACCAGGACGGCAAGGCCGCCGAAACCGATCATCAGCGCGTCCAGCATGGCGGCTCCCTCAGGCGCGGGCCGCGTCTTCGGCCAGGGTGATCGCCGCGGCCACCGTCGTCAGGGCCAGCGAGATCAGGATGGGCACGAAGGCGATCCAGTGCGGGATGGCGAGGATGGCGGTGGTGTAGCCATAGGCCTGCTGGTCGAGCATGCCGAAATACATCCGCCAGCCCAGGATCAGGGTGAACAGGATGGCGACGACCGAGCCGGCGAGGCTGAACCGCGCGACCCAGCGCGGGCTTGCGCCCGAGGTGAAGATGTCGGCGGTGACGTTGGAGCGGGTCAGCTGCACATAGGGCAGGAAGGCGAAGGCGGCGATGCAGGTGCCCATCTCGGTCAGCTCGAAATCGCCGGGCACCGGCCGGGCCAGCCAGTCGGGCAGGATCCCGCCGAGCCAGCCCGTCTCGTTGGCGGTGAACAGCGCCGCGCCGACGACCGATGCGACATTGGTCAGCGCGACGGCGACCAGAAGCAGGCCGCCGCCCAGCGCCCACAGCTCGATCAGGCGGCGAATCGCGGCGAAGCGGCGGCCATCGGCCGCCGCCGCCATCTCAGTTGACGGTCGCATTCGCGGCAATCGCCGCGCGCGCCTTCTCGACCAGGGCGCGGCCGTCGATTCCCTTGCTGCTCACCTCCTCGATCCAGCGATCGACCACGGGTTCCAGCGCCTCCATGAAGGCCTCGGTCTCCTCCTCGGTCAGAACGACATGCTTGCGCCCGGCCTTCACCGCCATCTGGATGCCGAAATCGTCGCCGGCGCGCCAGATGTCGGCCACCTTGGCCCACCAGTCGCGGCCCGAGGCATCGCGGAACGCCTTCTGGATCTCGGGCGGCAGGCTGTCCCAGCGGGCCTTGTTCATCGACACCTGGAAGGTGGTGTTCCCGAAGCGCGTCTGGTTGTGGCCCTCGATGAAATACTTGATCTGGTCATGCAGCTTCAGCGGCGGGATGATCTCCCACGGCAGCAGGGTGGCATCGATCACCCGCTTGGACAGCGCCTGGGGAACCTCGGGCACCGGGGTGGCCAGCGGCGCGGCGCCCAGCGCCTCGATCACCCAGGCGCCGGTGCGCGAGGGGATGCGGATCTTCATCCCGGCCAGATCGGCGGGGCTGTGGACCTCCTTGTCCACCGTCATCAGCGCCTGGCCGGCATGGACATGCAGCCACATCACCTCGACGCCCTGATACTCCTGCTTGAGATCGCTCTCGAACAGGTCATACATGGCGAGGTTGGTCGCCTTGATGTCGTTGCGGTAGACGCCGGGCAGTTCGAACACCTCGGTGCGCGGGAACAGGCCCGGGGTGTAGCCGTTGACGGTCCAGATCAGATCGACGACGCCGTCGCGGACCTGCTGCACCAGTTCCGGCGGCTTGCCGCCCAGCGACATGGCCGGGTAGATCTCGATCTTCACCCGGCCGCCGGAATTGGCCTCGACCTGCTTGGCCCAGGGCAGCAGCATGTTCTGATGCGCGGGCGATCGCTCGCTCAGCAGATGGTGAAGCTTGAAGACGAATTCCTGTGCCGCAGCGGGTGCGGCGAAACCCGCGGCCAGGACCGCGCCGGCGGCCATGCGCCCGAGATCGCGACGTGTCAGCATTGGACCCTCCCTTGACGCCGGAGCGGGGGCCGCAGGGGTTCTGCGCCCCCGGCCGGCCCCCGCTCCTTGTTGGCAACACCGCCACGGGCTGTCAAATGCGCCGTGGCACGGGGTCATTCAATCTTCGCCCGACTCCTCGCGGGGGGCGCGGTAGTTGGCGCGTTCGGCGATGCGGGCCGACTTGCCCCGGCGCGAGCGCAGATAGTAGAGCTTGGCGCGGCGCACCTTGCCGCGGCGCACGACGGTGATCGAATCGATGTTCGGCGAATGCAGGGGAAAGACGCGCTCGACCCCCTCGCCGAAGCTGATCTTGCGCACGGTGAAGCTGGCGCCGATGCCCGTGCCCCCGTTGCGCGCGATGCAGACCCCTTCATAGGCCTGCACGCGGGTGCGCCCGCCCTCGATCACCTTGTAGCCCACGCGCACCGTGTCGCCGGGGGCGAAATCTGGGATCTGCTTGCCAAGCCGCGCGACTTCCTCGGCCTCGATCTGCTGCAACAGGTTCATCGGCCCTTGTCCTTCTTCTGCCCGCCGTCCGCGGCGGAGGTCTGCGCGTCCGAGAGCTCCGGCTCTCCCATGGGCGCCTTGCCGTCTTGGCGGGCCCGCCAGAGGTCGGGACGACGTTCCCGAGTCAGGGCCTCGGCCCGGGCGCGTCGCCATGCGGCGATGCGGGCGTGGTGCCCGGAGAGGAGAACCTCCGGTATCGCGCGCCCTTCCCAGACCTGCGGCCGCGTGTAGTGCGGATGCTCGAGAAGGCCGGCCGAGAAGGATTCCTCGACCACCGACTCGGCATTGCCGAGAACGCGGGGTATAAGCCGGACCGTCGCCTCGATCAAGACCATCGCGGCCAGCTCTCCGCCGGTCAGCACATAGTCGCCGATCGAGACCTCCTCGATCCCGCGCGCCTCGATCAGGCGCTGGTCGATCCCCTCGAAGCGGCCGCACAGCAGGGTGACGCCGCTGCCCGCTGCCAGCCGCCGGGCCATGGCCTGGGTGAAGGGCAGGCCGCGCGGCGACAGCGCGATCAGCGGCCAGCGGGCGCGGTCGACCCCGGCCATCGCCGCATCGACCGCCCGGGCGGTGACATCGGCGCGCATCACCATGCCCGGGCCGCCGCCCGCGGGGGTGTCGTCGACCGTGCGGTGGCGATCGGTGGCGAAGTCGCGGATGTTGATGGTGGACAGCCGCCACAGCCCCTCGGCCAGGGCGCGCCCGATCAGGGCGTGGCCCAGCGGGCCGGGAAACATCTCGGGGTGCAGCGTCAGGACGCGCGCCTCCCAGGGCGCATCGGTGGCCATCAGGGTGCCTCGTCGCTGCCCTGGGGCGGATCGACGACGATGCGCCCGCGGGCGAGATCGACGGTCGGGACGAAGGCGCGGGTGAAGGGCAGCAGCAGCGGACGGGCCAGGGCGGGGCCGGTGATCTCGAGGAAGTCGCCCGCGCCATGGTCATGGACGGCCCGCACCTGGCCCAGCACCGCGCCGCCGGTGTCCTGGACGGTCAGCCCGATCAGGTCGGCGTGGTAGAACTCGTCCTCGGGCAGGTCGGGCAGGCGGCCGCGCGCGACATGAAGCCGGGTGCCCTTCAGCGCCTGGGCCTGTTCGCGCGTCTCGACGCCCGACAGGCGGCAGACCAGCGCGCCGGGCGCGGTGCCGCGGATGGTGATGGCGAAGCGCCGCCCGTCCTCGGTCACCAGCGGGCCGTAACCCGCGATCGCCTCGGGTTCGGCGCAGAAGGACTTGACCCGCACCTCGCCGCGCACGCCGAAGGCGCCGGCGATGGCGCCCACGCAGATCAGCCTGTCGCGATCCCCGACGGCCAACGCATCCCTCCCTGCCCCGGATCACGCCGCAGCCCGGCCGCGGCGGCGCCCTCAGCCCGCGGCGGCCTCGGCCTTGGCCGCGCGCTCCTTGGCGCGCTGCTGGGCCTTCTTGCCGGGTTCGGCCTTCTTGGGGTTGTTGCGGGTCTTCTTCTCGATGACGCCTGCGGCCTCGAGGAAGCGCGACACCCGGTCGGTGGGCTGGGCGCCCTGGCCCAGCCAGTACTGCACCCGCTCGATGTTCAGCCGGACGCGGTTCTCGTTGTCCTTGGGCAGCAGCGGGTCATAGGTGCCCAGCTTCTCGATGAAGCGCCCGTCGCGCGGGGCGCGGCTGTCGGCCGCGACGATGCTGTAATGGGGACGCTTCTTCGAGCCGCCGCGGGCGAGCCGGATCTTCATGGCCATGGTGTTGCTTCTCCTCGGGAATTCGGTTGCGGGCGTTCAGCCCTGGGTCTGCAGCCTCTCGTGGTGGCGGATCACCTCCGCGATCACGAAATTCAGGAACTTCTCGGCGAAGACGGGGTCGAGCCCGGCCTCCCCGGCCAGCCGCCGCAGGCGGGCGATCTGGGCCGCCTCGCGCGCCGGATCGGCGGGGGGCAGGCCATGTTCGGCCTTCAGCCGGCCCACCGCCAGCGTCTCGCGAAACCGCAGCGCGAGGGTGTGGATGATGATGGCGTCGAGATTGTCGATCGCCGCGCGATGCCCGGCGAGGATCTCCGCCGCCCTGGCCGCGTCGTCCCGCGCCGCAGCCGGGCCGCCGGCGCCATGCCCGGGATCCTGCGCCCCGGTCATTTCTTGCGCCCCGGCATCAGGCCCGACAGGCCCGCGGGCAGCCGCGCCCCGCCCGGCAGCCCCGGCGGCAGGGCGCCCGGCGCCGCGCCGCCTGCCAGCAGCTGGGGATCGATCCCGCCCTTGCCCATCATCTGGGCAAGGGCGCCGCGCATCAGCCCCTTCTTTCCCATCCGCCCCATCTTCTTCATCATGTCGGCCATCTGCCGGTGCATCTTCAGCAGGCGGTTGACCTCGGCCACCTCGACCCCCGCACCGGCGGCGACGCGCTTCTTGCGGCTGGCCTGCATCAGCTCGGGCTGGCGGCGTTCCTTCTTGGTCATCGAGCGGATGATGGCGATCTGGCGGCGGATCACCCGGTCGTCGAATCCCGCCCCTTCCAGCTGCTTCGACAGCTTGCCCATGCCGGGCAGCATGCCCATGATCCCCTGCATGCCGCCCATCTTCAGCATCTGTTCCAGCTGGGCGGCGAGGTCGTTCATGTCGAACCGCCCCTTCTGGAAGCGGCGGATCATGCGCTCGGCCTCTTCGGCCTCGATCGTCTCGCGCGCCTTCTCGACCAGGGCGACGATGTCGCCCATGCCCAGGATGCGGCCGGCGATGCGCTCGGCGTCGAACTCCTCCAGCGCGTCCAGCTTCTCGCCCACGCCGACGAAACGGATCGGCTTGCCGGTGATCGCGCGCATCGACAGCGCCGCGCCGCCGCGCCCGTCGCCATCCATCCGGGTCAGGACCACCCCGGTGATGCCGACGCGGGCGTCGAATTCGCGGGCGACATTGACCGCGTCCTGCCCGGTGAGCCCGTCCACGACCAGCAGGATCTCGCGCGGGGAGGCCACGTCGCGGACCGCGGCGACCTGTTCCATCAGCGCGTCGTCGATGTGCAGCCGCCCGGCGGTGTCGAGCAGATAGACGTCATAGCCGCCGAGCGTGGCGTGCTGCCTTGCGCGTCTGGCGATGGCGACCGGATCCTGGCCGGGCATGATCGGCAATGTGTCGATTCCGGCCTGCCGGCCCAGCGTGGCCAGCTGTTCCATCGCGGCAGGGCGCGAGGTGTCGAGCGAGGCCATCAGCACGCGCTTGCCCTCGCGCTCGGCCAGGCGGCGGGCGATCTTGGCGGTGGTGGTGGTCTTGCCCGAACCCTGCAACCCCACCATCAGGATCGGCGCGGGGGGGCTGTCGATGCGCAGGCGGCCCGGCTCGCCCTCGCCGCGCAGCACCGCGACCAGCTCGTCATGGACGATCTTCACCACCTGCTGACCCGGGGTGACCGAACGGATCACCGCCTGGCCGGTGGCCTTCTCCTGCACCCGGCGGATGAAGTCGCGCACCACCGGCAGGGCGACATCCGCCTCCAGCAGCGCCACGCGCACCTCGCGCAGCGCCGCGGTGACGTCCGCCTCGGTCAGCGCCCCCTGGCGGGTCAGCTTGTCCAGCACGCCCGAGAGGCGCTCGGACAGGGATTCGAACATCGCTCTCTCCTCTCCGGATGCCGCCGCCCCCGCGGGGATGGCGCACGACCCGACGCCGCCGGCCGGCGGATATGCCGCATCGCACCGGCGGGCGCGACGCGCTGACCGGTGGCGATCCCGGCCAGCGGGCCGGGACCGGAAAGCCCTGGGGCGATCCGGAAACCGGCCCGAACTAGCGCGACTCGGTCCGCCCCGTCAAGCGCCGCGCCCTCCGGCGGACCGGCCGGAGGGCGCGGACGCTGCGGCGGCGCGTCCGGTCAGTGCACGAGGACGGCGTAGCTGCGCGAGCGCGAGCCGATCAGGTTGTCCTTGACCGAGCCCACATATTCGACATGCAGCTCGGCCTTGGTGATCTCGTCATTGGCGCAGGGCCGGATCCCCTGGGGATCGCTGTTCGAATCATAGGCGGTGGTGCAGGAGATCACCTTCGGCGGCTGGGTGATGAACAGGTCGACCACGTCCACCACCTGGGCGCGATAGGCCTGAGTGCCATCGCCGGCATCGACGCTTTCCTTGGCCCCGCAATTGACCACCGAGACACGGATCCGCCGACGCTCGCGCCCGGACATGTCGACGCCGGGATAGGCGGCGGCGAAGTTCTCGGGCCATGTGCGGACGAAATTGTTGGTGATGCCGTTCCAGGTCACGCCGTTCGACGCCGCGAAGGTCCGCAGGCTGGGGTCGATCCGTTCGACCATGCTGTAGAACTGATAGAAGGTCTCGGCCCCCTGGGTCAGCAGCTCGCCGTCGAGGTCCGAGCTCGACAGGCTCTCCGGCGCGCGGCCGTCCTGGGCCGCGGTCAGGTCGCGCACCGTCGGGGTGTAGTAGCTGGTGGCATAGTCCACCGGCTGGATGTCGCCATTGTAGATTCCGCCATGCAGTCCGAAGCTGAGGCAGTCCGAGGCGAAGCAGACCGGGCTTTCCATCGGCCCGTGCGCCGAGGGTTCGATCGGGATGTGGTTCAGCCGCGAGGCCGGATGCGCCGGGTCGCCCGGATAGGCGGCGAGGATCTTCGTCTCCTGCTGGCTCAGGGCATTCTTCCGCGCCGTCTTCAGGAAGGGCGGGATCGAGCTGTCGGCGTCGATCTGGGCGCGCTTGGCGTCGTAGTAGTCCGGAATCTCGGAAAGATGCAGCCGGCCATGCACCGCGGCGATGTCGGGATAGAACAGCTCGCTGCGCATGCGTCCGTCACCCAGCGCGACATCCGAGGTCAGGATCGCCGCCATCTCGTCGTCATACATGTCGAACAGCACGTCGAGTCCGGTCACCAGATCGCCCGGCGGGATCTCCTTGACCAGCAGGCTGTCATTGACGCAGGACAGGCCGGTATCGACCACCGCCAGAAGGCACTTGTCGCGCAGCGCCTCCAGCTCGGCCCCGGTCTGGCCGTCATAGCCCGGCAGCGTCGTCACATCCTCGCACGCGCCGCTGTCGGTGCCCAGCGTCGCGACCGGGTTCTTGATCACGCCGACCCCGATCTCGGTCGCGGTGGTTGACAGGCCGAGCCCGGCATCCGCAGTCAGCCGGATGCGGAAGCCGCCCCCATCCTCGAACACCGAGGCAAGGCTGCGGTCGGGATCCCCCTCGAAGGGATTGCACATCACCAGCGTCGACAGCCCGTCGCAGGTGACCTGCTTGCGGGTCGCCACGGCATAGGCGCCGATCGGGATCTCGTTGATGCTGCTGCCCAGACCGCCGATGTTGATGTCGAGCAGCGAGGCGCGCACCGATGCCGGCTGCGCGATGGCCAGCACATGGGTTGCCAGCGCCGGATTGGTCGTTGTCAGCGTGCCGCCGGTGACGAGGGCATAGTCGAAATTGCCGTCCTCGTCGGTGGGCGCGCCGGTCAGGAAGATCAGCTGCGCGATCTGGAATTCCCCGCCGCCCTGGGTGAAGGTGCTGGTCTTCGAGACCGCATAGGCGGCGGCGGTGGCCCGCTCGATGGCGCTGGGCTCGACCTTCACGCCATCGCGGTCGGTGCCGTCGCGCTGGTCCAGCTGCGCTGCCGCGGCCAGCGCGACCTGGTCGATGTAGGACTGCATCTGGGAATGGGCGCTGTAGGCTCGTCCGAAATCGATCACGAAGCCGATCGCGCCGAACAGCATGACGGAGAACAGGACGACCTGGATGGTGACCAGGGCATCGTCATCCTTCGCATAGCGCGAGAGCGCCTTCCGCGCGAGAGTAACCATGCTCCATACCCCAAGCACTTACGCGATCCACCACCCTGAGTGGAAGGCTAGGCCCCACCTCGCGTCAGGTCAATTCAGCGATGTGGCGAAATTGGCGCCGTTTTGCGCAGATCCCGGGCCTTCGGGGCAGGAATCCGCCCGCAATTGTGGCGGAATTGCCATGAACCTGGTTAACGGCCGGCCGCGGCCGCCCGGCTGGGCGGTTCCCGGATCGCCGGCGGCAGAATCAGTCAATTGTCGGCATCTCCTGAGATGGCGCCGCCGCCGCCGGGCCCGCCCCGAGTCGCCGCCCCCGGGGCCGGTTTTCCTCCGCGGCGATCTCGTCTAACAAGCCTGCGGTTCGGCGCGCGCGGGCCGATCGGTCGGGACGGAGGGGCGATGGACGACGGGCCCGTGCAGAAATACCGCAGCCTGCTGCGCGCGGGGGCGCTGCGCCCCGACCCCGCCCAGGCGCGGGCGGCCGAGGCGCTGCAGATCCTGCACAACCGCCTGCGCGACTATGACCCCCGCCGGCCCAAGCGGGTCGGCCTCGGGCTGTTCGGCTGGGGGCGCGAACGGCTGCGCGACGCCGCGGTGCCGGGGCTCTATCTCTATGGCGGGGTCGGGCGCGGCAAGTCGATGCTGATGGACCTGTTCTTCGACACCGCGCCGGTCGCGCGCCGCCGCCGGGTGCATTTCCACGCCTTCATGCAGGAGGTCCACGCCGCCATCGCCGCCGCCCGGGCGCGCGGCGCGCGCGATCCCATCGCCGAGGTGGCCGACGGGGTGGCGGCCGAGGCGACGCTTCTGTGCCTGGACGAGCTGGAGATCAACGACATCACCGACGCGATGATCGTCGGGCGGCTGTTCGAGGCGCTGTTCGCCCGCGGTGTCGTTGCGGTCATCACCTCGAACCGCCCGCCCGACGAACTCTATCGCGACGGGCTCAACCGCGACCTCTTCCTGCCCTTCATCGCGCTGATCCGCGAAAGACTGGACCTGCACGAGCTGGACGGGGGCACCGACCACAGGCAGAACCGCGCCGAGGGGCTGCGCCTGTGGCACTGTCCGCTGGGTCCCGCGGCCGATGCGGCGATGGATGCCGCCTGGGATCGCCTGGCGGGCGGGCCCGGCGCACCGATGCGCCTGGCGGTGGGCGGACGCGAGATCGTCCGGCCCCTTGCCCGCGGCCGCATCGGCCGGGCGGGCTTCGCCGATCTGTGCGAGGCGCCGCTGGGCCCGGCCGACCATCTGGCCATCGCCGCGGCGCTGGACTGGCTGCTGATCGACCGCATTCCGGTCCTGTCGCGGGAACGCTTCGATGCCGCGCGCCGCTTCGTCACGCTGATCGATGCGCTCTACGAGGCGCGGGTGCGGATCATCTGTTCCGCCGCGGCGGAACCCGAGGCGCTGTATCCCGAGGGCGAGGGCAGCTTCGCCTTCGCCCGCACCGCCTCGCGCCTGCACGAGATGCGCTCGGCCGACTGGCCGCCCGCGGGCTGACCGGCGGCTTGCCTTCGCCGCCGGCCCGTCCGATGCTGCCGGGCGGGGGCGCAGGGGGCGCCCGGCACGGAGGATCGGCCATGCGACTGGTGCAGTTCGACTTTCCCTATTCGGGTCCGTTCGGCGAGGAGATGGCCCGGGCGATGGAGGGGCTCGCGCGCTCGATCAACGAGGAGCCGGGCTTCCTGTGGAAGATCTGGACCGAGGATCGCGCCAGCGGCAGGGCCGGCGGCATCTATGCCTTCACCGATGATGCCGCGGCCCAGGCCTACATCGCCAAGCACAGCGCGCGGCTGGCCGAGTTCGGCATCACCGGGATCCGCGCCCTGGCCTTCGACGTGAACGAGACCCTGAGCCGGATCAACAACATGCCGGGCTGACCCCGCCGGCCCGGGCGGCGGGCGCCGATGCATCCGCGACCGGCGCCGCCGGTGCCGGGCGCGCTCAGAGATGGCGCTCCAGCATCAGCTTCTTGATCTCGGCGATCGCCTTGGCCGGGTTCAGCCCCTTGGGGCAGGTGCGCGTGCAGTTCATGATGGTGTGGCAGCGATACAGCCGGAAGGGATCCTCGAGCTGGTCGAGGCGTTCGCCCGTCGCCTCGTCGCGGCTGTCGACGATCCAGCGATAGGCATGCAGCAGCGCGGCCGGGCCCAGATAGCGGTCCCCGTTCCACCAGTAGCTGGGGCAGGCGGTCGAGCAGGAGGCGCACATCACGCATTCATACAGCCCGTCCAGCTTGCGCCGGTCCTCGACCGACTGCAGCCACTCCTTCTCGGGCGGGGTCGATTTGGTCTCGAGCCAGGGCATGATCGCGGCGTGCTGGGCGTAGAACTGCGTCAGGTCGGGCACCAGATCCTTGACCACCGGCATGTGCGGCAGCGGATAGATGCGGACATCGCCCTCGATCTCGTCCAGCCCCTTGATGCAGGCCAGCGTGTTGATGCCGTCGATGTTCATCGCGCAGGATCCGCAGATCCCCTCGCGGCAGGACCGGCGGAAGGTCAGCGTGGGGTCGATCTCGTTCTTGATCTTGATCAGGGCGTCGAGGACCATCGGCCCGCAATCGTCGAGATCGAGCCAGTAGGTGTCGATGCGGGGGTTCTGCCCGTCATCGGGATTCCAGCGGTAGATCCGGAAGGCGCGCAGGTTCTTGCCCTGCGGCTTCGGCCAGGTCTTCCCGACCCGGACGCGGGAGTTCTTCGGGAGGGCGAGTTCGACCATTGGGTCCTCCGTCAGGCGGATTGGGGGCCGGGCTTCAGCCCGATGAAGATGCGTTCGCCGCGCTTCAGCCCGTGGCGCGACACATCCGGCTCGCAGGCCACGAATTCCTCGACGCGAAGGCCGGCGGCGGCGATGCGGTCGGGAAAGTCCCGCCCGTAGAGCCGCAGATGCAGCCGGTCGGTGTAGTAGAGCCGCCGCTCCTCGGGGCCGAGGGCGGGATCCTCATGCGTGCGGGGCCAGGAATCGACCATCGGCACGCTCAGGACCGCCCGGCCGCCGGGGGCGAGCACGCGGGCGATCTCGGCAAGCGCGCGGCGGTCATCGGCGACATGTTCCAGGACGTGATTGGCGATCAGGAGATCGACGCAGCCATCGGGCAGGTCCAGCGCGGTCAGGTCCAGCCGCAGATCCGCCCCCGGCGCGATGTCGGCGGTGCGGTATTCGGCGACCCGGGGCCGGATCAGGGCGCCGATTGCCGGTTCGGCGGCGAAATGCAGCACCCGCGCGGTCCGGGGCAGGCGCAGATGCCGGTCCATCCACAGCTTCATCAGCCGGTGGCGGGGGCGGGAATCGCAGGCGGGGCAGGACAGGCCGGGCTTCTCGCGCACCGGGGCGAAGCGGCCATGCCAGCCGCAGACCGGGCACAGATGTTCCGGCCCCGCCTGGACCAGGTCGAGCCAGGCCCGCAGCCCCGCCAGCGCCCGGGTGCGCAGCTTGCGCTCGCGCTCCTCGGGGTCGCGCTGGGGTGCCAGACCGAAGGCGGGGGCGGCCGCCATCAGTAGACGCGGGCCTTCGGCGCGATCTTCGCCGGGTCGATGCCGCCCTGCTCGGGCGGGGTCAGCGGCTCGGTATGCACCGGGCGATATCCCAGCGTGACCTTGCCCGCCTCGTCCACCCAGGCCAGCGAATGCTTGCGCCAGTTGACATCGTCGCGCTCGGGATAGTCCTCGCGCGCATGGGCGCCGCGGCTTTCGGTGCGCGCCTCGGCCGAATAGACGGTGGTGATGGAGTTGGCCATCAGGTTGGTCAGTTCCAGCGTCTCCATCAGATCCGAGTTCCAGATCAGGGAACGGTCGGTGACCTTCAGGTCGTCCATCCCCTTCCACAGCTCCGAGATCCGCCGGCAGCCCGACTGCAGCGTCTCGGCGGTGCGGAAGACGGCGGCATCCTCCTGCATGGCGCGCTGCATCTTCAGCCGCAGCTCGGCGGTGGGGGTGCCCCCATCGGCGTGGCGCAGGCGGTCGAAACGGTCCATCGCCTTCTCGACCGAAGCCTTGTTGAGCGGCCGGTTCGCCTTGCCCCGTTCCACCACCTGCCCCGCGCGGATCGCGGCGGCGCGGCCGAAGACCACGAGGTCGATCAGCGAGTTGGAGCCCAGCCGGTTGGCGCCGTGCACGCTGGCGCAGCCCGCCTCGCCCACCGCCATCAGCCCTGGGATGACCCGGTCGGGATCCTCGGGGGTGGGGTTCAGCACCTCGCCCCAGTAATTGGTCGGGATGCCGCCCATGTTGTAATGGACCGTGGGAATGACCGGGATCGGCTCCTTGGTCACGTCCACGCCGGCGAAGATGCGCGCCGATTCCGAGATTCCGGGCAGGCGTTCCTTCAGCACCTCAGGCGGCAGATGGTTCAGGTGCAGATGGATGTGATCCTTGTGCTTGCCGACGCCGCGGCCCTCGCGGATCTCGATGGTCATGCAGCGGCTGACCACGTCGCGGCTGGCAAGATCCTTGTAGGTGGGGGCATAGCGTTCCATGAAGCGCTCGCCCTCGGAATTGGTCAGATAGCCGCCCTCGCCCCGCGCGCCCTCGGTGATCAGGCAGCCCGCGCCATAGATTCCCGTGGGGTGGAACTGGACGAACTCCATGTCCTGCAGGGGCAGGCCGGCGCGGGCGACCATGCCGTTGCCGTCGCCGGTGCAGGTGTGGGCGGAGGTGGCCGAGAAGTAGGAGCGCCCGTAGCCCCCGGTGGCCAGCACCACCATCTTGGCGCTGAAGCGGTGGATGGTGCCGTCATCCAGCTTCCAGGCGACGACGCCCTGGCAGGCGCCGTCCTCGGCCATGATCAGGTCGATGGCGAAATACTCGACGAAGAATTCCGCCTTCTGCTTCAGCGACTGGCCATAGAGCGTGTGCAGGATGGCATGTCCGGTGCGGTCGGCGGCGGCGCAGGTGCGCTGGACGGGGGGGCCTTCACCGAATTCGGTGGTGTGGCCGCCGAAGGGGCGCTGATAGATGCGCCCGTCCTCGCGGCGCGAGAAGGGCACCCCGTAATGCTCCAGCTCGTAGACCGCGGCGGGCGCCTCGCGCGCCAGATATTCCATCGCGTCCACGTCGCCCAGCCAGTCCGACCCCTTCACGGTGTCATACATGTGCCACTGCCAGTGGTCGGGCCCCATGTTGCCGAGGCTGGCGGCGATCCCGCCCTGGGCGGCGACGGTGTGCGACCGGGTCGGGAAGACCTTGGTGACGCAGGCGGTGCGCAGGCCCTGTTCGGCCATGCCCAGGGTCGCGCGCAGGCCGGCGCCGCCGGCGCCGACCACCACGACGTCATAGCTGTGGTCGATGAATTCGTAGGCGGCCATGCCGTCCCCCCCTCACTGCCCGATGGCGATCCTGGCCACGGCGAACACCCCGGTCAGGCCGAAGAGCCATGCGCCCAGCGCATTGGCGACAAGCGCCGCGGCGCGCGGAGCCTTGGCATGGACATAGTCCTCGATGATCACCTGAAGCCCCAGCTTCAGATGATAGAAGGCGGTGCCAATGAACAGCATCGCCACGATGGCGTTGAAGGGGTGGGCATAGGTTGCCAGCACCGCCTCGCGCCCCGCGCCCAGCGCGCGGGCGAAGGGGATGACGAACAGCACCGCGAGCGGCACCAGCGCCACGGCGGTGACGCGCTGCGCCCACCAGTGCCCGACCCCGTCGCGGGCCACGCCCAGGCCCGCGACGCGGGCACGATCGGTCCTGAAGCTCATGGCGGCCTTCCTCAGAGATTGGCGATCAGCAGGACGAGGACGGTCAGCGCCCCCGAGCAGGTCAGCACGACCAGCCCCGACATGCGGACCTGTTCCAGTTCGAAGCCGTGCCCGCTGTCCCACCACAGATGGCGGATGCCGTTGCACAGGTGATAGGCCAGCGCCCACAGCGCGCCGATCATCACCAGATGGCCCAGGAACGAGGTCAGCACCCAGTCGGCCAGGGCGAAATAGTCCGGCCCGACTGCGGCAGCGAGGAACCACCAGACGACCAGCACCCCGGCCACGGCCATGGCCATGCCGGTCAGCCGGTGCAGTATCGACAGGGTTCCCGTGTAGGACTGGTTGTAGACGCTCAGGTGCGGAGAGAGCGGGCGGTTGCCCCTGTTCACGTCGGCCATGCGAATCCCTTCCTTCCCGGCCCCTTTCCTTCCGGCGCGCCGCGGCGGCCTGCCGGCCGGCGGCAACCGCCGCGCCGGCGCGTCGCCGCGCAGGCTAGCGCAAGCCGCCGCGCCCCGACAGGGGTTTCTTGCGCCGCCTCCGGCTGCGGCCGCGCAGGGCCGCCTTTCGTGATCACGACAGGCGAATTTGCGATCACAAGACCCGTCCCAGCCCCCGGTTTCGTGATCACGAAACCGCCGCGGCGCGCCGCGGCATCAGCGCCCAGTAATCGAGATCCAGCAGCACCTCGGGCAGGTAGCGCCCCCCGGCATCGCGCAGCGCGAAGGGCGCGCCGCCCCTGGTCGCCACCAGCCGCAGCCGGATCGCCCCGATCCTCGGGTCGGGGGTCTCGGCCTTGTCCAGAACCTCGGACCAGGCGCGCACCGTGTCGCCGGCAAGGCAGGGATTGGCATGGGTGCCGGCATTGATCGCCACCACCGGCTGGGCATTGGCCAGCCCGTTGAAGCTGAGCGCGCGCGCCAGGCTGATGACATGGCCGCCATAGACCAGCCGGCGGCCGTCCTCGCGCAGGGTGGCGTCGAAATGCACCCGGGCGGTGTTCTGCCACAGCCGGGTGGCCATCATGTGCTCGGCCTCCTCCACCGTGACGCCGTCGACATGGTCGATCAGCTCGCCGGGGGCGTAATCCTCCCACAGATGCGGCCCGCCCGACAGCCGGGTGTCGTAGCGCGCGAAATCCAGGCCCTCGGGGATCACCAGATCGGCGGCGGCCACCGCGGGGGCCAGATCCGGCACCATGGGTTCCGGGGCCGGGGCCTCCGCGTCGCGCTTGCGCACCATCACCCAGCGCACATAGCTCAGGACCGGCCGGCCATGCTGGTTGAAGCCGGTGGTGCGCACCCAGACGACGCCGGCGCGGCGGTTCGACGTCTCGCGCAGGCCGATGACCGTGCTTTCCGCGCCAAGGGTGTCGCCGGGCCAGACCGGGGCGAGGAATCGCCCCTCGGCATAGCCCAGATTGGCCACCGCATTGCGCGAGATGTCGGGAACCGTCTTGCCGAAGACGGTGTGGAAGGCGATCAGCTCGTCGAGCGGGGCGGCGGCCAGGCCGCAGGCGCGGGCGAAATCGTCCGAGGAGGTCAGGGCGAAGCGGGTCGGATAGAGCGCGGTGTAGAGCGCCCGCTCTCCCTCGCCCAGCGTCCGCGGCGTGGCGTGCACCAGGACCTCGCCCGCGCGGTAATCCTCGAAGAAGCGGCCGCGATCGGTCTTCGTCATCCCACCCTCATCCGGTCACGCGGTCGAGCGCCGCGCGGATCTCGGCGGCAAGATTGCGGTTCAGCCGCCGCGCCGGGGCGGGCCGGATCGCGCGCAGCTGCAGCCCGCCCAGGATCGCCACCTGTTCGGTCGATTCGGCGCTGACGGCAAGGGGTTCGCTGACCGGAGCGCCGGTGCGGGCGTCGCGCAGCGTGATCGTCGCCTCGGCAAGATGGTCCGAACCCAGCAGCGCCCCGCGCAGCAGGCTGCGGATGCGGTAGCGGGTGACCAGCACCTCCAGCACCACCGGAAGATCGCCCGCCGGCATGCCGCGCAGCGCGTCGATCACCGCGGCGTTGACCTCGGCGGCGATCTGCGCGCGCACCCGCCCCTCCCGCTCGCGCGCGGTCAGATAGACCGGGTCGTCGGGGGTGGACCGGCGCGCGGCCTCGGCCGCCACCTGGCCGCTGGCGTCGGGATAGTAGATGTCGGCGTTCTGGCTGACGCGGGTCTCGACCCGCATCACCGCGATGCGCCGCAGGTCGGTGCCGATCCCGCCTGGCGTGGCGATGTCGCCGCCGCAGCCCGCGAGCAGCGCCGCGGCACCCAAGAGGACAGCGCGTCTGTGCATGGGCTCCTCCTTCCTGCCCGGTCAGCCGGGGAAGGGATACAGGCCGAAGACCTTCCAGTGGATCAGGACGATCACCGCATAGATGACCGCCGCCGCGACCAGAAGGCCGAGGTCGCGCGCGACCGGGCCGGGGGCGGGCGGCGTCCAGCCCGGTTCGGCGCGGTTGATCACCGCCATCTCGACCAGCGCCCACAGGGCGAGACCGCCGAACAGCACCAGCGCGGCGCCATCGCCGCGCACCAGCAGATGCGCCGCGGCCCAGACCACCACCGCCGTCAGCATCGGATGGCGCAGCCAGCCGCGCATCCGCCCCCCCGCGTGCCCCATCCCCGCCAGCACGATCGCGGCATACATCAGCAGGTTGTTGAGATGCCGGCCCCATGCCGGCGGCTGGTAGAGGGGCGCGGCATCGGCCCGGGCATAGCCCAGATGCATCAGAATGATGGCGAGGAGAAGGGCGATGGCGACCGCGGCCCTGCCCGGCCCCCGGCCCAGGGCGGCGCGCAGCCCAGGCGCGATGCGCCCGAACAGATGCGCGCCCCACCACAGCGCCACGCCTGCGATCAGAAGGGCCATGCGGTGCCTCCCGTCCCGTCAGCCGGCGCCAGCCGCCTCGCGCGCGCGGATCGCCTCGGCGCGGGCCAGCAGTTGGCGGGCGGCCTCGGCGTGGAGCCGCTCGACGATGCGTCCGCCCCAGACCGCGACCCCCTCGCCACGCGCCTGCGCCGCGTCCCAGGCGACCAGCTGGGCGCGCGCCTCCTCCAGCTCCTCGGCCGAGGGGGCGAAGACCTCGTTGGCGATCGCCAGCTGGTCGGGGTGGATCAGCGTCTTGCCGTCGAAGCCCATGTCGCGGCCCTGCACGCATTCCGCCCGCAGCCCCTCCGGATCGCGGAAGGCGTTGTAGACGCCATCGATGCAGGCCAGCCCGTGGGCGCGCGCCGCCAGAAGGCAGGTCGCCAGCGCCGGCAGCAGCGGCATGCGGTCGGGACGGTTGCGCGCGCCCAGATCCTTGGCCAGGTCATTGGTGCCGATCACCATGCATTCCAGCCGCGGCGTCGCGGCGGCGATGGCGGCGGCGTTCAGCACGCCGAGCGGGGTCTCCATCATCGCCCACAGCCGGGGCCGGTCGGCGCCGGCGGGCATCAGCGCCTCGGCCCGCGCCAGGTCATCGGGACCGTTCACCTTGGGCAGCAGCACCGCATCCGCGCCGGCGGCGCAGGCGGCGGCCAGATCGGCGGGGCCCCATTCGGTATCGAGCGCATTGATGCGCACGACCAGCTCGCGCGGGCCATAGCCGCCCGCGCGCAGCGCCGCGGCCACCATCTCGCGGGCGGCGGGCTTCTCGGCCGGGGCCACGGCATCCTCCAGGTCGAGGATCAGCGCATCGGCGGGAAGGCTGCGCGCCTTCTCGAGCGCGCGCGGGCGCGAGCCCGGCATGTAGAGGACTGAACGTCTCGGGCGGTCCTGCATCGTCATCGCTCCGCTTGGTCGCGGTCTGGATAATCGACGCGCGGGGCGTTGCAAATGCCCCTTTCCTCTTGACAGGCGGGATTTCCTTGCCCGCGGTTAACCGAATTTTCCCGAATCAGGCTCACTCTGACACGCATCGGCACTGGCAGATGCGGCGACAGAACGTCCATCCGGGCCAAGGCGCCCCCGTCTGCGGGCCGGCAAAGTCTGATCAACCCTGGATCGCCGGGTCGACCGGCCGGCGCGGTCAAACCGCGCCGCAGGCCCGGTGCGGCAGAAAGGTGCGGCAAGATGCGCGTCCTCCCCCCCTCCCTGATCGTCCTTGCGGCGCTGGCCGGGATGCCGGCCGCCGCGCAGGGCAGCGTCTGCGGCCAGCGCGAGATGATCGTGCAGCGCCTGCTGGAGCAGTTCGGCGAAACCCGCCAGAGCATGGGGCTCCAGCGTGACAGTGGCGTGGTCGAGATCTTCGCCAGCCTCGAGAGCGGCACCTGGACCATCCTGCTGACGCTTCCCAACGGCCTGACCTGCCTGGTCGCGGCGGGCGAGGCCTGGGACAGCACCGCCACCCCGAGGCCGCCCAAGGGCAAGGCCACCTGAACGCGCGCGGCGGCGTGCGCGCGAGCCCGGCCGGGATCAGGCCAGCCCGTCGGCGATCAGCTTGATCCCGGTCGCCGCCAGAAGCGCATAGATCATGATGAAGAACGGCCGTTCGGGCATGCGCCGGTGCAGCCAGACGCCGGCCAGCACCCCCAGCAGCGCCACCGGCGCCAGCGCCGCGCCGGCCAGCACGCTGTCGCGGGTGATCATGCCCGCGGCGACATAGAAGGGCAGCTTCACCAGGTTGATCCAGCTGAACAGCAGCACCGTGGTGGCCTGATAGCGGTGGCGGTCCAGCCCCTGGCCCAGGAGATGCATCGCCGCGGGCGGCCCGCCGGCATGGGTGACGAAGCTGGTGAAGCCCGAGGCGAGCCCGGCCAGCGCCGCCGAGAGCGGGCTGAAGGGCCGGCGCGCCACCTTCAGCCAGCCCAGGCCCAGCGCCACCCGATAGGCGACGAAGCCCAGCGCAAGGACCCCGATCGCCACCCGGATCGCGTCCGCGTCCGCCCAGCGGAACAGCGCCGCGCCAAGCATCACCCCCGGCACCGCGCCCAGCATCATCACCCGGGCGTTGCGCCAGTCCCAGCGGCGCCACCAGGCGGGCAGGCCGACCGCATCCATCACCAGCAGAAGCGGCAGCATCAGCCCCACCGCAAGCCCCGGCGGCAGGGCCAGCGCCAGCAGCGGGGTCGCGGCGAACGACGCCCCGGCGCCGAACCCGCCCTTCGAGATCCCGGCCAGGAGCACGGCCGGCACCGCCAGAAGATAGAATCCCGCATCCGGCGTCATGCCATCCCGCCCGCTCCGACTGCGCCGCCAGGGGCGCATAGGCCGCCGCCGCCGCCCGCGCAAGCCCC
>RFGB01000056.1 GCA_003697125.1 Alphaproteobacteria bacterium
CTCCAGCTCGCCGGCAAGCGCCGCCTCCGGCCCGCAGGCGGCGGGGCAGATGAAGCCCCGCCCCGAGGCGGCGGCGGCGATGGCCGCGGGCAGGGCGCCGGCCACCGGGTTCAGCCGTCCGTCGAGCCCCAGTTCCCCCATCGCCAGCCAGCCCGCGGCCTCGTCGGCGGGAATCACCTCCATCGCCGCCAGCAGCGCCAGGGCGATCGGCAGATCGTAATGCGCCCCTTCCTTGGGCAGGTCGGCGGGGGCGAGATTCACGGTGATCCGCCGCGGCGGCAGGGCGAGGCCCAGCGCGTTCAGCGCCGCGCGCACGCGCTCGCGGCTCTCGGCCACCGCCTTGTCGGGCAGGCCGACGATGGTGAAGGCGGGCAGCCCCCCGGTCAGGGCGCATTGCACATCGACATCCCGCGTCTCGACGCCCTCGAAGGATACCGTGTGGCAATGCGCGACCATCCCGGGATCAGGGGGGCGGCACGGTTAACCGGCGGTTAACGGCGATGGCGCACCGGGCCGGGCGGAGGGCTCCGCGAAGGCGCCGGCCAGGAATGCGCCGGTCTCGCGCAGCGCGGCGCGGGCCTCGGGCGCCCAGCGGTAGAACATCGGCCAGACATGGGGCGCCTCGGGCCAGACCTGCAGGCTGGCCCGCGGCATCCGCGCGGCCATCGCCCGGGCATCGCCCAGCAGGATCTCGGTGCTGCCGGCAAGGATCAGCGCCGGCGGCGCGGCGGCGAAATCTCCGAACACCGGCGAGGCGCGGGGGTCGCGCGGGTCGGCGCCGGCCAGCACCAGGTCGCGCACCGCGGCAAGGCTGGAGACGGGCAGCATCGGATCGGCCCCGGCGTTCAGCCGCAGCGTGGGGCTGGTCAGGGTCATGTCCGCCCAGGGCGAGAACGCCACCGCCGCGGCCGGCATCGGCAGCCCCGCCTGCCCGATCATGTGCACCAGCGCCAGCGCCAGCCCGCCGCCGGCGCTGTCGCCGCCCACCGCCAGGCGGCCGGGGGGCTGGTCGGCCAGGAGCGCGCGGTATGCGGCCAGCGCGTCCTCGGGCGCGGCGGGAAAGCGGTGCTCCGGCGCCAGCCGGTAGTCGGGCAACAGCACCCGCACCCGCGCCTCACGGGCCAGTGCCTGGGCCAGCTTGCGATGGGTGAGCGGCGAGCCCTGCACATAGGCCCCGCCATGGAACCACAGCAGGACCGGCCCCTCGCCCGCGGCGATGCAGGGCATTCCGGCAAGGCGGGTCCAGCCCCATTCGACATCGGCGCCCAGAAGCAGCCGCGTGGCGCGCCGGAACCGGCGCCGGGCGCGCAGCGGGTCGGTCTCGCGCGCCAGCCGCGGCTTCTCGAACAGCCGCAGACCCAGATTGATCAGCCGCAGCCGCAGCGAAGGCGCCGGCGGCGGCCCGGTCATCCCCGCCGCCGCCTCTCGATCGCCTCCCAGATCAGCCGGGCGGCATTGATGCCGTCGAAGCGCTCGAGCTCCTGGATCCCGGTGGGCGAGGTGACGTTGATCTCGGTCAGCCAGCCGCCGATCACGTCGATTCCCACGAAGATCTGCCCCTTCTCGCGCAGAAGCGGCCCGATGCGCGCGGCGATCTCGCGGTCGCGCGCGTCAAGGGCGGTCGGCTCGGGCCGGCCGCCCACATGCATGTTCGAGCGCGTCTCGCCCGGCTGGGGCACGCGGTTGATCGCGCCCACCGCCTCGCCATCGACCAGGATCACCCGCTTGTCGCCCTTCTCGACCGCGGGCAGGTATTTTTGGCAGATCAGCGGTTCGCGGCTGATCGAGGTGAAGAGTTCGTAGAGTGCCGAGAGGTTCTGGTCGCCATGGGCGAGCTTGAACACGCCTGCCCCGCCATTGCCGTAGAGCGGCTTGAGGATGATGTCCCCATGCGCCTGCTTGAAGGCGCGGATGGCGGCGAGATCGCGCGCGATCAGCGTCGGCGGGGTGAGGTCGAGGAAGTTCAGCACCAGGAGCTTCTCGGGGAAGTTGCGCACCCAGAAGGGATCGTTGACCACCAGCGTGCCCGGCGACAGCCTTTCCAGGATGTGGGTGGTGGTGATGTAGCCCATGTCGAAGGGCGGATCCTGGCGCAGCCAGACCACGTCCCATTCCGAAAGGTCGACCTCGGCCTCCGCGCCCAGGGTGAAATGGTCCCCCTTGACCCGGCGCAGCGTGATCGGCCAGCCCCGGGCCAGCACCCGCCCCTCGCGCCAGATCAGCCGGTCGGGGGTATAGTAGAACAGGCTGTGCCCCCGCTCCTGCGCCTCGATCGCGATGCGGAAGGTCGAATCGGCATTGATGTCGATCGCCGCGATCGGGTCCATCTGGATGGCGACCTTCAGGCGCATGCGCGGGTCTCTCCCTCTTGATCGGCCATGTTGTGGCCGAGACCGGATGCCATGGCAAGGCCACCCCCGCCCCCGCCCGGGCGTTCACGATCGGGAAACGGCGCGGCGCGCGCGGGGGACGCGCCGGGGGTCTTGCCGCGGCGGCGGCGCACGCCATCTTCAGGGTGTCCGCAAGCCGGTCCGCGCCCGCCAGGGAGGAGCCCATGTCGATCCGTCCGGTCCGCGCCATCCGTCCCGCCCGTCCGACGCTGGAAGGGGCGGGCGTGCATCTGCGCCGGGTCTTCAGCCATGGCGATGTCGAGGATGTCGACCCCTTCCTGATGATGGATGACTTCTCGAACGACGATCCCGCGCGTTATCGCGGCGGCTTTCCCTGGCACCCGCACCGGGGCATCGAGACCATCACCTATGTTCTGGCCGGTGCGGTGGAGCATGGCGACAGCCTGGGCAATGCCGGCGTGCTGGGCGCGGGGGATGTGCAGTGGATGACCGCCGGGCGCGGGATCCTGCATCAGGAGATGCCGCGCGGCGATGCGCAGGGGCGGATGCATGGCTTCCAGCTGTGGGCCAATCTGCCCTCGGCGCTGAAGATGTGCCCGCCGCGCTATCAGGACGTGCCCTCGGCCGAGATCCCGGTTCTGTCCGACGACGACCGCGGCACCGCGATCCGGGTGATCTGCGGCGACTATCGCGGCGTCCGCGGTCCGGTCGACGGCATCGCCGCCGAGCCCTGCTATCTCGACATCTCCATCCCGCCCGGGCAGCGGCGCAGCTTTCCCGTCGCCACCGAGCGCAACGCCTTCGCCTATGTGTTCCAGGGTGCGGCGGACTTCGCCGCCGCCTCGGATCCCCGCGGCGTGCTGACCGAACGCGCGCTGCCCGACGGCAGCGAGGTCCTGCGCCGCGAACGCGCCGGCGGGCGCAGCCTGGTCCTGTTCGACCGGGGCGACGAGATCAGCGTCCGGGCCGGAGAGGAGGGGGTGCGCTTCCTGCTGGTCTCCGGCCGGCCGATCCGCGAGCCGGTCGCCTGGTATGGCCCCATCGTGATGAACACGCATGAGGAGATCCGCCAGGCCCTGCGCGAGCTGCGCTCGGGCAGCTTCATCCGCTGACCCCGCCCGGCGCGTCCCCGGGGCGCGCGCCGCCGGCGCGGGCGGGCCGGCCCCGGCTCTCACCGCCGATCCGCCGCATTTTCTCCTTCATCGGGCGTTAGGGGAGCCGCGTTCGGATGGGTGGGACGAGTGGTGGCGGACCGGATGATGGACAGCAGGCGCGACCGGACGCTGGCGGTGGTGATCGCCCTGGCATGGGCCGCCGGGGTGATCCTGTGGCAGTGGGGCGGGATCCATTACGACCTGAACGCGATCTATGTCGCGGGGCATTTCCTTGCCCAGGGCCGGCCCGACCTGATCTATGCGGTCGATCTCGACAGCTTCCCGCTGACCAGTCATCCGGAATGGATCGCGCTGAACGACCGGTGGGGCTGCGTCGGGTTTTGCGCCTATCCCTATGTCTATCCGCCGGTCTGGGCGGCCCTGGTGGCGCCGCTGACCGGCGTGCTGGACATGCACGGGTTCTCGAACGCCGTTCTGGTGGTGCAGGTGCTCCTGTTCTCGGCCACGCCGATCCTGGCCTGGCGGCTGTGGCGGCCGCGGATGGGGCGGGCGAAATGGGTGTTCCGCTGCCTGTTCCTCGCCACGACCTGCACGATGGGCACCATCGCCTTCGTCAACAACCAGCCGCAGCTTCTGGTGACCTTCCTGATGGTGCTGGCATTCGAGCGTGCGGCGCATGGCCGGCCCTGGCTGGGCGGCGTGGCGCTGGGCCTTGCGGCGTCGATCAAGATCTATCCGGCGGTTCTGGGCCTGCTGTGGCTGAGGGAAGGCAACTGGCGCGCGCTGGCCGGCGCCTGCATCGGCGGCGGCGCGGTGGTGGCGCTGAATTTCGCCATCGTGCCCTGGCCCCTGCAGGAGATGTTCCTTGCCCAGGCCTCGGCGATCAGCGCGGGCGTGTTCCCGGCGGCGTGGAACTATGGCCTTGTCAGCGTGCTCGGCCATCTCGACCCGCGCGCCTTCGAGGAAGGGGTGGGGGTGGTCCCGCTGGGTGCGTGGCATGCGGCGTCGGGGCCGGCGCTGCTGCTCGTCGGGCTTGCGCTGCTGGCCCGGCTCAGCTTCGCGCGCGACGCGGACTGGCGCCGGCGCTTCCTGCTGCCCGCGCTGATCGCGCTGCTGACGGCCGCCTCGCCGATCGGCTGGTCGTATTACCTGTTCATTCCGCTCTTCGCGCTGCAGCTTCTTCCCGACATCTACGGCCGGCGCGGGCTGTTCCTGATGCTGGCGATCGCGTCGCTGGTCTTCGTGCCCTTCTACGTCTTCGCCTGGGACCTGATGCAGCACACCGCCGCCCACGCCGTGCTCGGGCTGTGCTTCGCCCTTTCCTGCTTCGCGGCGATGGTGACGGTTCCGGCGGCGGGGCCCGCCCTGGGCGCGCAGCGCCCGGTCTACCGGCCCTTGCCCTCGACGGCATAGCGCCGCCGCATCTTCTCGAGCGACTTCTCCCGCGCCTGCGCGCGGGAAAGCGCCTCCTCGGCCAGCCTTTCGCTGTCCAGCCGCCTGAACTCGGCGATCACCTCGTCTGCGGCGTCGCCGTCGCCCAGCTCGACCAGCCCCGCGCGGGCGAGCGCGATGGCGCTCTCGAAGGTCTCGCGGATCACCAGATCGGCCCCCGCCTCCCACATCTCCAGCTCCGAGAAGCGGTCATAGGTGTCGGCGAAGATCAGCGTGTCGGGAAAGCGTTCGCGCAGGCGGGCGACCGCGTCGCGCGCGCCGTTGCGGTCGTCGATGCACAGATAGATGATGTCGGCCTCGCCCGCCCCGGCCGAGGCCAGGACATCCACCCGCGTGGCGTCGCCGTAATAGACCTGTTCGCCGAAATTGCGCGCCATCTGGATCCGGCGCGGGGAATTGTCGATCAGCGTGATGTCATAGCCGCGCAGCGCCAGGACGCGCGCCACGACCTGACCCACGCGGCCGAATCCCGCGATGATGATGCGCGCGGGCGCGGCCTCGTGGGCATGGGGCAGATCGCCGGGCGCCTCCTCGGGATGTGGCGCGGGCCAGCGTTCGGCCAGCGCCACGGCCAGCGGGGTCAGCACCATCGACAGCGTCACCACCGCCGCCAGGATCGCCGGCAGCCCGCCGGTCAGGATCCCCGATGCCTCGGCCAGCGAGAAGAGGACGAAGCCGAACTCGCCCCCCTGGCCCAGCAGCGCCGCGATGCGCACCGCGTCGCGCCCCTCCGACCCGAAGGCGCGGCTGAGCGCGAAGAGCACCGCGCCCTTGGCCAGGAACAGCCCCAGCGCGCCGCCCAGCACGATCCACCACGCCCCTGCCACCAGCCGCCAGTCCAGCGACATGCCGAAACTCATGAAGAACAGGCCCAGAAGCAGGCCGCGGAAGGGTTCGATGTCGCTTTCCAGCTGATAGCGGAATTCCGATTCCGCCAGCATCACCCCGGCAAGGAACGCCCCCAGCGCCATCGACAGGCCGGCAAGTTCCATGATCAGCGCCGAGCCCACCACCACCAGCAATGCCGCCGCGGTGAAGATCTCGCTGGTGCGCGTGCGCGCGATCACGGTGAAGGCCGGGCGCAGCCCGAAGCGCAGCGCCAGACCCAGCGCCACCAGCGCGCCGAGCGCCAGCGCCCCGTCGGTCAGCGTCATCGCGCCATCGCCCGTGGCCGGCCCCAGGAAGGCGACCAGGGCGAGCAGCGGCACCACCGCCAGATCCTGGAACAACAGCACCGAGAAGGCGCGGTCGCCATGGGGCAGGGTCAGCTCGCGCTTCTCGCGCAGGATCTGCACCCCGAAGGCGGTCGAGGACAGCGCCAGCGCCGCCCCCGCGACCACCGCCGCCTCGATCGGCAGCCCGAAGACCCGGAGCGCCCCGCCCAGAAGCGCCCAGGTCAGCGTCACCTGCAGCAGCCCCAGCCCGAAGATGTCCGCGCGCAGGCGCCACAGCCGGGCGGGCTTCAGTTCCAGACCGATCACGAACAGAAGCAGCACCACCCCGAATTCGGCGGCGTGCATCACCGTCCCAGTGTCCCGGATCAGCGCCAGGCCGAACGGCCCGATCAGCGCGCCGGCGGCCAGATAGCCCAGCACCGAGCCCATTCCCAGCCGCCGGAACAGCGGCACCGCCACGACCGCCGCGCCCAGAAAGACCACCGCCGTGGTCAGGAAGGGATCGCCGCCATCCGCCGCCGCCACGCCCGCCTCCGCCAGAGTCGCGCGATGACCATCCCCGCGCCGCGCACCCATCTCATGCCATGGCGCGCCATTGCGCAAGAGACGGGCCGGCCCCGCGCCGGCATCGGCTTGCGCCGCCCGCCCGCGCGGCTATAACCGGCGCGGCCCGAAGCGGGGGCCGGCGAAGGGGGGCGACATGCCGAAGCGGACCGACATCTCCTCGATCCTGATCATCGGCGCGGGCCCCATCGTCATCGGTCAGGCCTGCGAGTTCGACTATTCCGGCGCCCAGGCCTGCAAGGCGCTGCGCGAGGAGGGCTATCGCGTCATCCTGGTCAACTCCAACCCCGCCACCATCATGACCGATCCCGAGATGGCGGATGCGACCTATGTCGAGCCGATCACGCCCGAGGTGGTCGCCCGCATCATCGAGAAGGAGCGGCCAGACGCGCTGCTGCCCACCATGGGCGGTCAGACGGCGCTGAACACGGCGCTGGCGCTGGACGACATGGGGGTTCTGGCGCGCTTCGGGGTCGAGATGATCGGCGCGCGGCGCGCGGCGATCGAGAAGGCCGAGGACCGCAAGCTGTTCCGCGAGGCGATGGCGCGCATCGGGCTGGAGAATCCGCGCGCGACCATCGCAACCTCCATGGAACAGGCGATGGCGGCGATCGACCTGGTCGGCCTGCCCGCGGTGATCCGGCCCGCCTTCACCCTGGGCGGAACCGGCGGCGGCATCGCCTATAACCGCGAGGATTTCGAACAGCTGTGCCGCGCGGGGCTCGACGCCTCGCCGGTCGGCCAGATCCTGATCGACGAAAGCCTGCTGGGTTGGAAGGAGTTCGAGATGGAGGTCGTCCGCGACCGCGCGGACAACGCCATCATCGTGTGCTCGATCGAGAATGTCGATCCGATGGGCGTGCATACCGGCGATTCGATCACCGTCGCCCCCGCGCTGACCCTGACCGACCGCGAGTATCAGCGCATGCGCAACGCCGCCATCGCCGTGCTGCGCGAGATCGGGGTCGAGACCGGCGGATCCAACGTGCAGTTCGCCATCCATCCCGAAACCGGGCGCATGGTGGTGATCGAGATGAACCCGCGGGTCAGCCGCTCCTCGGCGCTGGCCTCCAAGGCCACCGGCTTTCCCATCGCCAAGATCGCGGCCAAGCTCGCGGTGGGCTATACGCTCGACGAGCTCGACAACGACATCACCAGGGTCACGCCGGCCAGCTTCGAGCCGACCATCGACTATGTGGTGACCAAGATCCCGCGCTTCGCCTTCGAGAAGTTCCCCGGCGCCGAGCCGGTGCTGACCACCTCGATGAAGTCGGTGGGCGAGGTGATGGCCATCGGCCGCAGCTTCCACGAGAGCCTGCAGAAGGCGCTGGCGGGGCTCGAGACCGGGCTTTCCGGCCTTGACGAGATCGCGATCCCCGGCCTGGCCGAGGCGGCGGGCGAGGCCGACCGCCGCGCCGCGCTGGTCGCCCAGCTTTCGCGCCCCACCCCCGACCGCATCCGCATCATCGCCCAGGCGATGCGCGAGGGGCTTTCGTGCGAGGAGATCCACGCCGCCACCGCCTGGGATCCGTGGTTCCTGGCGCGCATCGCCGAGATCGTCGCCGAGGAGGCGCGCATCCGCGCCGAGGGCCTGCCGACCGATGCCGCGGCGCTGCGCCGGCTGAAGGCGATGGGCTTCACCGATGCGCGGCTGGCCCGGCTGACCGGCGGGACCGAGGCCGAGATCCGCGCCGCCCGCCTGCGCGCCGGGGTGAGCGCGGTGTTCAAGCGCATTGACACCTGCGCCGCCGAGTTCGAGGCCCAGACCCCCTACATGTATTCCACCTACGAGACCCAGGCGATGGGCGAGACGGAATGCGAGGCGCGCCCCTCGGACCGGCGCAAGGTGGTCATCCTGGGCGGCGGCCCGAACCGCATCGGTCAGGGGATCGAGTTCGACTACTGCTGCTGCCATGCGTGCTTCGCGCTGTCCGAGGCGGGGTTCGAGACCATCATGGTCAACTGCAACCCCGAGACGGTCTCGACCGACTACGACACCTCAGACCGGCTCTATTTCGAGCCGCTGACGCTCGAGCATGTGCTGGAGATCCTGCGCGTCGAGCGCGAGGCGGGCAGCCTCGCCGGCGTCATCGTCCAGTTCGGCGGCCAGACGCCGCTCAAGCTCGCGCGCGGGCTCGAGGCGGCCGGCATCCCCATCCTCGGCACCACCCCCGACGCCATCGACCTGGCCGAGGACCGCGAACGCTTCCAGAAGCTCCTGCACCGGCTCGGCCTGCGCCAGCCGATGAACGGCATCGCCCGCACCCGCGAGGAAGCCTTCGCCGTGGCGCGCGAGGTCGGCTTTCCGGTGGTTATCCGGCCGTCCTATGTGCTGGGCGGCCGGGCGATGGAGATCGTGCGCGACGAGGCCCAGCTCGACCGCTACATCCGCGAGGCGGTGGTGGTCTCGGGCGAAAGCCCGGTGCTGATCGACGGCTATCTCGCGGGCGCGGTCGAGGTGGATGTGGACGCGCTGTCGGACGGCGAGGCGGTGCATGTCGCCGGCATCATGGAGCATATCGAGGAGGCAGGGGTCCATTCGGGCGATTCGGCCTGCTCGCTGCCGCCCTATTCCCTGCCCGATGACATCGTCGCCGAGATCCGCCGCCAGACCGAGGCGCTGGCCCGCGCGCTGGGCGTGGTCGGGCTGATGAACGTGCAGTTCGCGGTCAAGGATGGCGAGATCTACATCCTCGAGGTCAACCCCCGCGCCAGCCGCACCGTGCCCTTCGTCGCCAAGGCCACCGACAGCGCCATCGCCAAGATCGCCGCGCGGCTGATGGCGGGCGAAAGACTCTCGGCCTTCCCCATGCGCCCGCCCTATCCCGAAGGCGTGGGCCCGGACGATCCGCTGCCCTTCGCCGATCCGATGACGCTGGCCGATCCGCGCACCCCCTGGTTCAGCGTCAAGGAAGCGGTGCTGCCCTTCGCGCGCTTCCCCGGGGTGGACACCATCCTGGGGCCCGAGATGCGTTCGACCGGCGAGGTGATGGGCTGGGACCGCAGCTTTCCGCGCGCCTTCCTCAAGGCGCAGCTGGGCGCGGGGGTGAAGCTGCCCGAGGGCGGCTGCGTCTTCGTCTCGGTGCGCGACGAGGACAAGGGGCCCTTCGTCCTCGAGGCCGCGCGCATCCTGCACGAGCTGGGCTTCACCATCCTCGCCACCGGCGGCACCCAGCGCTTCCTGACCGGGGCCGGCGTGCCGGCCGAACGGGTGAACAAGGTGCATGAGGGCCGGCCCCACATCCTCGACCGGATGAAGAATGGCGAGGTGACGCTGGTGATCAACACCACCGAAGGCGCGCAGGCCGTGGCCGACAGCCGCGGCATCCGTGCCGCCGCCCTCTATGGCCGGATCCCCTACTACACCACCGCGGCCGGGGCGCGCGCGGCGGCGCTGGCGATTCGCAGCTGGCACGAGGGGCCGCTGGTGGTCCGCCCCCTGCAGGCCTGACCCGGCGCGCGGCGCCGCCCCCGTCGGACC
>RFGB01000057.1 GCA_003697125.1 Alphaproteobacteria bacterium
GCGACCTGCATCGTCGAGCTGCTCTATGCCACCGGCCTGCGCGCGAGCGAGCTGGCCGCCCTGCCCGCCGCCGCGCTGCGCGGCGCGCCCGGCATGATCCTGGTGCGCGGGAAGGGCGGGCGCGAACGCATGGTGCCCCTGTCCGAACCCGCGCAGCGGGCGACGGCGGAATGGCTGGCGCTGCGCGATGCCGAGGCGCCGGCCTCGCCCTGGCTGTTTCCCGCCCGCAGCCGTTCGGGCCACATGACGCGCGAGGCGGTGTTCCAGCTGATGCGCATGCTGGCCCTGCGCGCGGGGCTCGACCCGGCGCAGGTCTCTCCCCATGTGCTGCGTCACTCCTTCGCCACCCACCTGCTGGCGGGAGGCGCGGATCTTCGCGCGATCCAGATGCTGCTGGGCCATGCCGATCTGTGCACCACAGAGATCTATACGCGGGTGCTGGATGCCGACCTTGCGCGGCTGGTCCATGGCGCGCATCCGCTGGCGCGGCGATGAGGCGCCCCGCCGGCGCGGCGGCCGCATGAGGGAAGAACCGGGATGACCGAAACGGACGGACTGAGCTGGGGCTTCGATCCGGCGCTGGCATGGATGACGCTGGCGATCCTGGCGCTGCTGGTGCTGTCGGCCTTCTTCTCGGGTTCGGAGACGGCGCTGACCGCCTCCAGCCGGGCCAAGCTGCACAGCCTTGCCGAGCGCGGTTCGCTCGGGGCGCGCGTCGCGCTGAAGCTGACCGAGGACAGCGAGCGGCTGATCGGCGCCATCCTCCTGGGCAACAACCTGGTCAACATCCTCGCCACCTCGCTGGCCACCGCGCTCCTGACCCGGCTGTTCGGCGATGGCGGGGTGGCGGCGGCAACCCTGGTGATGACCGCGCTGGTGCTGATCTTCGCCGAGGTGCTGCCCAAGACCTATGCCATCACCAATGCCGAGGCCGCGGCCGAGCGCGTCGCCCGGCCGGTGGCGTTCCTGGTGCGGGTGCTCTCGCCGGTGGTCTCGGCGGTGCGGCTCATGGTGCGCGGCGTGCTGCGCCTGTTCGGCGTGCGCGCGGATGCCTCGGCGCGCATCCTCGCCCGCGACGAGATTGCCGGCGCCATCGCGCTGCATCACTTCGAGGGGGCGGTCGAGAAGGCCGACCGCGACCGGCTTCTGGGGGCGCTGGATCTGGGCGACCGCACCGTCGAGGAGGTGATGACCCACCGGCGCAACATCTTCATGATCGACGCCGCCGAGGATCCGCAGACGATCATCGCCCAGTGCCTGGAGGCCCCCTATACCCGCATCCCCGTCTGGCGCGACGATCCCGACAACATCGTCGGCGTGATCCATGCCAAGGATCTGCTGCGCGAGGTCTACCGGCTGATCCGCGAGGGCGGGCCCGACGCGCTGGCCCGCTTCGACGTGATGGGCGTGGTGATGGAGCCCTGGTTCGTCCCCGAGACCACGCCGCTCGACGACCAGATGCGCGAATTCCTGCGCCGGCACAGCCATTTCGCGCTGGTGGTCGACGAATATGGCGCGCTGCGCGGGCTGGTCACGCTCGAGGACATCCTCGAAGAGATCGTGGGCGAGATCGCCGACGAGCACGACATGGAGGCGCCCGGCCTTGCCCCCGATGCCGAGGGCGCGGTGGTGGTCGAGGGATCGACGACGATCCGCGATCTCAACCGCGCCATGGACTGGTCGCTGCCCGACGACGAGGCGACCACCGTCGCCGGGCTGGTGATGCACGAGGCGCAGACCATCCCCGCCGCCGGGCAGGTGTTCAGCTTCCATGGCTACCGCTTCGAGATCCTGGAACGTCAGCGCAACCGCCTGACCCGGATCCGGGTTAAGAAGCTGTGACCCCCGCCCCTAGCGCCCCCGGAACAGCCCGCCCAGGATCCCGCGCAGCACGCTGCGGGTGATCTGGCTGCCGGCGGTGCGGATCACCGTCTTGGCCAGCGTCGTGCCCAGGCTGTCGGACCGGCCGCGCCGGCGCGCGGGCGCATCCCCGGCCCCGCCATAGACCCGGCCCTGGCGATAGGCACGCTCGGGCGGCGGGTCCGCGGCCGCGGCCTGCATCGCACGCCGCGCCAGCATCTCATGCGCCGAATCGCGATCGACCGGCATGTCATAGACCCCCGACAGGGGCGAGGCCGCGATCAGCGCCGCGCGCGCGGCATCCTCCAGCGGCCCGATGCGCGATGCCGGCGGCCGGATCAGCGTGCGCTGCACCACGCCCGGCACGCCCTTGCGGTCGAGGAAGGAGGTCAGCGCCTCGCCGATGCCCAGCTGCGGGATCACCGCCGCGGTGTCGAAGGCAGGATTGGGACGGAAGCTGTCGGCCGCCGCGCGCAGCGCCCGGCGTTCGCGGGGGGTATAGGCACGCAGCGCATGCTGCACCCGGTTGCCCAGCTGCGCCAGGATGCTGTCAGGCACATCGGCGGGGTTCTGGGTGACGAACCACACCCCCACCCCCTTCGAGCGGATCAGCCGGGCGACCTGCTCGACCTTCTCAAGAAGCGCGGGCGGGGCGGAATCGAACAGAAGATGCGCCTCGTCGAAGAAGAACACCATCACCGGCCGGTCGGGGTCGCCGACCTCGGGCAGATCCTCGAACAGCTCCGACAGAAGCCACAGCAGCAGCGTGGCATACAGGCGCGGATTGGCCATCAGCCGGTCGGCCGCCAGCAGGTTGATGCGGCCGCGCCCGTCGGGGACGCGCGCGATCATGTCCGACAGCCGGAGCGCCGGCTCGCCGAAGAAGCGGGCGCCGCCCTGGTTCTCCAGCACCAGAAGCCGGCGCTGGATCGCGCCGACCGAGGCGGGCGAGATGTTGCCGAAGCGCAGCCTGAGCGCCCCCGCATTCTCGCCCACATGCGCGAGCATGGCGCGCAGGTCGTCGAGGTCGAGCAGCAGGAGCCCCTCCTCGTCGGCCAGCCGGAAGCAGATGTTCAGCACCCCCTCCTGGGCCTCGGACAGGTCGAGCAGGCGGGCGAGCAGCAGCGGCCCCATTTCCGCAACCGTGGCGCGAATCGGGTGACCCCGCTCGCCGAACGGATCCCAGAACATTACCGGAAAATCCCGGTAGGCATAATCGTCCAGACCGATCGTCCGGGCGCGGGCCTGCAGCTTCTCGTGCAGCTTGTGGGTGGGCGATCCCGCCGCGGCCAGCCCCGACAGATCCCCCTTCACATCGGCCAGGAAGACCGGCACGCCGAGGGTGGAAAACCCTTCGGCAAGTATCTGGAGCGTAACGGTTTTCCCGGTTCCCGTCGCCCCGGCCACAAGGCCGTGGCGATTGGCCATCGCCGCCAGCAGCCATTGCGGATCGGCGTGGTCCGGCCCCGCGCCGCCCACGAAGATCGATGCCGGTTGTGCCATGGATCACACTGCCCCCTTTTTTTCGCCACAATACTTCATTAACTCGGTTCTGCCAGAGTGGCGCATGTCGGGGCATCCCGCTGGTGCGGTGTTCTGGCACTTCCTCCCTGTCGAACTGGCCGCGCCTGTCGCGCGGCCCTTTTTTTGCCCGCATGGCGGGCCGCGGCCGTCTTGCGCCGGTTGACGTGAATCCCGAATCCGCATAGCGTCCCGTCGGAGACAGGCTTGGCCAGTCCGACAGGGAAAGAACCGGCGAAGGGCGGGGGTGCTGGCAGCGGCGCCCCCTCCACTTTCTCCGGGCGGACCTTCCCGACCGGACCACAACCCGGCGGCTCCGCCGCCGGACCCCGCCCCCGGGCGCCATCGGGCCGGGCCGGTCGGCGAAAATCGGGCCGGATGGCGGGCGACCCCGGGGGCGTCGCCCCTGCGCCGGCAGAGGAGAGCAGGTTTCACATGACACGCCACGGCATCCTGATCGCCGCCGCACTGTCGGCCGCGCTGGCAACGGCGGGATTCGCGCAGGAGAGCACCACGCCCCCCACGCCACCGGCCGAGGCCGCCCCGGCCGCGCCCAGCAAGATCGACGAGGCCTTCCCTGTCGCCGAGGAGGAGAAGCCCCGCGAGATCCTCAAGGCGGAGTTCGACGACTGGCAGGTGCGCTGCAACCCCGCCGACCAGGAACAGTGCTTCATGTATCAGCTGGCCAAGGATGCCGAGGGTCGGGTCGTGGCGGAATTCACCCTCATCAAGCTGCCCGAGGGCGGCCAGGCCACGGCCGGCGCGACGATCGTCACCGGCCTCGGTGTCCTGCTGCCGCGCGGGGTGTCCCTGACCATCGATTCCGGCAAGCCGCTGGGCTATCCCTATCTCTACTGTGCCCCGGCCGGCTGCTTCGCCCGGATCGGGCTGACCTCGGCCACCGTCACGCGGATGAAGAAGGGCGCGGCGGCCAAGCTGGCGGTGGTTCCGGTGAACCAGCCCGACAAGCCGATCGAGGCCGTCCTGTCGCTGAAGGGCTTTACCGCGGCCTATGATTCGCTGAAGCCGGTCAAGCAGCCCTGAACCGCGCCCCGGGGGGCACAGCCCCCCGGCATCGCAGGCGTCAGGCCGCGCGCAGCGCCAGAACCGCGTTCAGCCCGCCGAAGGCGAAGGCATTCGACAGCGCCGCACGCACCTCGGTCCGGCGCGCGACATTCGGCACCACGTCCAGATCGCAGTCCGGGTCGGGTTCCTCGAAGCCGATGGTCGGCGCGACGATGCCGTCGCGCAGCGCCATGATCACCGCCAGAAGCTCCACCGCGCCGGTGCCGCCGATCAGATGGCCGTGCATCGACTTGGTCGAGGAGATCATCAGCCGGTCGGCATGGCGGCCGAAGACCTGGCGCACCGCGGCGCATTCTGTGCGGTCATTGGCGGTGGTGCCGGTGCCATGGGCGTTGATGTAGCCCACCTCCTCGGGCGCCATGCCGGCATCGGCCAGCGCGCCGGTGATGGCGCGCGCGGCGCCGTCCTGGCTGGGCATCACGATGTCGGAGGCGTCCGAGGTCATCGCGAAGCCGACGATCTCGGCCAGGATCGGCGCGCCGCGGGCGATCGCCCGCTCGCGCTCCTCCAGCACGAAGACCGCCGCGCCCTCGCCCTGGACCATCCCGTTGCGGGTGCGCGAGAAGGGCCGGCAGCCATCCTTCGACATCACGCGCAGCCCTTCCCAGGCCTTGATGCCGCCGAAGACCAGCATCGCCTCGCTGCCGCCGGCCAGCATCACCTCGGTCGCGCCCGAACGGATCAGGTGGAAGGCCTGTCCGATGGCGTGGTTCGAGGAGGAACAGGCGGTGGCCACGCAATATGACGGCCCCTTGGCGCCATAGGTCATCGAGATGTGGCTGGCGGCGGCATTGTTCATCAGCCGCGGCACGATCAGCGGGTGGACGCGGTTCTTCCCCTCCTCATAGACCAGCCGGTAATTCTCGTCCTGGGTGTGCAGCCCGCCGCCCGAGGTGCCGATGATGACCCCGGCGCGCGGGGCAAGGGCGTCGTCGATCACCAGCCCCGACTGGGCGACCGCCTCGCGCGCGGACAGCAGCGCATACTGGGTGAAGCGGTCGTAGAGCGCGATCTCCTGCCGGTTGAAATGCGCGTTCTCGTCATAGTCGCGGATCTGGCCGCCGATGCGGATCGACAGCCGCTCGACATCGCGGAATTCCAGCGGGCCGATGCCGCAGCGCCCCTCGGCCATCGCGGCCATGGTCTCGGGCACCGAGCGGCCCAGCGCGTTGATCGTGCCCGCCCCGGTTATGACGACGCGTCGCATCGGGTGCTTCAGGCGCCCTTGGCGGCGATCAGCGACTTCACCGCCTCGACCATCGCCCGGACATTGGAGATGTCGAATTCCGATGACGCCGGATCATTGGCGTTGAAGGGGATGGAGATGTCGAAGGCCTCCTCGATGGCGAAGACCGCCTCGACCAGGCCGAGCGAGTCGACGCCCAGATCCTCGAGGGTGGAATCGAGCGTCACCTGGTCGGGTTCCAGCACCGCCTGCTCGGCGATGATCTCGATGACCTTCCGCGCGACCTCGTCCGTCATGCGCCTCTCCCTCTCTCTCGGCCCTGCTCTAGCCGCTGGATCCGGAATTGGAAACCTGTTTCTGCAGGGCCTCGACCCGGCGGAACAGCTCCGGCAGCCGCCGCATCAGGACGATCAGCTCGGCAGCCCTGTCGCGCGCGATCGCCGGGGCGCCCATCACCACCCCGGGTCCGGGGATGTTGCTGGCCACGCCCGAACCCGCCGCCACCAGCACGTCATCGCCGATCGTCACGTGATCGGCCACCCCCACCTTGCCGCCCAGGACGACGCGGTCGCCAAGCCGGCTGGACCCGGCCACGCCCGCCTGCCCGCAGATCAGGCAGCTGCGGCCGATGCGCACGTTGTGGCCGATCTGGACCAGATTGTCGATCTTGGTGCCGGCGCCGATCTCGGTATCGGCGATGGTGCCGCGATCGATGCAGCTGCCCGCCCCGATCTCGACGTCGTCGCCGATGCTGACCGCGCCGATCGAGGCGATGCGCAGATGCACATCGCTGCGCGCCGTCACCGTCCGGCCGGCGCGCGCCTCCTCGACCGCGCCGCGCTCGGGGGTGACGAAGGAGAACCCGTCCGCCCCGATCACCGCATTGGGCTGGGCGATGAAGCGGTCGCCGATGCGCACCCGCGCCCCGATCCGCACGCCGGGATGCAGGAGGGCATCGGCGCCGATCACCGCGCCCGCCCCGATGCTGCATCCCGCGGCGATCCGCGCGCGGGGGCCGATGCGCGCCCCGCGCCCGATCTGCACGAAGGGACCGATGGCCGCGTCCGGTCCGATCTCGGCCTGCGGGTGGATGTCGGTCATCGGGTGGATGCCCGGTTCGGGCAGATCTGGGCTGTCGAAGCGGGCGGTCAGCCCGGCCAGCGCCAGCCGCGGGCGCGGGGCGAACAGCGCCGCACGGAAGCCCAGGGCCCGGAAATCCGCGCCGGGCCAGAGGATCGCCGCCTCGGCCCGGCAGCCCTCCAGCGCCCGGGCATAGCGCCGTTCCATCGCCACCGCCAGATCGCCGGGGCCGGCCTGCTCGGGCGCGGCCGGCCGCCCCACGACGACGGTCAGGTCGCCATCGGCCTCCAGGCCCAGCGCCGCCGCAAGCTCCGCCACCGTGGCTGTCACGATACCCTCCCCCCACCGGCCGGGGCGCTTATAGCCGACCCGCCGGCGCTGGGGAAGTCCGCCCCGGTCAGCGGATGGCGACCTCGACCCCCGCCTCGGCCAGCCGCGCCAGCACCCGCGCGTCGCGCCCGTAGACATCGGCGCGATACTGCACGCTGCCCTGCCGGTCGAGGAAGACGGTGCGGTAGGTGAGATACACCTTCACCGGGCGGGCGAGATTGATGCGCCGTTCGCGCCCGGTGGCGAGGATGGCGTCGAAATAGCCCCTGGGATCCTCGACCTGCCCCTCCAGCAGGGCATAGGCCAGCTCGAAGGGCCGCGCCACGCGCACGCAGCCATGGCTGTAGGTGCGCTGGTCCTTCTCGAACAGCGACTTGGTGGGGGTGTCGTGCAGATAGATCGAGAACTGGTTGGGGAACATGAACTTCACCCGCCCCAGCGCGTTGCGCTCGCTGGGATCTTGCTTGATGCGGAACGGGAAGTAGCGGGTGGAGAACTGGCTGAAGTCGGAGGTGACGCCGTCGGGCACGGGCTCGGACCCGGTGGGCACCAGCCGGTAGCCGTTGCGCACAAGATAATTCGGATCGCGCTGCAGCAGGGGCAGGATCTCCTTGGTGGCAATGCTGGTCGGCACATGCCAGGTCGGGTTCACCACCATGTGGTCCATCATGTCGACGAATTCCGGGGTGGCGAATTTCGGCTTGCCGACGATCACCCGGCTGTCCAGCACCAGCCGGCCGCCATCCATGAATTCCATGGTGAAGTCGGCCTGGTTCACGAAGATGTGCCGTTCGGAATGATCCCGGCGCAGCCAGCGGATGCGTTCCAGATTGACCAGCACCTGCCCGAAGCGTTCGGCCGCGGTCGCGTTCAGCGCCGCGAGGGTGGCGGGGCCGACGATGCCGTCGGGGACCAGCCCGCTGCGCGCCTGGAAATCCCTGACCGCCTCGACCAGCGCGGAGTCATAGACCCGCGCGCTGCCCAGCGGCGCGGGCACGATCAGCCCTTCGGCCGGGCGCAGACTGCCATCGGGCTGCATCAGCCCGGTCTCGGCCAGCGCGGCCAGCCTTTCGCGCAGGGCCACGACCCGGTCCGAGACCTGCCCCGGCCGGAGGGTGGGGCCGGGCGGCACCTCGGGCAGCGCGGCCATGCGCCGGGCCAGCGCGCGCATCCGCTCCAGCTCGGCCTGAAGGCGGCGGTATTCCTCGTCCTGCGGGGCCAGCGCCTCCAGATCGGTCGGGGCGGGACCCGACAGCCGCGCCAGCAGCGCCGCGACCGGCAGCGGCGCCACGGGCAGGTGGATCTCGCGATCCGCGCTGCGCGGATCGACAACGCCGCTGGTCAGGTGGCGCGCGAAGTCCAGATAGGCCGCCATCAGCGCGGCCTCGGCGCGCGCGGGGTCAGGGCCGGCCATGCGCCGGCGCAATCCCTCGGGGTCATAGCGCGCCCGCGGCAGGCCGTGGCGGTCGGCGCGTTCCAGCGAGGCGAGCAGCGCCCGCGCCCACGCCCCGTCGGGCGCCATCCAGAACGGCGCGCCGCCGCGCGCGGCATAGAAGGCCGCCACCTCGGGCAGCGCGATGCCGTGCTGCACCAGCGCCCGCGACAGGACCGGCTCGCTGATCGACAGCGAGCTGCGCAGGCCCGGCGCGGCCGGCGAATCGATTGCGGCCATCTGTGCCGATCCGCCCTGGGACAGGACGAGAACGGCTGCGCCGGAGGCCAGGACCGACCGCAGAATCTTGTGAATTCGCAACACTGTTGCCTCCTCGCCACCAATGCGCACAATCTGCCCCAATCTAGCCCATGGCCGGGGAAAGCGCGATTCCCGGACCGATCCTGTCGGCGAAAAATTGCCCAAGCGTGTGCCAGGGGACGCAGGTCGGCAAATTTCCGCCGATCGCCGCGCGCGACCGGCGGGAAACCGCGGCGCCGGGGTGCGAACATTCTCCGAACCAGTTTCCGCGCGCTGTGATCCGGCGCACAGCGATCGGAATTATTGAAGCAAAACTGCAACTTGGAGCCCGATTCCGCCTGTGCCATAGTCTCGCGCGGGACGCGAGCAAGACGAGAAACCGAGCGCCGTCAACGGCGCGGAAGTCGGAACGAGGCGACGGTGACACAGACAGGAACGCATGCGGCGGGCGTGACCCGCCGGCGACTCTTCGGGCTGGCCGCCGGTCTTGCGGCCGTGGCGGCCGCGCCCGTCTATGCCAGGGCGCCGGGGCTCCTGCGCGGGGCAGGCGACATCCGCCGGATCCGGATGACCAATCCCCGCACCGGCGAGGCGATGGATGCCATCTACTGGATCGATGGCGCCTACATTCCCGAGGTGATGCACGAGATCAGCTTCTTCATGCGCGACTGGCGCGAGAATCAGCTGATCGCCTTCGACCCGCGCGCGATCGACATCATGGCCGCCGCGCATCGGCTGATGGACACCACCGAGCCCTACAACGTGATCTCGGGCTATCGCAGCAAGGTGACCAATGCCATGCTGCGCAGCCGCAACCGCGGGGTCGCATCGAACTCCTATCACATGAAGGGCATGGCGGCGGATGTCCGGCTGCGTTCGCGCAGCGTCGGTCAGATGTATGCCGCCGCGATGGCCTGCCATGCGGGGGGCGTGGGCAAGTACACGCGGTCGAACTTCGTGCACATGGATTGCGGACCGGTTCGAACCTGGGGAAGGTAGGCAGCCGCCGGCTGCCCGGTCCGGACGGGCCCCGCCCTGTGGCGGGGCCCTCTTGCCGTGTGGCCCGGCCTCAGGGGCGCAGCGTGCCCTGCCCCTCGACCAGATAGCGGAAGCTGGTCAGCTGCTCGGCCCCCACCGGGCCGCGGGCATGCAGCCGGCCGGTGGCGATGCCGATCTCGGCACCCATGCCGAATTCGCCGCCATCGGCGAACTGGGTCGAGGCATTGTGCATCAGGATCGCGCTGTCGAGCCGGGCGAAGAACCGCGCGGCGGCGGCGCGATCCTCGGTGACGATGCTCTCGGTGTGCTGGCTGCCATGGCGGCGGATATGGTCGATGGCGCCGTCGACCCCCTCGACCACCCGCGCGGCGATGATCATGTCCAGGAACTCGCGGCCGAAATCCTCGGGCCGGGCGGGAACCGTGCCGGGAATGTCCAGCGGCGGTTCCGCCCGCACCTCGACCCCCGCGGCCAGAAGCGCCTCGACCGGACCCGGGCCGTGGCGTTCCAGGAAGGCGCGGTCGATCAGCAGGCATTCCGCCGCGCCGCAGATGCCCGGCCGCCGGGTCTTGGCGTTCAGCACGATCGCGCTGGCCGTCGCGGGATCCGCCGCGCCATCGACATAGACATGGCAGATCCCCTCCAGATGGGCGAAGACCGGCACCCGGGCCTCGGCCTGCACCAGTTCGACCAGGCTGCGCCCACCGCGGGGCACGATCACGTCGATCAGCCCCGACATGCGCAGCATCTGGCTGACCGCGGCACGGTCGCGCACCGGCACGCGGCTGACCGCGGCCTCGGGCAGGCCGGCGGCGCGAAGCCCTTCCAGGAAGGCTTCGTGGATCGCGCCCGAGGAATGGAAGCTTTCCGATCCGCCGCGCAGGATCACCGCGTTGCCCGACTTGAGGCACAGCGCCGCGGCATCCGCGGTGACATTGGGCCGGCTTTCGTAGATCACGCCGATCACGCCGATCGGCGTGCGCACGCGGCGGATGCGCAGGCCCGACGGCACGGTCCAGTCGGCGATGACCTGGCCTACCGGGTCGGGCTGATCGGCCACCGCGCGCACCGCGGCGACGATGGCGCCCAGGCGCCTTTCGTCCAGCGCCAGCCGGTCGAGCATCGCCGTGGGCAGCCCGCGCGCGCGCGCCGCCTCCATGTCGAGGGCATTGGCGCGCGCGATCGCCGCGCGCCGGTCCCAGATCGCGTCCGCCGCCGCCAGGATCGCCGCGCGGCGCCCCTCGGCCGGGGTCTCGGCCAGAACCTCGGCCGCACCGCGCGCCGCGCGGCCCAGCTCCTCAAGCATCGTCGCGATGTCCACCGCGTCCATCTCCGCCTCCACTCAACGCGCCCGGGCGCCGTCCAGGATCGCCATGTCGTCACGATGGACCACCGCCGCCCGGCCGGGATGGCCCAGGATGGCCGCGATCTCGGAAGACCGCCGCCCCATGACCGCGCGCATCTCCGCCGCGTCATAGCCCGACAGCGCCCGCGCCAGAAGCCGTCCGGTGCGGTCGAGGATATCGACCGCATCGCCGCGGCGGAAGCTGCCCTCGATGCCGCACACCCCGGGCGAGAGCAGCGATCGCCCCTGCCCCAGCGCCCGCGCCGCGCCGTCATCGACGATGATCCGCCCGCGCGGCTTCATGCCGGCGATCCAGCGCTTGCGCGCGGTGGCGGGATCGGAGGCGGCGCGGAACCAGGTGCAGGGCGCCCCCTGTTCCAGCGCCCGGATCGGATGGGCGACATCGCCGCGGGTGATCGCCATCGCGCATCCCGCCTGCATCGCGGTCCGCGCGGCCATGATCTTGGTGCGCATCCCCCCCTTCGCGCCGGCGGTGCCGGCATCGCCCGCCATCGCCTCGATCGCGGGGGTGATCTCCTCCACCAGATCGAGCCGGCGCGCGGCGGGATCCTGCCGCGGATTGGCGGTATAGAGCCCGTCCACATCCGACAGCAGGATCAGCACATCCGCGCCGGCGAGGCCTGCCACCTGCGCGGCCAGCCGGTCATTGTCGCCGAAGCGGATCTCGTCGGTGGCCACGGTGTCGTTCTCGTTCACGATCGGCACCGCCCCCAGCGTCAGCAGGGTCTGGATCGTCGCGCGCGAGTTGAGGTAGCGGCGGCGGTTCTCGCTGTCCTCGAGCGTGACCAGGACCTGGGCCGCGATGACGCCATGGGGGGCCAGCGCGCTCTCATAGGCCCGCGCCAGCCGGATCTGCCCCACCGCGGCCGCGGCCTGGGACTGTTCCAGCGCCAGCGGCCCCGGCTTCAGCCCCAGCACCCGGCGGCCGAGCGCGATCGACCCCGACGAGACGAGGATCACGTCGCGCCCCTGCCCGCGCAGCCGCGCCACATCCTCGGCCAGCGCCGCCAGCCATTCCTCGCGCAGCCGGCCATCGGGATCGACCAGAAGCGCGGACCCCACCTTGACGACGATGCGCCGCGCCCGGGCGAGGATGGCGCCCCCCGCCGGCCGGGAAGCCTCGCTCACGGCCGCCATGGGCCCGCCTCGGGCTCGGCCTCGGCCGCCCGGCTGGCCGAGATCTCGCGCCACAGCGCGCGCAGCACCTCGCGCACCCCCTGCCCCGTCGCCCCCGACAGGCGCAGCACCGGCCGGCCGGCCGCGGCGGACAGCGCCCGCGCCCGCGCCTCGGCCTCCTCGGGGTCCAGCGCATCGGTCTTGTTCAGTGCCAGCACCACCGGCTTGTCGGACAGACCCCCGCCATAGGCCTCTAGCTCGGCCCGCACGATGCGGTAATCGGCCGCGACATCCTCGGCCGTGCCGTCGACCAGATGCAAGAGCACCGCGCAGCGTTCCACATGGCCGAGGAACCGGTCGCCGAGGCCGCGCCCCTCATGCGCCCCCTCGATCAGGCCGGGAATGTCGGCCAGCACGAATTCGCGCCCGTCCACCGCCACCACCCCCAGGCCCGGATGCAGCGTGGTGAAGGGATAGTCGGCGATCTTGGGCCGCGCGTTCGAGGTTGCCGCCAGGAAGGTGGACTTGCCGGCATTGGGCAGGCCGACCAGCCCGGCATCGGCGATCAGCTTCAGCCGCAGCCACAGCGTGCGGTGCACCCCCGGCTGGCCGGGATTGGCCCGCCGCGGCGCCTGATTGGTGGCGGTCGCGAAGCGCGCATTGCCCCAGCCGCCATTGCCCCCCTCGGCCAGCAGCACGCGGTCGCCGACCCGGGCGAGATCGGCGACCAGCGTCTCGCCATCCTCCTCGAGGATCTGCGTCCCCGCCGGCACGCGGATGATCACCGGATCGGCCGACCTGCCGGTGCGCCCACGGCCCATGCCGCCCTGACCGTTCTTCGCGAAGAAATGCTGCTGATAGCGGAAGTCGATCAGCGTGTTCAGGCCGGCCACCGCTTCGGCCCAGACATCGCCGCCCCTGCCGCCGTCGCCGCCATCGGGGCCGCCGAACTCGATGAACTTCTCGCGCCGGAAGCTGACGCAGCCATCCCCGCCCTTGCCCGAGCGGACCTCGATGCGCGCCAGGTCGAGGAACTTCACATCCTGTCCTTTCGTTCGAAGACGCGCGTGGGCACCGTCTGGCCACGCGCCACGCTGAAGGCGCTGCCCTGCCCGGTCTCGGCGAATCCGGCATGGATCAGCACCTGGGCCGAAGCGGGGTTGTCGGCGAAGACCTGGGCGACCAGCCGGCGCTGCCCGTCCGCGGCGAGCGCGTCGGCCAGCGCGACCAGCGCCTCGGTCGCGTAGCCGGTGTTCCAGAAGGGCGGCCCGACCCAGAAGCCGATCTCGGTCGCGCCATCGGCGCGGGGCCGCGCCTCGATCAGCCCGATCATCTCGGCCGCGCCCGAGGGGGTGCCGTCCATCACCCAGGCCCGGCCGCTGCGCCGGCCCGACAGCGCCGCCTCGATGAAGGCCTCGGCAGCGCCGGGCGGATAGGGATGCGGGATCCCGGTGGTCATGCGCGCGACGCGCGCATCGCCGGCATAGAGGGCGATCGGACCGGCATCCGAGCGGCGCAGCGGCCGCAGGAGAAGCCGCCCGCTGCGCAGGACCGGGCCGGGGCCGGCCGCCCCGCCCTCACCATTCTCGCGCCTGTGGCAGTCCATGGGCCATCGTCCCCCAGCACGGGCCGGCCCGCTGTCGGGGCCGGGCCTGAAACGCGTGCGGGGACCGGCAGGGCCGATCCCCGAACCGGTCCGGCCCGGCCGGCCGGCCTATTCGGCAGCCTCTCCCGCCGGCAGCACCGAGACGAAGTTGCGCCCGCGGATCCCCTTGCGGAACGCCACCCGCCCCCCGGTCAGCGCGAACAGCGTGTGGTCGCGCCCGATGCCGACATTGGCGCCCGGCCAGAAC
>RFGB01000058.1 GCA_003697125.1 Alphaproteobacteria bacterium
AGCGCGGGGCGAGCGCCGCCTCGGCCGCGGGGGGGCGGGCCGGGCCGGTCATGGCTCCGCTCAGCCCTTCAGGACGCTGCTGCCGGCATAGAGGGCGGCGGTGCCCAGCTCCTCCTCGATCCGGATCAGCTGGTTGTATTTCGCCAGCCGGTCCGAGCGGCTGAGCGAGCCGGTCTTGATCTGGCCGCAGCCGGTGGCCACGGCGAGATCGGCGATGGTGGCGTCCTCGGTCTCGCCCGAGCGGTGCGACATCACCGCGCGAAAGGCGGCGCGGTGGGCCATGTCCACCGCGGCCAGCGTCTCGGTCAGAGTGCCGATCTGGTTGACCTTGACCAGGATCGCGTTCGCCGCGCCGTCGGTGATGCCGCGCGCCAGCCTTTCGGTGTTGGTGACGAACAGGTCGTCGCCCACCAGCTGCACGCGGCTGCCCAGGGTGCGGGTCAGGTGCTGCCAGCCCTCCCAGTCGTCCTCGGCCATGCCGTCCTCGATCGACAGGATGGGATAGCGGGCGCACAGATCGGCCAGAAGGTCGGTCATCGCGCCCGAATCCAGCCGGCGTCCCTCGCCGGCCATGTCATAGACCCCCTCGCGCCAGAACTCGGTCGCGGCACAGTCGAGCGCGAGCCACACCTCCTCGCCCGGGCGGTAGCCCGCCGCCTCGATCGCCCGCATGATGAAGGCCAGCGCCTCGTCGGTGGAACCCAGCGCGGGGGCGAAGCCGCCCTCGTCGCCCACCGCGGTGGCGTGGCCGCTGTCGGCCAGCGCCCGCTTCAAGGCGTGGAAGATCTCGGCGCCCATGCGCACCGCATCGGCGAGGGTCTCGGCCGCGACCGGCATCACCATGAATTCCTGGAAGTCGATCGGGTTGTCGGCATGGGCGCCGCCATTGATGATGTTCATCATCGGCACGGGCAGGGTGCGTGCGGCGGCGCCGCCGACATAGCGGTAGAGCGGGAGCCGGCAGGCGCGGGCGGCGGCCCGGGCGACGGCGAGGCTGACGCCGAGGATGGCGTTGGCGCCGAGGCGGGCCTTGTTGGGCGTTCCGTCCATCTCGATCAGCATGTGGTCGATGTCGGGCTGGCGGGTGGCGTCCTCGCCGATCAGCGCCTCGGCGATCTCGCCATTCACGGCGGCGACCGCCCGGCGGACGCCCCTGCCGCCATAGCGGGCCGGGTCGCCGTCGCGCAGCTCCACCGCCTCATGCGCGCCGGTGGATGCGCCCGAGGGGACCGCGGCGCGCTCGCGGGTGCCGTCCTCCAGAACGACATCGACCTCCACCGTGGGATTTCCGCGGCTGTCGAGGATCTCTCGGGCGGTGATGTCGACGATGGCGGTCATGTTGCGTCCCTTCTGCGGCTTGCGGCATGGGCCTGATAGCCCAGCCGGGCGCCGGCGGGAAGGGGCGGGCGGCGCCGGCGCCGCCCGCGCGCGGCCTCAGCCGTCGAAATCGACGCGCTCGACCAGCCGCAGCGCCTCGGCCCGGTGGCGCGCGATCTCGGCCAGCGGCAGGCTGTCCGGGGTGAAGCTGCCCCAGGACCTGACCAGCTCCGAGGGCCGGGTGCCCGGCAGCAGCGGGTATTCGTGATTGACCTCGGCATAGATCTCCTGCGCGCGGGGCGAGGAGAGCCATTCCATGAAGCGCAGCGCGTCGGCGCGATTGGGCGCGGCCCTGGTCATCGCCATGCCCGAGATGTTGACATGGGTGCCGCCGCCTTCGAAGACGGGGAAGACGATGCGCACGCTCTCGGCCCATTCGCGCTGTTCGGGGTCGCGCAGCATCAGGCCCATGTAATAGGTGTTGCCGAGGCTGATGTCGCATTCGCCGGCCCAGATCGCCTTGACCTGGGCGCGGTCATTGCCCTGGGGCTTGCGGGCGAGGTTGGCCTTCAGCCCGGCAAGCCAGGTCTCGGTGGCCTCGATGCCGTGATGGGCGATCATCGCCGAGATCAGGCCCAGGGTATAGACATGGGTTCCCGAACGGCTGCAGATCCGCCCGCGCCACTTCGGGTCGGCCAGCGCCTCATAGGTCGTGACCTCGCCATCGGCCACCCGTTCGCGCGAGGCATAGACGACGCGCGCCCGCGCGGTCAGGCCGAACCACAGGCCGTCGGGGTCGCGGAATTCGGGGGGAATGTTCGCCTCGATCACCGGCGAGGAGACGGGCTGCACCACCCCGGCATCGGCCAGCGCGGCGAGGCGCGAGATGTCCACGGTCATCACCACATCGGCGGGGCTGCGGCTGCCCTCTGCCGCCAGCCGCTCGACCAGCCCGGTTTTCAGGAACACGACATGGACCGCGATGCCGGTCTCGGCGGTGAAGGCATCGGTCAGCGGCTTCAGGAGCTCGGGCTGGCGATAGGAATAGACGTTCACGTCGGCCCGTGCGGCGGTTGCCGCAAGCCCGGTGGCGAGGGTTGCGGCGAGGATGGTGCGGATCATCGGACCCCTCCTTCGGTTGGCGATGGGGGAGCGATAACCTAGTGATTTGGTCAGGTCAATGGGCGACAGGATCTATCAGGTATTGCGCTCGCCCCGTTTCGCCGCCTCCCACAGCGCATCCATCTCGGCAAGGTCCGACTGCGCCGGCGTGCGCCCCTGGGCGGCCAGCGCATCCTCGATCGCGGCGAAACGGCGGGTGAACTTGGCATTGGCCCGCCGCAGCGCCCGTTCGGGATCGATTCCCAGATGCCGGGCCAGATTGACCGCGGCGAACAGGAAATCGCCGAATTCCTCCTCCAGCGCCGCCGGCCCGGCCGCGCGCGCCCCAGCCAGCTCGCGCGCCTCCTCGACCAGCTTGTCGAGGATGTCATCGGCCTGCGCCCAGTCGAAGCCGACCCGCGCCGCCCGCCGCTGCAGCTTCAGCGCCCGGGTCAGCGCCGGCAGGCCCAGTGCCACGCCGTCGAGCGTGCGCGCCGCGCCGCGTTCGGCCGCCTTCATCGCCTCCCAGTCGCGGACCTGCTGCGCGGCGGTCTTGTCGCGGCTGTCGCTGCCGAAGACATGGGGATGGCGCGCCACCATCTTGTCGCAGACCGCACGGATCACCTCCTCTAGCCCCGCGCGGCCGGCCTCGGCATTCATCTGCGCATGATAGACGACCTGAAGGAGGAGGTCGCCCAGCTCGCCCGGCAGCTCGTCCCAGGCCGCGCGCTCGATCGCGTCGGCGACCTCATGCGCCTCCTCGATGGTATAGGGGGCGATCGAGGCGAAATCCTGTTCGATGTCCCAGGGGCAGCCGGTCTCGGGATCGCGCAGCCGGCGCATGATCTCGGCCAGGCGTTCCAGCCCGCCGGCGGGGTCATGGACAAGCGCGTCGGACTGGGGGCGGGGCAGGGGGCGGATTCGGGTCATGGCGCGAGGCTAGGACCAAGGGCGGCCGGCGGCAATCGCGGTTGACCATCGCGCGCCGCGGTCGTTTGATGCGCCCATCACCCGAGGAGGCCGCCATGCCCGTCATCAACCGCATTGCCGAATTCCATCCCGAGATCACCGCCTGGCGACGTCATCTGCACCAGCATCCCGAGCTTCTGTTCGAGACGGTGCAGACCGCCGCCTTCGTCGCGGAAAGGCTGCGCGCGTTCGGCTGTGACGAGGTGGTGACCGGGGTGGCGCGCAACGGCGTGGTGGGCGTGATCCGCGGCCGAAGGGCCGACTCGGGCAAGGTCATCGGGCTGCGCGCCGACATGGATGCCCTGCCGATCCAGGAGCAGCGCGACCTGCCCTGGAAATCCACCGTGCCCGGCGTGATGCATGCCTGCGGCCATGACGGGCATACCGCGATCCTGCTGGGGGCCGCGCGCTATCTGGCCGAGACGCGCAATTTCGACGGCACCGTCGTGCTGCTGTTCCAGCCGGCCGAGGAAGGCGGCGGCGGCGGCAAGGTGATGGTCGAGGAGGGGGTTCTGGACCGCTGGGGCGTGCAGGAGGTCTATGGCCTGCACAACTGGCCGGGCGCCCCCGAGGGCAGCATCCTGACCCGCCCCGGGCCGCTGATGGCCGGGGCGGATACCTTCGACATTACCCTGACCGGCAAGGGCGCCCATGCCGCCCGGCCCCATGTCGGGGCCGATCCGCTGCTGGCCGCCGCCCAGCTGGTGGTCGCGCTGCAGCAGATCGCCGCGCGCAATGTCGATCCGCTCGACAGCGTCGTGGTCTCGGTCACCCGCTTCCAGGCCGGAACCGCCTACAACGTCATCCCCCAGGACGCCCGGCTGGCCGGCACGGTGCGCACGCTGAAGGCCGAGACGCGCGCGCTGGCCGAACGCCGGCTGGGCGAGATCGCCGCCGGCATCGCCGCCGCCCATGGCTGCAGCGCCGATGTGGCCTGGCACCCCGGCTATCCGGTCACGGTCAACCACCCCGACCAGACCGCCTTCGGCGCCCGCGTGGCGGCCGAGATCGTCGGCGCGGAGCGGGTGCGCACCGATGTCGAGCCGGTGATGGGGGCCGAGGATTTCTCCTACATGCTGCAGGCGCGCCCGGGCGCCTATGTCTTCCTGGGCCAGGGCGACACCGCGGGGGTGCATCATCCCGAATACGATTTCAACGACGCGGTGATTCCGGTGGGGGCGAGCTGGTTCGTGCGGCTGGTCGAGACGGCGATGCCGGCGGGCTGAGCGGCGCGCCCTGTCGCGCGGCGGTGCCGTTTACCATTTGTTAGGATTTCGGGCGCGAAGGTGGCAGAGGTGGTATCCGCCGGCGTCCGAAGGGGAAGCGGGCCCGGCCCAAGGCAGGGAACGGTCGGCCCTTCGTGACCGGCCGGGCGAACCATGTCCGATCAGGATTTCATCGACTGGCAGAATGTCGCCTTCCAGACCCAGGCGCATCTTCTGGCCAATGGTCAGCGTCTGCCAGAGGAGACGCGGCTGTTCCTTGCCGCGCTCAGGGATTTCGCCGAAAGGCGGGCCGAGGACGGGCGGGCGGCATGGATTGCCGCGGGCAAGCAGGGGCCGCGCGCCCCCCAGGAGGCCGCCTCCGCCCCGGGCAGGGTGCTGCGCGGACTGTGCCGGCTGATGGGTCCGGGGCTCGCCGCGGCGCTGGCCATCATGCCCAGCGCGC
>RFGB01000059.1 GCA_003697125.1 Alphaproteobacteria bacterium
GCGGCGCATCGGCGTCTGGGGTCCGCTGGGCGGCGGCTTCATCGACCTGGCGGATCTGGAGCGGATCGAGCTTGCCACCGGCCCCGGCGCGGGCGGCGGGGATGCCGTCTGGCGGCTGGTCGGCGGCGGGCAGGCGCTCGATGTCCCGCTGGCCGCGGCAGGTGCGGGGGCGCTGATCGATGCCTTCGCGCCGCTGGCCGGATTCGACTGGGCCGCGGTCGATGCCCTCCTCGCCGCGCCCGGCCCGGCATGCCGCACCGTCTGGCGCGCGCCGGGCGGAGACGGGCCGCCTTGCCACGCCCCGCCTCGCACCGTAATCAGCCTTTCCCAGACGCGGACCGAGGAGGGGATGGGGAATGTCGATACCGCAGGAGGGCGGCGGCCCGATCGAGCACCCCTCGCAGCTGGCAGGCTATCTGGCCGAGGGGTGCAAGCCGCGCGAGGCCTGGCGGATCGGGACCGAGCATGAGAAGTTCGGCTTCGACCTGGCCCGGCATCTGCCGCTTCCCTATGACGGCCCCTGCTCGATCCGCGCCATGCTGGAGGGACTGCGCGACCGCTTCGGCTGGCAGGAGGTGCGCGAGGGCGGGAACCTGATCGGCCTCAGGCGGGACGGGGCCAACATCTCGCTGGAGCCGGGCGGCCAGCTGGAGCTGTCGGGCGCGCCGCTGGAGGACATCCACCAGACCTGCACTGAGGTGAACGCGCATCTGGCCGAGGTGCGCGCCGTGGCCGAAGCGATCGGGGCGGGCTTCATCGGGCTGGGCGCCGCGCCGGAATGGACCCATGAGCAGATGCCGCGCATGCCCAAGGGGCGCTATGCGCTGATGACCCGATACATGCAGCGCGTGGGAACCCATGGCATCCAGATGATGTATCGCACCTGCACGGTTCAGGTGAACCTGGACTTCTCGTCCGAGGCGGACATGGTGCGCAAGCTGCGCGTGGCGCTGGCGTTGCAGCCGGTGGCCACGGCGCTGTTCGCCAACTCGCCCTTCTTCGAGGGCCGCCCCACCGGGCATCTGAGCTGGCGGTCGCGGATCTGGCGCGATCTCGACCCCGACCGCACCGGGATGCTGCCCTTCGTGTTCGAGGACGGGATGGGCTTCGAACGCTACGCGGACTACGCGCTGGACGTGCCGATGTATTTCGTCTACCGCAACGGGCGCTACATCGACGCGCTGGGCCAGTCGTTCCGCGATTTCCTCGACGGCCGGCTGCCCGCCCTTCCCGGCGAACGGCCAACCCTGTCGGACTGGGCCGACCATCTGACCACCATCTTCCCCGAGGCGCGGCTGAAGCGCTTCATCGAGATGCGCGGCGCCGATGGCGGCCCGTGGCGGCGCCTGTGCGCCCTGCCCGCGCTGTGGGTGGGGCTGATGTATGACCCCTCGTCGCTGGATGCGGCCTGGGACCTGTGCCGGGACTGGACCGCCGAGGAGCGCGAGGCGCTGCGCGTCGATGCCTCGATCCGCGGGCTTCAGGCCGAGATCCGCGGCCGATCGATGCGCGAGCTGGCCGGTGAGGTGATCGCGATCGCCGAGGCCGGGCTGAGGGCGCGCGCGCGCCCGTCGCGCTGCGGGGCGTCGGGCGACGAGAGCGGCTTTCTCGACATCCTGCGCGAGATCGTCGACCGGGGCGCCACCCCGGCCGACGAGCTGCTCGACCTCTATCACGGCCGCTGGAAGCGGGACCTGTCGCACATCTACACGGAATTCGCCTACTGACCGGCGCCGCCGCGGGCGGGGGCATCCTGCCAGCGCGCGGCCGCGGCGGCGTCGGCCTCGCGCGCATCCACCCAGCGGCCGCCATCCGGCGTCGACTCCTTCTTCCAGAACGGCGCACGGGTCTTCAGATAGTCCATCAGGAACTCGGCCGCGGCAAAGGCGGCCTGGCGGTGGGCCGAGGCGGTCAGCACCAGCACGATGCGATCGCCCGGCGCCAGCGCCCCGTGGCGATGGATGATCAGCACGTCCTCGAGCGGCCAGCGCGCCCGCGCCTCGGCCTCGATCGCGGCCAGCGCCCGTTCCGTGACCCCCGGCCAGTGTTCCAGCGTCATGCCGCTGATCGGCTCGCCCCCGGCCTCGCCGCGCACCAGCCCGGTGAAGCTGACCACCGCGCCGATCCCGGGCCGGCCCGCGGTCATCGCCGCCATCTCGGCCGCGATGTCGAAATCGGCTTCCTGGACCCGGACCGCCATCGCCTCAGCCCCCGGTCATCGGCGGAAAGAACGCCACCTCGCGCGCGCCCTCGATCGGCGCGGAGAAATCCGAGACCTCCTCATCCACCGCCACGCGCAGGGCCGAGATGTCGGCGAAAGCCAGCGCATGGCCCGGCGAGCGCCGGCGCAGATCCTCGACCAGCTCGGCCACCGTGCGCGCGCCGGTGGACACCTCCTCGGACGCGGTGCCGATCCGTTCGCGCACCCATGCGAAATAGACGAGCTTCATCGCCCCTCTCCCCTCAGGTAAGGCGTGGCGCGCCACATATAGTCGAACCCCGTCCAGACGGTGAGTCCGGCGGCCAGCCACAGCAGCGCCAGCGCCGCCGGGCCCAGCCATGCCGCCCCCGGCAGGGCGCCGGCCAGAAGCAGCCCCCCCACCGCCACCAGCTGCGCCGTGGTCTTCCATTTCGCCGCCCGGGTGACATGCAGCTTCACCGCGCCCAGATGCTCGCGCAGACCCGCGACCAGCACCTCGCGCAGGAAGATCGCCAGCGCGGGCAGCACCAGCCAGGGATCGGGGCCGCGCACCGCCATCAGCGCGGCCAGCGCGATGGTGACCATCGCCTTGTCCGCCACCGGGTCCAGCATCCGGCCCAGCGCGCTTTCCTGGCCGAGCCGCCGGGCCAGCCATCCGTCGAGGAAATCGGTCAGCCCCGCGGCGGTGAACAGCGCGAAGGCCACCGCATGGGCGGCCGGGCCCTGCCCGGCGAGGAAGACGAGGCCCGTGGCCGGCGCGGCGAGGATGCGCGCCCAGGTGAGGAGATTCGGCAGGTTCCGGCCCATGGGGCGGTTATCGCCGCGGGGGGGGCCGGGTTGCAAGCCCGGCCGCGGGGTCAGCGGCGCAGATGGGCGTGGATGGTCTCGGCCATCCGGTCCGAGATGCCCGGGACCGCCTTCAGCTCGCTCAGCGCCGCCTGCGCGACTGCCCGGGCGGAACCGAAATGGGCCAGCAGCGCGCGCTTGCGCGCCGCCCCCACCCCGGGGATGTCGTCGAGCGGCGAGGCCGAGACCGCCTTGCCCCGCCGGGCGCGATGGGCGCCGATGGCGAAGCGGTGCGCCTCGTCGCGCAGGCGCTGGATGTAATACAGCACCGGATCGCGGAAGGGCAGCGCCATGGGCGGCCGGCCCGGGCGGTGGAACAGCTCGCGCCCCGCATCGCGTTCCACCCCCTTGGCGACGGCGATGACCTCCACATCGTCGATGCCGAGCTCGGCCAGCGCGGCGGTGGCCGCGGCAAGCTGGGCCGCGCCGCCGTCGATCAGCACCAGGTCGGGCCAGGCATCCGATTCGCGGGCCGGATCCTCCTTCTGAAGCCGCAGGAAGCGCCGGGTCAGCACCTCGCGCATCATGGCAAGGTCGTCGCCCGGGGTGACATCCTCGCCGCGGATGTTGAACCTGCGATAGCGCGACTTCTCGAAACCCTCGGGACCCGCGACGATCATCGCGCCCACCGCGTCGCGGCCCATGACATGGGAATTGTCGTAGACCTCGATCCGGCGCGGCGGCGCGGGCAGGCCGAAGGCCTCGGCCAGCGCCTCCAGCAGCCGCGCCTGGGTGGCGCTTTCGGACAGGCGGCGGGCCAGCTCCTCACGCGCGTTGCGCAGGGCGTGATCGACCAGCGCGCGCTTCTCTCCGCGGCCGGGCACGGCCAGGATGACGCGGCGGCCGCGGGCCTGGGACAGGGCGGCAGCGACCAGGTCGGGATTGTCGGGCATCACCGAGACCAGCACCAGGCGCGCGGGCTGGCGGTCGGCATAGAACTGGGCGAGGAAGGCCTCCATGACCTCGCCCGGCTCGGCCCCGGCGCCGGTGCGGGGGAAATAGGCCCGGTTTCCCCAGTTCTGGTGGGCGCGGATGAAGAACACCTCGACGCAGGCCTGCCCGGCCTCCTGGTGCAGGGCGATGATGTCGGCCTCGGTGACCCCGCGCGGATTGATCGCCTGTGCGGACTGCACCTGCGACATGGCGCGGATGCGGTCGCGCAGCGCGGCGGCGCGCTCGAACTCCAGCGCGGCGCTGGCCGCCAGCATCTCCTCATGCAGCTGCTTCTGGATCCGGCTGGATCGGCCCTTCAGGAATTCCTCGGCATCGCGCAGAAGCGCGGCATAGGCCTCGCGGTCGATCAGCCCGACGCAGGGGGCCGAGCATCGCCGGATCTGGTAGAGCAGGCATGGCCGGGTGCGGTTCTCGAACACGCTGTCGGCGCAGGAGCGCAGCAGGAAGGCCTTCTGCAGCTGGTTGAGCGTTCGGTTCACCGCGCCGGCCGAGGCGAAGGGGCCATAGTAGCGCCCCCTGTGCCGCCGCGCGCCGCGATGCTTCATCACCTGGGGGAAGGGATGGTCGGTGCGCACCAGGATGTCGGGAAAGCTCTTGTCATCGCGCAGCAGCACATTGTGGCGCGGGCGCAGCTGCTTGATCAGGTTCTGTTCCAGCAGCAGCGCCTCGGTCTCGGTCGCGGTCGTCACCACCATCATCGAGGCGGTTGCCGCGATCATCCGCGCGATGCGCATGGAATGGCCGCTCGGGCGGGCATAGGCGGCGACGCGCTTCTTCAGGCTGCGCGCCTTGCCGACATAGAGCACCTCGCCGCGGGCATCGAGCATGCGGTAGACGCCGGGCGCGTCGGGAAGCCGCGCCAGGATGTCGCGGATCACCGCATGGCCGGTCCCGGCCTGCCCCGCGGCATCGGGCCGGCCGCACTCCTCGAAGCCCGGCACCCCATCCGCCGACCTGTCCGCCTCGCGCTCCGCCATGGCGATTCCCCCGCCCCTGCTGCCCGATCCCGCGCCCGGACGCAACGGGAAAGAGATCCACGGAATCTGTGGATAACTCTGCGGAAAACCATGGGGCGATCCCGCTTCACCCTTGAGATTCAAGCGGATCCCGCACCCTGCCCATGTTTTGGGCAACCCGGCAAGACATTGATTTCAAATGCTATTTTCAAGTCTGCCGATTAAGGCCATGAGAAATATGACGAAATCATGAATCGGCGCCGGTCGGTGGAAAACCCGTGCCCCGGGCCGTCGCGGGCAACAACCCTGGATCCGTGCCTGTGCGGGATCACTCAACCAGAGCGGTATCAGGCGTCTGCCACAGCAGATGCTGCCCGCCATCGATGCACAAGAGCTGCCCGGTCAGCCCGTCGGCCTGCAGGATGAAGCGCAGGGCGAGGCAGATCTCCTCGGGTCCGGTCCCCCGGCCCAGGAGCGTCGCCGCGCGCTGGGCGGCGAAATGCTCGGGCCGCTGGCGCGCGCCCTGCATGGTCGGACCGGGCCCGATGCCGTTCACCCGCACATGGGGCGCCAGCGCCTGGGCGGCCATCCGGGTCAGCGCCCACAGCCCCATCTTCGCCAGCGTGTAGGTGGCGAAGTCGGGGGTGGGCTTCAGCACCCGCATGTCGATCATGTTGACCACCGCGGCGCGGGCCACCGGCTCTCCGGCCGCATCCCGGCCCGCCCCGGGCGCCTGCGCGGCGAAGGCCTGGGTCAGGAAGAAGGGCGCCTTCAGGTTCGAACCCATGTGGCGGTGCCAGCTTTCGGCGGTGGCGGTGGCCAGGCTGTCGGGTTCGAAGATCGATGCGTTGTTGACCAGCAGCGTCAGCGGGCGGCCCAGCGCCTCGGCCGCCGCGGGAACCAGCCCGGCCACCGCCCCGTCGTCCAGAAGATCGGCCTGCAGGACGGCCGCGCGCACGCCATGGGCGCGGGCCTCGGCGGCGACGCGGACCGCCTCCGCCTCGGAGGCGTTGCAATGGATCGCCACGTCCCAGCCCTGCCGGGCGAGATCCAGCGCCATCGCCCGGCCCAGCCTGCGCC
>RFGB01000060.1 GCA_003697125.1 Alphaproteobacteria bacterium
CAGCCCGGCCAGCGCCGCCAGCCGCCCCGCCCCCTCGGCCCCGCCGCCGTCCGAAGGCGCATCCCCCGGGCGCAGCGCGCACCACACCAGGATCGTCACCACGAAGCCCGCAAGCGACAGAAGCCCGGGCACCACCCCGGCCAGGAACAGCCCGTTCACCGACTGCTCGGTGAAGATCGCGTAGATCACGAACAGCAGGCTGGGCGGGATCAGCGACCCCAGCGTGCCCCCCGCCGCCACCGCCCCCGCCGCCAGGCGCGGGTGATAGCCATGGCGCAGCATCTCGGGAACCGCGATCCGCCCCATTGCCGCGGCGCAGGCGACGCTGGACCCGGTGATCGCCGAGAACCCCGCGCAGCCGGTGACCGAGGCGATCGCCAGCCCACCCGGCAGGCGCCGCAGCAGGATGCGCAGCGCGTTGTAGAGGTCGGTGGTGATCCCCGCGTGATAGGCGACATGCCCCAGCCCGATGAACAGCGGGATCATGCTGAGCGGATAGCCATGGACGAAGGCATAGCTGTTCGATCCGATCAGCCTGAGCGCCGGGCGCAGGCCCTGTTCCAGATCGAGCGCGCCGCCCGGCCGCCAGGCGAAGAACAGCCACAGCCCCAGCGCGGCGCAGGCGCCGATCGCATAGGCAATCGGCACGCGCAGCGCGATCAGCACCAGCACGGCGGCGACGACGAGCCCCGCAAGGGTGGTGGCCTCCATCGCGCGCCCCGCTCAGCCCGGCCCGTGCAGCGCGCGCAGCATCAGCGCGCCCAGCCGGGCGAGGAAGGCGGCGATGCCGGCCAGGAACAGGAAGCGCCCCAGCCACATCGGGATGTCGAGCTGGCCGGCATAGTAGTCCTGGCTGGCCCAGGCCCCGGCCGCCCCCTGCCAGGCCGCAAGGGCCAGGAGAGCGGCGAAGACCAGCCCCACGGCCTGTTCCAGGACCGTCAGCAGCCGGCGCCCCCGACCCCCGGCCCGCGCGGTGAACAGTTCGACGCGGATATGCTCGCCCGCCGCGGTGACGCCGGCAAGCGGCAGCATGATCACCAGCACCATCAGCTCGCTGACGATCTCGACATCGTCGGGGATCAGCGCCCGGCCCAGCGCGCGGGTGATGATGTTGATCGCGATGATCGCCGCCATCGCGTAAAGGCAGATGGCGGCGATCCGGGTCAGCGCGCGCTCGATCGGGCCGGGCGCGCCGCCCTCGGCTCCGGTCCCCGCGGACAAGTCAGCGCGCGCTTCCGGCCTTCTCGGCGCGATACTTCGCGATCAGCGCCAGATACTCGGCCAGAAGCCCCGCGCCATCCGCGCCATTCGCGGTCACCCGGGCCTTCCAGTCCTCGATCGCCGCCGCGCTCGCCTCGATCAGCCGGGCGCGATCGGCCTCGGGCAGCGCGGTGACGGTGATGCTGTGGCCGTCGATCCCCGCCTGCATGCGCGCGCGCGCCTCCTCCTCGGTGCGCTCCATCGCCCGGGCGAGGTGATCGAGGAAGTCGCGCCCCAGCTCCTCCAGCACCTGCTGCGCGTGCGGCGACAGCGCCGCGTGGCTGGCGGCGTTGATCACGATGCCGAAGGACATGTTCTGCCCCCAGTCCAGCGCCAGCACATGGGGCGCCACCTCGTACTGGCGATAGGCGACCATGGCATAATAGTAGTTCTGGTTGCAGTCGATCAGCCCGGAATCGAGCGCCTGGTAGACGTCGGCCTGGCTCATCCGGACCACCTCGGCGCCCAGCCGGGCCAGGGTGTCGCCATAGGGGCCCGAGGCGCGGATCTTCAGCCCCTTGAGCTCGTCCAGCGAGGCGACCGGCCTGCGGCAGATCAGCTGGATCGGCCCGGTGGTGTAATTGGTGACATAGCGGACATTGGCCGCGGCGAATTCGGCCGAGATCGCCGGCCCGCGCGCGAGGTCGAACATCGCGTGCAGGCCGACCCACATGTCGCTGTTGTCCACCGGCAGATCGCCGATGTTGTAGAGCTGCAGCTCGCGCGGGGTGAAGAAGCCGACGATCGTGCCCATGTCGGCCACCCCGTCGCCGACCCCGGCCAGCGTGTCGCGCCCGCCCAACAGCGATCCGCCCCAGTGGAACTCGATCCGGACCTCGCCATCGGTGCGCCGCGCCAGCTCCTCGGCGAACCATTCCAGCGCCGCGGCGCGGGTGCCGCGGTTCGGCCCGTAGTCGGAAAAGCGCAGCACCGTCTCGGCGCCGGCGGACAGCGCGCCGGCCGCAAGCAGTGCGCCGGCTGCAAGCATGCGAAGTCCTGGCATCATGTGTCGTTTCCTCCCCACCGCAGGCATAGCGCCCGGGCGGGGCGCTCTCAACCCTCGGAGGGGAAAATGATGCGCGGGGGCAGGTGAGCGGTGACCGGCGGCGGGTCGGGGCAGCGCTCGACCTCCACCAGCACCGACTGGGCCGATGGCCCCTGTCCCAGCGCCGAGCTGCCGGCATCGCGGGTCAGCACGTTGGGGTTGCCATGCTTGCACAGCGCGTCCGGCTCGCCGGGCCGGTCGGGGTCGTACCAGGCCCCGGTGGACAGCCGCACCACGCCGGGGCGCAGCGCGTCCGAGATCACCACCCCCGCGAGGCAGGCGCCACGGTCGTTGAACACCCGCACCACATCCCCCGCGGCCAGGCCGCGCCGGGCGGCATCCTCGGGATGCATCATGATCGGCTCGCGCCCGGCCACCTTGGTGGCGCGGCTGGCCGGGCCGGCATCGAGCTGGGCGTGCAGGCGCGCCCGGGGCTGGCTGGAGATCAGATGCAGCGGATAGCGCGCGGCCAGCGGCGCGCCCAGCCATTCCCGGGGTTCCAGCCAGGCGGGATGGCCGGGACAGTCCGGATAGCCGAAACCGGCGATGGTGCGGGAGAAGATCTCGATCCGCCCGCTGGGCGTGGGCAGCGGGTTCGCCTCGGGATCGGCGCGGAACGCGGCCAGCAGCACCTGCGGCCGCTGGGGCGGCGGCAGTTCGGCCATCCCCTGCGCGCGCAGCGTGTCGAGATCGGGCAGGGTGAAGCCCGCCTCGGCGGCGCGCTGGCGGGTCTGCTCCCACAGGTGGCGCAGCCAGTCGGCGGCGCTGCGCCCCTCGGTGAAGGCCTCCCATGCGCCCAGCCGCCGCGCCAGCCCGGCGAAGATGTCGTAATCGTCCCGCGCCTGGCCCAGCGGGGGCATGACCTGACGCATCGCGGTGATCACCGGTTCCCAATGCGTCATCGCGATGTCCTCGCGCTCCAGCGCCGTGGTGGCGGGAAACACGATGTCGGCGTGGCGGGCCATGGGCGTCCACCAGATCTCGTTGACGATGATCGTCTCGGGCCGGCGCAGCGCGCGGACCAGCCGGCCCAGATCCTGATGGTGATGGAAGGGGTTTCCCCCCGCCCACAGGATCAGCCTGAGATCGGGATAGCGTGCCCTGCGCCCGTTGAAGTCGTAGGGGGCGCCGGGGAGGAGCAGGGCGTCGGCGATGCGGGCGACCGGGATCGCCTCGGCCACCGGGTTCCGTCCCTGGGGAATGGCGGGAAAGCGGAACGGCGTCACCGGGTTGCCGATGCCGTTCTCGGAACCGTAGCCGATGCCGAATCCGCCGCCGGGCAGCCCGATCTGGCCCAGCATGGCGGCCAGGGTGATCGCCATCCAGGCCGGCTGTTCGCCGTGATCGGCCCGCTGCACCGACCATGCCATGGTGATCATGCAGCGGCTGGCGGCCATGCGGCGGGCGAGGGCGGTGATGCTCTGCGCGGGGATGCCGCAGATCGGCGCGGCCCATTCGGGCGAGCGGGGCTGCCCGCCATCCTCGCCCAGGAGATAGGCGCGGAACCGCTCATAGCCCGTGGTGCAGCGGGCCAGGAAGTCGGTGTCGGTCAGGCCTTCCACCTCCAGCACATGGGCCAGCGCCAGCATCAGCGCGGTGTCGGTGCCCGGGCGCAGCGCCAGCCATTCCGCCCCCAGTTCCGGCGGCACGTCGTCGCGCCCCGGCCCGACATTGACGAAGGCGCAGCCATTGGCCCTGGCGCGGCGCAGCCACAGGCGGGTGGTGTGCCGGCCCACCCCGCCCGAATTGACCTGCGCGTTGCGCACTGGGATGCCGCCGAACATCACCATCAGCCGGGTGTGCCGGGCGATCTGGTCCCAGGATGTGGCCTGGTCGAGCAGCATCGTCCGGAACGGGCCCACGACATGGGGTGTCAGCGCGGACACCGCGGCATAGCTGTAGGTATCGATCGAGGCGGTATAGCCGCCGATGCAGTTCAGGAAGCGGTGGATGTGGCTTTGGGCATGATGCACGCGCCCCGCGCTGGCCCAGCCATAGGAGCCGCCGAAGATCGCCGCATTGCCGTGCTGCCTGCGCACGCGGTCGATCTCGGCCGCGGCGAGGTCGAGCGCGGTGTCCCAGTCCACCGCCACGAAGGGTTCGGCCCCCCGCGCCGCGCGCCGCGCCCCGGGGCCCTCCTCATGCACGCCCAGCCGCAGCATCGGCTGGCGGATGCGCAGCGGGTGGTCGACCATCTCGGCCATCCCGGCGCCGATCTCGGGCGGGTCGGGGTCGCCCTCCCAGGGGCGGATGTCGGGCCGCCCCTCGCGCAGGCGGACGCGGAAGGTGCCCCAGTGGGCGGTGAACAGGCTGCCGCGGGGATCGGTCATCGCTGGGCTCCGGCAAGGTCGCGCGGGTGCCGCGCGGCACCCGCGGCGATCCTGTCCCGGCGCGCGGCGGGATGCAACGCGGCCTAGGGCGCCTCGGCCCCCGCGTCCGGCAGTTCGGCCGCCGGGATCACCGGGAAGAACGCCCCGCCCGAACGCAGGCCGAACCACCCGTCCTCGACCACCCCCAGATCGACCAGGCGGTAGAAGGACTTGCGGTCGATCAGCGCCTCCAGCCGGCCGCGGACATGCACATAGGGCGCGGGCTCGCCCGTCGCCGGGTCGCGTTCGACCCGGATCGGGTGATCGGGGCCGGCGGCCACCTCGTCGCCGACATTGGTGGTGAACACCAGCCGCTGGTCCGGGCCGGGATCCTCGACCCGGAAATCCACCGCGACGAAGGGCGCGTCGTCGACCCGTATGCCCACCTTCTCGACCGGGGTGACCAGATAGTAGCGCCCGTCCTCGTCACGGCGCAGGATCGAGGCGAACAGCCGCACCAGCGCCATCCGCCCGATCGGCGTGCCCAGATAGAACCAGGTTCCGTCGCGGGCGATGCGGATGTCGAGATCGCCGCAGAAGGGCGGGTTCCACAGATGCACCGGCGGCGGCCCGCGCCGCGCCGCGGCCCGGGCGGTGGCGGCCAGGCTCTCGGCCGAGGGTTGCGTTTCGGGGGCGCGACTCGCGGCTTCGTGATCGGGGCGCGATCCCGGGCGCTCGCTCATGGGCATTCCTCCGCTGGACTTGGCCGGTGTTCAACGTAGTGTCTTGGGAAGCGGATTCCCATGAGACGGGTTCGGGAGAGGCGGATGGACCACGCGGCCGAGGCGATGCTGGAGGAGATCGAGGCGACGAGCGCGCTGATGGCCCGTGCCCGCGCCCAGCTGGCCCGGCGGGTGATCGGGCAGGACCGGGTGCTGGAGCTGGCGCTGGTCACGCTGCTGTCGGGCGGGCACGGGCTGATGGTCGGCGTCCCGGGCCTTGCCAAGACGCGGCTGGTCGAGGCGATGGGCCGGGTGACCGGGCTGGCCGCGGGGCGGGTGCAGTTCACCCCCGACCTGATGCCGGCCGACATCATCGGGGCCGAGATCCTGCAGACCGCCGAGGATGGCCGGCGCGCGTTCCATTTCGTCGAGGGGCCGATCTTCTGCCAGCTGCTGCTGGCCGACGAGATCAACCGCGCCAGCCCGCGCACCCAGTCCGCCCTGCTGCAGGCGATGCAGGAACGCCATGTCACCGTGGCCGGCCGGCGCCGCGACATGCCGCAGCCCTTCCACGTGCTGGCCACCCAGAACCCGGTCGAGCAGGAGGGCACCTATCCGCTGCCCGAGGCGCAGCTCGACCGGTTCCTGCTGCAGATCGACATCGGCTATCCCGACCGCGAGGCCGAGCGCGAGATCCTGCTGGCGACCACCGGCCCCGAGGAGGCCGAGGCCGAGCAGGTGCTCGATCCCGCCGCCCTGACCGCCGCCCAGCGCCTGGTGCGGCGCATGCCGGTGGGCGAACAGGTCGTGGCCGCGATCCTCGACCTGGTCCGCTCGGCCCGCCCGGGAACCCCCGACGCGACCGAGGCGGTGACCCGGGCCGTGGCCTGGGGGCCGGGGCCCCGCGCGGCCCAGGCGCTGATGCTGACCGTGCGCGCCCGGGCCCTCGTCCAGGGACGGCTAGCCCCGGACATCGAGGATGTGCTGGCGCTGGCCGGCCCCGCGCTGAAGCACCGCATGGCGCTGGGCTTCGCCGCGCGGGCCGAGGGACAGACCGTGGATGCGCTGATCGCCGATCTGGCCGCGCGCATCGGCGAGCGGGCCGAGGCGGCATGACCTCCCCGGGCCGGCCCGAGCGGCTTCGCCGCGATGCCGAGCGGATCACCGGCACCCTGCCGCCGCTTCTTGCCGAGGCCGAGCGGCTGGCCCACACCGTGGTCGCCGGCGTCCATGGCCGCCGCCGCGCCGGGCCGGGCGAGACCTTCTGGCAGTATCGCCAGGCCCTGCCGGGCGACAGCGCCGAGCGCATCGACTGGCGGCAGTCCGCCCGCAGCGATGCGCTCTATGTCCGCGAGATGGAATGGGATACCGCCCAGGCGGTGCAAATCTGGGCCGATGACGCGCTGGCAATGGATTACCGATCGGAGGGGGCGCCCCGGGCGAAGGCCGATCGCGCCCGGCTTCTGGCGCTGGCGCTGGCGGTGCTGCTGGTGCGCGGGGGCGAGCGGGTCGGCCTGATGGGCGGGCCGGCGCGGCGCCCGGTGGCGGGCGAGACGCAGCTCGCCCGCATCGCGCTGGAGCTCAGCCGGTCGCGCGAGCGGCGGCCCGATTACGGGACCCCGCCCGACGAGCCGATCCTGCGCGGCGCGCGGGCGGTGTTCCTGTCGGACTTCATGGCCCCGCGCGACGCGGTCTTTCCCGCGCTGCTGCGCGCGGCCGAGGCCGGCGCGCGCGGCGCCTTCGTGATGATCCTCGACCCGGCCGAGGCGGCCTTCCCCTTCGACGGCCGGGTGATCTTCCACAGCATGGGGCGGGTGGTGGATTTCGAGACCCGCCGCGCCCGCGCCCTGGCCGGGGCCTATCGCGAACGCCTGGCCGAACGGCAGGCGGCGCTGCAGGATTTCGCCCGCCGCACCGGATGGCAGGCGCTGGTGCACCGCACCACCGACAGCCCGCGCCAGGCGCTGCTGTGGCTCTATCACGCGATCGGCGGACCGCGTTAGACTGCCGCCGCGCCGCCGGTCCGCCGGGCCGGCGCGCGGCCCGGCCCGCCGGGGCCGGATGAACGGAGAGATGATGCTCGGCTTCGGTGCCCTCGCCTTCCTGAATCCCTGGCTGCTCGCCGCGCTGGCGGCGCTGCCGGTGCTGTGGTTCCTGCTGCGCGCCATCCCGCCCGGCCCGCGGCGCATCCCCTTCCCCGGCGTGCGGCTGCTGCTGGGGCTGCGCGATGTCGAGGTGACGCCCGAGCGCACGCCCTGGTGGCTCCTGCTGCTGCGCATCGCGGCGCTGGCCGCGGCGATCATCGCCTTCGCCGAGCCGGTGCTGAACCCCCACCAGCCGATGACCGGAACGCGCCCGGTGCTGATCGTGCGCGACGGCGGCTGGGCATCGGCCCCGGACTGGGCCGAGCGTCAGGCGCGGGTCGGGGAACTTCTGGACCAGGCCGCGCGGGCCGGGCGCCCGGTGGCGCTGGTCAGCCTGGCCGAGCCACCCCCCGCCGAGGCGGCGCTGCCGCTCAGCGCGGCGGGCGACTGGCTGGGCCGGGTCGAGGTCATGGCCCCCCGGCCCTGGGCGCCCGACCGCGCGGCCTGGGCGGAATGGTTCGGCCGGATCCGGGCCTCGGTCGACATCTGGTGGCTGACCGACGGTCTGGCCCATGACGCGGCGGCCGCCGGGGCGCTGTCCGGGCGGCTGGCCGCCATCGGCCCCACCGTCGCCATCGGCCCGCCCAGCCCCGCCATCGCGCTGCGCCCGGCCCGGCTGAGCGACGGGCTGCTGGTGGCCGAGGCGATCCGCGTCCCCGATCCGGCGCCGCAGGGCGTGCAGGTCGTCGCGGTGGGAACAGATCCGGCCGGAACGGAACGCCGCCTCGCCCTGGCAGAAGCCACCTTCGCGCCCGGCGACGGGGTGGCCGAGGTCGCCTTCGACATGCCGCTCGAGCTGCGCAACCGCGTCACGCGCCTCGCCCTGGCCACGCGCCCCTCGGCCGGGGGGGTCACCCTCACCGATGCCGCGCTGCGGCGCCGCAAGGTCGGGCTGATCGCCGGCGCGGATGTGCACGAGACGGCCGAGCTTCTGTCGCCGCTGCATTATCTGCGTCAGGCGCTGGTGCCGACGGCCGAGCTGCTGGAGGCCGCGCTGCCCGACCTGATCGCCGCCGCGCCCGATGTGCTGATCCTGGCCGACATCGGCACCTTCGCCCCCGAGGAGCGCGCCGCGCTGGAGGACTGGGTGCGCCGGGGCGGGCTGCTCGTGCGCTTCGCCGGGCCGCGGCTGGCGCGGGTCGCGGGCAGCGCGGGCGAGGATCCCCTTCTGCCCGTGCGCCTGCGCCCGGGCGGCGGGCGGATCGTCGGCGGCACCATGTCCTGGGGCGCGCCGCGCACCCTGCGCCCCTTCCCGTCAGGCAGCCCCTTCGAGGGCCTGCCGGTGCCCGCCGGGGTGACGGTGACGCGGCAGGTGATGGCGGAACCCGCGCCCGAGCTGCCCGACCGCACCCTGGCGATGCTGGAGGACGGAACCCCCCTGGTCACCGCCCGCGCCGAGGGCGAGGGGCGGGTGGTGCTGTTCCATGTCACCGCCAATGCCGACTGGTCGAGCCTGCCGCTTTCGGGCCTGTTCGTGCAGATGCTGGAGCGGCTGGCGATCAGCGCCCGCACCGGGGCGCCCACCGCCGAGGATCTGGCCGGCGGGCCGTGGATCCCGCAGATGCTGCTCGACGGCTTCGGCCGGCCGGCGGCGGTCTCGGGCCTGCCCGGCGTGCCCGGCGCGCGGCTGGCCGAGGGCCGCGCCGGCCCCGATGCGCCGCCGGGCCTCTACCGCAACGGGGACCGGGTGGTGGCGGTCAACCTGACCGGGCCCGGGGCCGAGCTTGCGGCGCTGACCCTGCCCGCCGCGATCGGGCGCGAGACGCTGGGCACGACCGCCGAGACCGACCTCAAGCCCTGGCTGCTCATGGCCGCCTTCCTGCTGCTCGCCGCCGACCTGGTGGCGACGCTGGCGGTCTCGGGGCGGCTGGGGCCGGTCCGCGGCCTGCGACGCGGCGCGGCGGCGGGCCCCGCGCTGGCCGCTCTGCTGGCCGCGCTGCCCCGCCCCGCCGCGGCCCAGCAGGGCGGCGACGAATGGGCGATCCGCGCCACCCGCGAGACCGTTCTGGCCCATGTCCTGACCGGGGATCCAAGGGTGGACCGGATCACCGCCGCGGGGCTGCGCGGGCTGTCGATGGTGCTGGCAAGCCGCACCGCGATCGAGCCCGGCGAGCCGATGGGGGTGGATGTCGAGCGTGACGAGCTGGCCTTCTTTCCCATGCTCTACTGGCCGATCACCGAGAGCCAGCCCAGCCCCAGCCCCGCGGCGATCGCGCGGCTGAACGCCTATCTGCGCAACGGGGGCATGATCGTCTTCGACACCCGCGACGCCGATCTCGGCGCGGGGTTCGGCACCGGCACGCCCAACGGGCGGGTGCTGCAGCGCATCGCCGCGCAGCTGGACATCCCGCCGCTGGAGCCGCTGCCCGAGGATCACGTGCTGACCCGCACCTTCTACCTGCTGCAGAGCTTCCCGGGCCGCCATGTCACCGGCAGGCTCTGGGTCGAGGCCGCACAGGATGCCCGCCAGATCGAGGGCCAGCCGTTCCGCAATCTTAATGACGGCGTCTCGCCGGTGGTGATCGGCGCCAATGACTGGGCGGCGGCCTGGGCGGTGGACGAGGCGGGCCGCCCGCTGCTGCCCGTGGGCCGGGCGCTGGGCGGCGACATGCAGCGCGAGATGGCCTTCCGCTTCGGCGTCAACCTGGTGATGTATGTGATGACCGGCAACTACAAGTCCGACCAGGTCCATGTCCCCGCCCTTCTGGAACGGCTGGGGCAGTAGGATGGCCGCGGGGCTCGACTTCCACCCGCTGCTGCCCGCGCCGCTCTTGTGGGGGCTGGGCGGGCTGGCGCTGGCGCTGGTGCTGCTGGCGGCCTGGCGCGGCGGCCCCGGCTGGTGGCTGCGCGCGGCGGCCTTCGCCGTGCTGCTGGCCGCCCTCTGGGGGCCTTCGCTGCGCGAGGAGCTGCGCGATCCCCTGGCCGATGTCGCCTTCCTGGTGATCGACGAGAGCCTGAGCCAGACGCTCGAGGACCGTGCCGAGGTCACCGCCCGGAGCGCCGCGGCGATCGAGGCCAGGCTCCGGGCGCTGGCCCGGCCGCGCCCGGGGGGCACGCCGCTGGAGACCCGCATCGTCCGCCTGCGCCCGCGGGCCGGGGCGGCCGAGGATCCCGGCACCGCCCTGATGACCGCGCTGGCCGAGGCGGCGGCCGAGGTCGATCCCGCCCGCATCGCGGGCGCGATCGTCATCAGCGATGGCCAGATCCACGACATGCAGGCGCTGCCCGCCTTTCCCGCCCCGGTGCATCTGCTGCTGACCGGGCGCGCGGATGAATGGGACCGCAGGCTGGCGGTCGAGGCCGCCCCCGCCTTCGGCATCGTGGGCGAGGAGGTGGTGCTGCGCCTGCGCATCGACGCGCTGGGGCGCACGCCGCCCGGGCAGGCGCCGGTGGCCACGCTGCGCATCGCCGTCGACGGCGCCCCGCATGCCGAGCTGACCGTGCCGCTGGGCCGGACGGTCGAACTGCCGATCGCGATCGCCCATGGCGGGGCGAACATCGTCGAACTGGTCACCCCGGCGCTGGAGGGGGAGCTGACCGGGCGCAACAACACCGCCCTGGTCACCATCAACGGGGTGCGCGACCGGCTCAGGGTGCTTCTGGTCTCGGGCGAGCCGCATCCGGGCGAGCGGACCTGGCGCAACCTGCTGAAGGCCGACCCCTCGGTCGATCTGGTCCATTTCACCATCCTGCGCCCGCCCGAGAAGCAGGACAACGTTCCGGTGCACGAGCTCTCGCTGATCGCCTTCCCGACGCGGGAGCTGTTCATGGAGAAGATCGACGAGTTCGATCTGATCATCTTCGACCGCTACCGCCGGCGCGGGGTGCTGCCGCGCAGCTATCTGGCCAACATCGCCCGCTATGTGCAGGACGGGGGCGCGGTGCTGGTCGCCGCCGGGCCGGACTATGCCGGAATCGACAGCCTGCACCGCACCCCGATCCGCGACATCCTGCCCGCTGAACCCACTGGCCGGGTGATCGAGGAGGGCTTCCGCCCCCTGGTGAGCGGGCCCGGCTTCCGCCATCCGGTGACCGAGGCGCTGGAGGGCATGGGGCCCGAGGACGGTTCGGCGCCGCCGCAATGGGGCCGCTGGTTCCGGCTGATCGAACTCGTCGCCACAAGCGGCCAGGTGCTGATGACCGGCGCGGGCGACCGGCCGCTCCTCGTGCTCGACCGCCCCGGCGCCGGACGGGTGGCGATGCTGGCCTCGGACCATGTCTGGCTGTGGTCGCGCGGATTCGAGGGGGGCGGCCCGCAGTCCGAACTGCTGCGCCGGCTCGCGCACTGGCTGATGAAGGAGCCCGAGCTCGAGGAGGAGGCGCTGGTGGCCACCGCCCGCGGCGCGCTGGTCGAGATCACCCGCCGGTCGCTTGCCCCGGTGTCGGGCCGGGTCAGCGTCACCGCGCCGGGCGGGGCGACACGGATCGTCACCCTGGAGGAGCTGCGCCCGGGGCGCTGGACCGGCAGCTTCACCGCCGAGGAGCCGGGGCTGTGGCGGATCGCCGACGAGACGCGCCAGACCGTCGTGGCCGTCGGCCCCGCCGCGCCGCGCGAATTCGCCGATCCCGTCTCGACCCCGGCGGTGATGGCGCCGCTGGTCGAGGCGACGCTGGGCGGAATCCTGCGCCTTTCCGAAGCGGGCCTGCCCGAGATCCGCCGGGTTGCCGAGGATCGGCGCGCCGCGGGCCGGGGGTGGATCGGCCTGGCCGAACGCCGCGCCCATGCGGTGCGCGACATCCGCCTGACCCCGGTCGCGCCGGGATGGCTGATGCTGCTGATCGCCTCCGCGCTGGTGCTGGTCGCCTGGCGAATCGAGGGGCGCTGACCGCGCCACCGCCGCGAAACAAGGCTTGATCCGGAGGGGGATGACGTGCGTAAACTCGCGCGCCGCCGAATCCATTCCTGAAATTTCATTGCGCGAGGCTTCATGATGTTCCGCGACGACCGGGGTCCGGGGGGCGATGCCGGTGCGAATTCATTCGAGATCACCGTCCGGCAGGGTCCGGACGCGGCGCTGGCGCTTCGCCGCGTCATGCTGCGAAGGGGCTCGGCGCGGATGCGCATCGGCTTTGCCGAGGCGGTCCCGCCCGACCGGGTCCTGGTGCCGGCGCTGGCCGATGCGCTGGCGCGCATCCTGGCCGGGGCCGGCCACCGCGCGGGCGAGACGCGGCATGTGGACCTGCGCCTCGACCTGGCCGGGCTGATCGCCGATGACTGCGCGCTGCGCCTGCGCCCCGCGGCGCAGGGCGGGTGCTTCGCCGTCATCCGCTTCGGGCGCGTCCTCGGCGATCCCGCCGCGCTGCTGCGCGGCGAGGTGATCGCGGCGGGCGGCCAGTCCGCCGCGCGCCGGGGCCAGTTCGCCGCCTTCGTCGTCGACCGGCTGTTCCTGCCGGTGGCCAATCTCAACCATCTGCTCGACGAGGTGCTCGTCGACATCGCCAGCCCGCGGATCGACCATGCGCGCCATGCCCTCGAACGCCTGCGCGCCCATACCCTCTCCCTGCAGGCGACGCTGGCCGAGCTGGTGGCGGGAAACGACCCGCGCGCGCAGGCGCCGCTGATGCCGCCGGCCGACCTGACCTGGCCCCGGCAGGGGGCGGACTGATCCGGGCGGGCGCGCGCGCCCCGCGCCGGTCACGGCCTCGCCCAATTTGGCCGGCAGGCTCGCGCGCCATGCGCTGGATGATTCTGCTTGCCGCCCTGCTGGCCGCGACACCCCTGCGCGCCGGGGAGGACGGCGCGCTGACCCGTCTGCTGTCGCTCGACGAGGCCCGCCCCTGGGCCGGGGTCGGGCGGGTCAATGTGGCGGGGAACGGGTTTTGCACCGGAACGCTGATCGCCCCGGACCGGGTGCTGACCGCGGCGCACTGCCTCGTGTTCCGGCGCACGGGCCGGCCGGTCCCGCCGGGAGAGATCAGCTTCCTCGCCGGCTATCGCGCCGGCAGCTTCCTGGCCATGCGGCGGGTGCGGCGCTATGCGGTGCACCGCGACTACCGGCCCGGCGAGCGGGCGGGCGAGGCGCTGCTGCGCGCGGATCTTGCGGTGCTGGAGCTGGAATCGCCCGTGGCCGGAAACGGGGTGCAGCCCTTCCCGATGGCGCCGCGCCCGCCCGCCGGCGCGGCGGTGGCGGTGGTGTCCTATGCGCGCGACCGCGCCCATGTGCCCGCCGTGCAGGAACCGTGCCATGTGCTGGCCCTGCATCAGCCGGTGCTGATCCTGTCTTGCGAGGTGAATTTCGGCGCTTCGGGCGCGCCGGTGTTCCTGCGCATGGGGCAGGGCCCGGCGCTGGCCGCGATGATCTCGGCGATGAGCAGCTGGCAGGGGCGCCGGGTGGCGCTGGCGGTGGCGCTGGATGGCGTGCTGGGCGAGGTTCTGGCGGCGCTGCCGACCATGCCGGCGGCCTTTCGCGGGGTGCGGCCGGGCGAGGAGGGTCCGGATGCGCAGCCACTTTCCGCCCCGGCGCTGCGCAAGGTGTCGCGGCCGCCCGCCGCCCGCTGAGGCGCTATCGCCCCACGACGCGCAGCCGCCGCGGTTCCAGCACCTTCATCACCTGGGCGAGATCCTGTCCGCGCTTCAGCACACGCCCGTCGAGGGCGATCACCGCATACATGCCCTGCCGGCCGGCCAGACGCGGCCGCTTCTCGATGCGGAACAGCGGCATCTCGGCATGGCGGCGGAAGATGCAGAACACCGCCGCGTCGCGCAGATGCGAGATGCCGTAATCCTTCCATTCGCCCGCGGCGACCATGCGGCCATAGAGCTGCAGGATCTGGCCGAGCTCGCGCCGATGGAACGTGACCAGATCGGGCACCCCCCGATCGCCCCCCCCGGACCTGGCATCGACGACGACGGTCATGGCGCCATGATGCGGTGCCCGCCAGCTTCTTGCAAGCCGTTGTCCCGCCCCGCCGCGGGGACCTTCACCGCGCCGCCACAATTCCGTCAGCCCGCCGCCGCGAATCGCTGGCAGAAGGGTCCGGCAGCCGGAAGGCTGCCCCGGTGGCACGGTCATCAGCCCCCACCCCGACATGTGGCGCCGGGTGTTGTGTGTCGCCTGGCCACCCGGGTCCGCCCGGGTGGCCTTTCCCTGCCGGGCAACGGGCGCTACAGCTCGGTCAGTTCAGCCAGCCCGGGGATGCCGATGCCAGCCCGTGATTTCCAGATGCCCGGCCGGTCGGTCACGATCGCCCTGAACGGCATGTGCGCGACCTCTCACCCGCTCGCCGCCATGACCGCGATCGACATCCTCAACCGCGGCGGCAATGCCGTCGACGCGGCGATCGCCGCCGCGGTGCTGCTGGGCGTGTGCGAGCCGCAGATGACCGGGCTGGGCGGGGACATGTTCGCCCTGGTCCAGCCCGGCCCGGGCCGCCCGGTCGCGGGGATCAACGCCTCGGGCCGCGCGCCGGCCGCTCTGGATGCCGCGCGCCTCAGGGAGGCGGGCCACCGGACGATGCCCGAGGATTCGCCCCATGCGGTGACCATTCCCGGCGCGGTGGACGGGTTCTGCGCGCTTGCCGAACGCTTCGGAAGGCTGGGGCTGGATGCGCTGCTGGCCCCGGCGATCCGCCATGCCGAGGAGGGGGTGCCGGTGGCCCCCCGCGTCGCCTTCGACTGGGCCGAGGCGGCCGGGCGGCTTCAGGGCGATGCGCGCCGCTTCTTCCTGATCGGCGGGCGCGCCCCGCGCCCCGGCGACATCTTCCGCGCCCCCGGTCAGGCCAAGGTGCTGCGCCGCATCGCCCGCGACGGCCGCCGGGCCTTCTATGAGGGCGAGGTCGCCGCCGACATGCTGGCCGCGCTGCGCGCGCTGGGCGGGGTGCATGACGCGGCGGATTTCGCCGCCACCGCCTGCGACTGGGTCGAGCCGATCGCGGGGCGTTACCGCGACCGGGAGCTGGTCGAGCTGCCGCCCAACGGGCAGGGGGCGACCGCGATCCTGATGGCCGGCATTCTGGAGCGGTTCGATCTTGGCGCGATGGACCCGATGGGGGCCGGACGGGCGCATCTGGAGGCCGAGGCCGCCAAGCTGGCCTATGACGCGCGCAACCGTCACATCGCCGATCCGACCCGGGTCGCGGTCCGGCTGGACTGCATGCTGTCGGACGCCACCATGGACGCGCTCGCCGCGCGGATCGCGCCCGACCGGGTGCTGCCCGCCCCCCAGCCGGCCGGTGTCGCGCCCCATCGCGACACGGTCTATGTCACCGTGGTCGATCGCGACCGGATGGCGGTCTCGCTGATCTATTCCATCTTCCACAGCTTCGGATCCGGCATCGCCTCGCCCCGCTTCGGGATCAACCTGCACAATCGCGGCGCGGGCTTCGTGCTGGAGAAGGGCCACCCCAACGAGGCGATGGGCGGACGCCGGCCGCTGCACACCATCATCCCGGCGATGCTGATGCGCGACGGGGCGCTGGAGATGCCGTTCGGCGTGATGGGCGGGGCCTATCAGCCCGCCGGGCATGTCAGGGTGATGAGCAACATCGTCGATTACGGCATGGATCCGCAGCAGGCGATCGATGCCGCGCGCAGCTTTCCCGATTCGGGCGTGCTGCAGCTGGAGCGCGGCTATGCCCCCGCCGTGGTCGAGGCGCTTGAGGCGATCGGCCACCGGGTGGGGGTGCCGAGGATGCCGCTTGGCGGCGCGCAGGCGATCGTGATCGACGCCGAACGCGGTGTGCTGATCGGGGCCTCGGATCCGCGCAAGGATGGCTGCGCGCTGGGCTGCTGAACGGCGCCCGGCGCCGGTTCAGTGCCGCACCACCCACATCTCGTAGCGGTCGCCCTGCAGCGGGCCGAACATCGCGCCCACATCGGGGTGTTCCACCGGCTCGCCGCTGTCGTCGGGCAGGAGGTTCTGCTCGGACACATAGGCGATGTAGTAGGAGGTCTCGTTCTCGGCCAGCAGGTGATAGAAGGGCTGGTCCTTGCGCGGGCGGTGCTCCTCGGGGATCGACAGCCACCACTCCTCGGTATTGTCGAATTCGGGATCGACGTCGAATATCACCCCGCGGAACGGGTGGAAGCGGTGGCGGACCACCTGCCCGATGGCGAATTTGGCCTTGCGCAACATGCCGTCTGATTACGCCCGAATCCGGTTTCGGGCAAGGGGGCGCGCGGCCCCGGGGGGCATGACATTGCGGCAGGGCGGTGCTAGGGGCGGACCGATGCGCCCCCTGGGGGCGGAACCGTCACGGGGGTGGCGATGGACGTGCTGCTGCAGGTCCTGCAGATTGTCGCGCCGGTCTTCATTCTGGCGGGGATCGGCTTCGTGTGGGTGCGGCTGGGGCTGGCCTATGACCTGGCATTCGTCACCCGGCTGGCGATGCAGCTGGGGATGCCCTGCCTGATCTTCACCGCCCTTGCCCGGGCCGAGATCGACCCGCGGCTTCTGGCCGACCTGTCGCTGGCGACGGTGATGGGCTATTTCGCGGTCGGGGTGCTGAGCCTGGCCGCCTGCCTGCTCTTGCGGCTGGATCTGCGCGCCTTTCTCGCACCGCTGATCTTCGGCAATACCGGCAATCTGGGCCTGCCGGTGGCGCTGTTCGCCTATGGCGCCGAGGGGCTGGCCTATGCGCTGATCGTGTTCGCGATCATGGCGGTGATGAACTTCACGCTGGGGGTGTGGCTGGTCTCGGGACGGGGTTCGGGCGAGATGCTGCGCCAGCCCATCGCCCATGGCGCGGCGCTGGGCATGGTGGCGATGATCGCCGGCTGGCAGCCGCCGGTCTGGGCGATGAACACGCTGGACCTGATCGGCCAGATCTCGATTCCCCTGATGCTGCTGACGCTGGGGGTGGCCATCGCCCGTCTGACCGCGCGCGACATCGGAACGGCGGTGCTGGTCTCGGTGCTGAAACTGGGCATCGGGGTCGGGGTCGGCGTGGCGGTGGTCACCGCGACCGGGCTCGGCTGGGGCGCGGCGGGCGGCGCCTTCCTGCTGCAGCTGTCGATGCCGGTCGCGGTCACCTCCTATCTCCTCGCGACCCGCTACAGCACCCGGCCGCAGGCGGTGGCGGGGCTGGTCGTGGCCTCGACGCTGCTGGCGGTGCCGGCGATTCCGGCGATCCTTGCCGTGCTTCTGCACTAGCCCGGCGCATTCCCCCTCAACAGGGTGGCGGATCTGGGCTAGGATCGCGCCATGATCGGGCAGTCAATGCGACCGGGAATCCGGCGCGGATTACTTGTGGCGGTGCTGCTGGCGCTGGGATCATGTTCCCTGCGCGCGCCCGACGGCCCGGTGTCGGATCCCGCGGATGCCTGCACCATCCTGCGCGAAAGGCCCCACTGGTACCGTGCCGCGCGCGAGGCCGAGGCGCGCTGGGGCGTGCCGACCGAGGTGCTGTTCGCGATCATCTGGCGCGAATCGGGCTTTCGCGCCGACGCGCGCACCCGGCGCACCTGGTTCCTGGGCTTCATCCCGACCGGCCGGGAATCCTCGGCCCACGGCTTCGCCCAGGCGATCGACGGCACCTGGGACTGGTACCGGCGCGAGACCGGCAATCGCCATGCCGACCGCGAGGATTTCCGCGACGCGGCCGATTTCGTCGGCTGGTACACCGCCCGCACCGCGCGGGTGAACAATGTCCCGCAATCCGATGCCTTCCATCAGTATCTTGCCTATCACGAGGGCCATGCCGGCTATCGCCGCGGCGACTGGCGGCAGAAGCCGGCGCTGCAGCGCGCCGCCTTGCAGGTCAGCGAGCAGGCCCGCCGCTACCGCAGCCAGCTTGACCGCTGCGCCTGACCGCGCCGCGACCCCCGGGACCGCTTCCGGTTGACAGGGGACGCATCCGCGCCACCCTGTGGCGGCGCGCACCGCGCGGGGGGAAGTCGCCGATGGATCGCCTGACCGAGATGGAAGCCTTCCTGCGCGTGGTGGAGCTTGGCGGCTTCACCGAGGCCGCGCGCCGCATGGGCCTGTCGAAATCGGCGGTCTCGAAGCATGTCGCCGCGCTCGAGAACCGGCTGGGCGCGCGACTGATCAACCGCACCACCCGCCGGGTCAGCCCGACCGAGATCGGGCTTGCCTATTACGACCGCGTGGCGCGGGTGATCGCCGAGGCGGCCGAGGCCGACGCCATGGTCGGGGCGATGCAGTCCACCCCCCGGGGCGAGCTGCGCGTCTCGGCCCCGGTCAGCTTCGGCATCCGCCGGCTGGGGCCGATCGTCGCCGATTTCCTGCTGGTCCATCCCGATGTCTCGGTCCATCTGGTGCTGGATGACCGTTTCGTGGAACTGGCCGCCGAGGGCTTCGACGTCGCGGTGCGCATCGGCCGGCTGCCCGATTCCAGCCTGCGCGCGCGCCGGCTGTCCGAGACGCGGATGCTGCTCGTCGCCGCGCCCGCCTATCTGGACCGGGCGGGACGGCCGCGGACGCTGGACGATCTGGCCCGCCACCAGCTGCTGCACTATTCGCACCTGTCCACCGGCAATGTCTGGCGGCTGCCCGCCCCCGGCGGGCAGGAGCGCGAGATCCGCGTCGGCGGCCGGCTGACGGTGAACAATGGCGATGCGCTGCTGGCGGCGGCGCGGCGCGGGCTGGGAATCGCCATGGTGCCCTGCTTCTTCCTCGAGAATGGCGCGGGGGCCGGGCTCGAGCATGTGCTGCCCGAGATCCGGCCCGAGCCGGTCGGCATCTGGGCGGTCTACCCCCCCGGGCGCTTCGTGCCGCCGAAGCTGCGGGCCTTCATCGACTTCATCGCCGCGGCGCTGCGGCCCGGCGGGCAGGGCGCCTCAGAGCCGCCGCCACAGGGCATGGAGCCACAGCACCACCAGGCCCGCGCCAATCAGGACGGAGGCCGGGTGCGCCGCGAAGCCCAGGGTTGAGACCAGCGCGGTGACCGCGAACAGCAGGCTGGCGGCGACGTGCAGGGCGGATTCGGCGGGCGGTTCCGACGGCAGGCAGGCCGCGGCCAGCGACAGCGCCCACAGGATCAGCAGCAGCGCGTTCGCCGCCGCGGTCAGCGTGCCCTGTCCGTCGCGCACCGCCGCCATGTCGAAGTGGTAGACGGCCCCGAAGCCGAACCACAGATGCCACAGATAGGCGGCCAGCCCCCCCGCCCACCAGCCCAGCCAGCCGGTCCCCTCCACCGGCGTGCCGAGGCGGATCAGCCGCGCCACCGCCACCCCGCCAAGGACCAGCATCGGCCAGGCCGAGATGGTGGCCCGCGCATGGGCGGCGTCGGCCGCCTCCAGCGCGCCGAACACCGTGAGCAGGGCACCCGCGGCAAGAACCGCGAGGATCTGCACCGGTTCGCGCACGAGCCCGCCGGTCATGCCTCCTCCATCGCCGCAAGCCGTCTGAGCAGCGCCGAGAGCAGCACCGCCAGCATCAGCGCCCCGGTCCACAGGCTGGCCGCATCATTGCGGAACAGGATCAGCGAGACGAAGAAGCACGCCGCCGCCAGCGCCCAGGCGAACCAGTGCCAGGCACCGGCCCAGCCCCGCGCATCGGCCCAGTCGCGCCGCGTCCAGGCCAGCACCACGTCGACGGTCCAGACCAGTTCCAGCAGGAATGTCGGACCGGCAATCGCCAGCCCCTGCCGCGCGAAGACCGAGGCCGCGTCCCACTGATGCAGCGCGCCGAGGCCCCACCACATGTGGATCACGATCATCAGCCAGCCCGCCGTCCACCACAGCCGCCAGCTCTGGCCCAGGGGCCGCCGCCCGGCCCGGCGCAGGAAGTGCCACATCGCCGGCATCGCCATCAGCGCCGACATCCATGCGGTGGCATGGGCGCGGAACAGCGCGACATCCCCCGCCATCACCCCGCCCGCCACCACGAAGGCCAGCGCCGCGGCGAAGGCGGCCAGCGGCAGGGTGATCGCGGGCGCGCGCGGCATCAGATCCGCCCCAGATAGGCGATAATCGCCTCGAGCCGCGCCGCGCGCGCCGGGTCGGCCAGCACCTCGGCCCGGGTGAAGGGAAAGTCATGCCCGGCGTTGGAATTGCCCCGCAGGCGGGTGTCGAACAGGAAGGGGGTCTCGGGCGGGCAGTCGGCGGGGTCGAGCGTCTCCCGCGCGATCAGGCCGATCGCGACGGGATCATAGGCATTGGCCCCGCGGCAGAAGGCCACGGGCCGGTCGTCGAGATTGAGCAGCTGGCGCAGCGTCGGCACCGAACCGTTGTGCAGGAAGGGCGCGCGCAGCCAGGGCCGCGGGATGGGGTTGGTGTAGTAGCCCGCGGTCGCGGTCAGGGCGCAGGCGGGATCGGGCGCGCGCGCGCCCGGCGCCTCGGCGGCGCAGGCGCTGCAGTCGGGCCCGGTGCATTCGGCGAAGGCCAGCGGGTGGCCGAGGCGGAACTGCCGCGCCGAGCGGTCGAGCCGCGCGCGCAGCTCGGCCCAGATCTGCGCCTCGCCCATGCGGCTGGCCGCCAGCGCCGCGCTGCGCGCGGCGTCGAGCCGGCGGCGCTGGGCGGCCAGCAGCTCGCCCGCGCCGGGCAGGGCGGTCCACAGCGCCAGCGGCAGCAGCCGGCCATGGGGGAAGGTCACCCGCTCGGGATCGGTGCCGATGCGATCGAGCGGAAGATGGCGGTGCAGCAGCGCGCCTTCGGCGATCCAGCGCCCGGTCTCGAGGTCGCGCCAGCCATGGCAGATGGCGCAGTCCTCGCGATAGGCGGCCGCGCCGGCGGCGAGCAGCGCCGGATCGGGGGCGGGCAGATCGGGAAAGATCTCGGCCAGGCTGGGCACCGGGCTGTCGATGCCCAGGGTCTCGGTCCAGCGGGCGGCGTCGCGGATGGTGGCGGCGACCTCGGGCCGGGCCAGCGTGACCGGTGCCGCGCCCGAGGCATAGGCGGCGATGAAGGCGCGCACCACCGGGTCGCGGATCGAGCCGTCGAACTGCGAACGCGGGCGCAGGTCGCGGCGCTGCTCGAAGACCACGGGGATCTTCGAGAAGGCGTGATTGTCCTCGCCCGGAAGGTCAAGCGCCACCCGCACCACGCTGCGGAAGGGGCGGGTGCGGCCGGGGCCGGCGGGCTCGAGCAGATGGCGCGGGGTGTCCGGCGCGGCGATCTCCGCGCCATGGGGCCAGCGCGGCAGGCCATAGCGCCTCAGGCCCTCGGCCACGCTCGCGCGGAAGCCGTCGAGCCAGGCGGCGATCAGCCATCTCTCGATCGCCGCCATCACCGGGCCGGGGTCGTCGCCGGGGCATTGTTCGGCATAGGCCTGCAGGATGCGGTCCGCGGTCAGCCCGGGGTCGAGGACCGCGGTGCGCACCGCTTCGGAGAAGCCGATGACGTCGATCTCGGGATTGCCCATCCCGTCGATGATCGCCGACACCCCGCCGGCATGGCGGATGCGCCCGGAATGGCAGGCCGCGCAGGTCAGCCCGACGAAGGCGACCGGCGTGTCGGCGGCGCGGCCGGGCAGGGTGCGGGTGATGGTGAAGCCGTAAGGCAACTGATCGCGGGCATTCGCCGCGCACAGCGGCGCGCCGGTTGCGCGCGGATTGGGCAGGAAGCCGTAGATCTCCCACAGGCTGCGGGGATCGGCGCCGTCGCGCCGGAAGGCATGGCCCGAGACGGCCTCGATCACCGCGGCGTATTTCAGGGGGAAGATCTCGAGGCCGATCGGCCCGTGAACGAAGGCGCGATAGCCGGGATCCTCGGTTCCGGACACCGCGTCCGGCGCCGGGGGGCGCGACCAGATCCGTTCGCCCCACAGCCACAGCCCCGATGCGATCAGGGCCGCGAGACTTGCGAGGATCGCGACCCAGTTGACGATGGCCCGGATCATGACTGCCCACCTTCTGCCTGGCTGCCGGCAGGATAGGCGCAACCGGGCCGGGGCGAAACCCTTCTGCCGGCGCGCTCAGCGGCGCAGGGCGCTCAGGCTCAGGCCGTGGCGCAGGCGCCATTCCAGCATGAAGCCGATCACCAGGACGACGGCGGTGAAGATCGCGGGATAGGCCAGCTCGGTATGCTGGGGGGTGTAGTTCACGAAGGCCGCCCCGCGCATCTGGTCGATGGTGTGCAGAAGCGGGTTCCACACCGCGTAGTCGACCAGCCCGATCGGCATGATGTTCGCGGCCCAGAACTTGCCGCAGGTGAAGAACTGCACTCGGGTGTAGACGGCCGCCGTCACTTCGGCCGCGGTCGGGGCGTGATGCGACAGCGCCAGCAGGATCATCCCCACCCCCACCCCGCTGGCCCAGGACAGCAGATAGGGCAGGATCATCCCCGCCGGGTGCAGGATGCCGAGCCCGTGCCCGGACAGTTCGGCCACCAGCCAGACCCCGAGCCCGGCCAGGAGGTTGAGATAGAGCGCGCCGACCGCCTGCGCGAAGACGAACAGCGCCAGCGAGGCCGGGGCGTGGTGCATGAAGCCGCGCGCCTTGCGCAGCGCCGCGGCCACCTTCTGCACCGCCGTGACATGGGTCAGGAAGCAGATGATCCCGGTCATCAGGAAGGTCACCGTGTTGCCGCGGATCGCGATGCCGCGCACGCCCATCACCTCGATGATGACCAGGAAGGTCGCCAGCAGGATCAGCGGCCGCGTCATCGCCGAGACGAAGCCCAGCGCGGAGCGCCCCGTCTCCTGCCGTATGACGTGGACCACCGTCGCCTTCAGCACCTCGATCAGCCGAAGCGCGCCGCCAAGCAGCGTCGGAACCCGCCTGATGCCCTGCATCGAGCCCCTCCCGCATCGATTCCGGCGCCTGCCCGCGCGGGTGCGGATTCCCGCAGACAGAAGCCGCCCGGACCGCTATAGAAACGCCGCGCGGCCGCGCCGGCAAGCGCGGCATAATCTGCCGGGGTCAGGGAAAGGAAGCGTTGATGGACTATGCGAGGATCTGCGAGGTCAGCCGGCGGCTGGCGCTCGAGGCGGGCGCGGCGATCATGCAGGTCTATCACGCGCCCGATTTCGAGGTGCGCGCCAAGACCGACCGCAGCCCGGTCACCGAGGCCGACGATGCCGCCGACAGGCTGATCCGCGAGGGGCTGCGCGCCGCCTTTCCCGACATCCCAGTGATCACCGAGGAGGAGGCGGCAAGCCACGACCAGCGCCCCGGGGCGCGGTTCTTCCTGGTCGACCCGCTGGACGGGACGAAGGAATTCGTCGGCCGCCGCACCGACTTCACGGTGAACATCGCGCTGGTCGAGCAGGGCGTGCCGACCCGCGGCGTGGTCTATGCCCCCGCCCAGGCGCGCCTGTTCTGGACCGACGAGACCGGCGCGAGCATGGAGGAGCAGGGGACGCTGCTGCCCGGGCGGATCGACGATGCCCGCCGGCTGGGCGTGGCCAGGCCCGATCCGGACGCGCTGCGCGTGGTGGCATCGAAATCCCATCGCGACGCGGCCACCGATGCCTACATCGCCCGCTACCGGGTCGCCGAATTCGTCGCCGCCGGGTCCTCGCTGAAATTCTGCCTTCTGGCCTGCGGCGCGGCCGACCTCTATCCCCGGCTGGGGCGGACCATGGAATGGGACACCGCCGCGGGCCATGCCGTGCTGCTTGGCGCGGGGGGGCGGGTGGTGCGCTTCGACGACCACCGTCCGCTGACCTATGGCAAGCCGGGCTGGGAGAATCCCTTCTTCATCGCCCATGTCCCCGGTGTCACGCTGATCGCCGGCTGATGGCCCGATGCGCACGCTGATCGTCATTCCCGCCCGCTACGCCTCGACCCGCTTTCCCGGCAAGCCGCTGGCGCCGCTGAGGGGGGCGACCGGCGCGGCCAAGCCGCTGGTCCGGCGCAGCTGGGAGGCCGCCCGCGCGGTGCCCGGGGTGGAACGGGTGGTCGTGGCCACCGATGACGAACGCATCCGCGCGGCCTGCGCGGAATTCGGCGCCGAAGTGGTGATGACCCCCGCGGGCTGCGCCAACGGCACCGAACGCTGTGCCGCCGCGCACGAGGCGCTGGGCGGGGGATATGATCTGGTCGTCAACCTGCAGGGCGACGCGCCGCTGACCCCGCCGGGTTTCGTCTCCGCGCTGATCTCGGCGATGCAGGCGCGGCAGGATGCCCGGGTCGCCACCCCGGTGCTGCGCTGCGACCGCGCCGCGCTGGACAGCTTCCTTGCCGACCGCGCCGCGGGGCGGGTGGGCGGCACCACCGCGGTGTTCGACGCCCGCGGCAACGCGCTCTATTTCTCCAAGGAGGTCATCCCCCACACCGGCCGCCCGATCGGTCCGGAGGAGACGGTCCCCGTCTTCCATCATGTGGGGGTCTATGCCTATCGTCCCGACGCGCTCGCCGCCTATCCGCGCTGGCAGCCCGGGCCGCTGGAGCTGTGGGAGGGGCTCGAGCAGCTGCGCTTCCTCGAACGGGGGGTGCCCGTGGCCTGTGTCGAGGTCGAGGCCGGCGGGGCGCGGTTCTGGGAGCTGAACAACCCCGTGGATATCGCCCGGATCGAGGCGATCCTGAAGGCGGCCGGCATACCGTGACCGTCCCCGCCCCGGCGGTCAGCGTCGTCATCCCCACCGAGGGCGCGCGGCCCGGCCGGCTGGCGCTGGCGCTCATGGCGCTCGGCTTCCAGCGCATGCGGGATTTCGAGGTCGTCATCGCCGGCCCGCCCGGCTGTCTGGATGCCCCCGCGCTGGCGCCCTGGCGGGCGCGGCTGCGGCATGTGCCCGCACCGGCGGGCAATGTCGCGGCCGCCCGCAATGCCGCGATCGCCGCGGCCGCGGGTCAGCTCATCGCCTTTCTGGACGATGACGCGGTGCCCGAGCCGGGCTGGCTCGACGCGCTTTGCGCCGGGTTCCTCGCCCCCGATGTCGGCGGGGTGGGCGGCGTGGTGCTGGGGCCGAACGGGGTCGACTGGGAAGCGCAGGGCCTGGCCATCGACGCCTGCGGGCGCGAAAGGCCGGTCGATGCGCCGCAATTCGGCCCGCCGGTGATCCCCGACCTGCCCCCGGGCTGGGTGGTCAAGACCCCCGGCACCTGCTGCGCCTTCCGCCGCGACGCTCTGGTGGCCGCGGGGGGCTTCGACGCGGCGTTCCGCTTCTTCCATGACGAGACCGATCTCGACCGCCGGCTCGCCGCGCTCGGCTGGCGGCTGGCGCTGGCGCCGCGCGCGGTGGTGCACCATGCCGCGGCCCCCTCGGCCCGGCGTGGTCCGCGGGGGGTTCCGCGCGACCTGTTCGAGGTTGGCGCCGCCGTGGCGCTGTTCCTGCGCCGCCACGCGCCGGAGGGGATGCGGGCCGCCGCGCTGGCCGAGTTCCGCGCCCGGCGCAGGGCTTCGGTGTTGCGCCGCATGCTGGCCGGGCTGATCGAGCCCCCCGCCGCGGCGCGGCTGCTGCAGGGGCTGGATGCCGGAATCGCGGACGGGCTGGGCCGCCCGTTCGCCACCGGCCTTCCTGGGGACGGCCCCGCCGCCGCGCCGCCGGTGCGCTTCGCCCCGGCGCGCGGGCCGGTGCGGCGGCTGTGCTTTTCGTGCCGCCGCGGCATCCCGCCCGAAGCACGCGCCGCCGCGCAGGCCGGGGCGGAGGTGACGGTGATCCGGCTGGGCTGGGGGGTGGGCCGGCTCACGGTCCGCTTCGAACCCCCGGGCATCTGGGTTCACGCCGGCGGGGCGCTGGGCCGGGCACGGCGCGGCGAATGGGCCGGGCCGCGGGCCGGGCGCGCGGGCCGGATGGCGGCCGAGCGCGCCCGCGCCGCCTGCCTGCGCGGGCCGTTCGATGCGGACCCGCCCCCGGTTGTGGGGTTGCAACATCCCGGCGGGCAGGGTTAACCCTGCGGCAAGTTTTCCATGCGGTCGGCAAGGATTTGCGCTAGTTTCGGGACATTCGCCAGGGCAGCAGGCGGTGCCCCGCCCGGCCGGCCGGCGCGGCCCCCGCGGCGGGCCGCACGCTGGCCCGTGACAGGTTGAACGGTAGAGATCGAGAGGTTGACGTGCGCAAGAGGATCACCAAGGCGATATTTCCCGTGGCCGGTCTGGGCACGCGGTTCCTGCCGGCCACCAAGTCGATCCCGAAGGAGATCCTGACGCTGGTCGACCGGCCGCTGATCCAGTATGCGATCGACGAGGCCCGCGCCGCGGGCATCAAGGAATTCATCTTCGTGACCTCGCGCGGCAAGAGCGCGCTGGAGGACTATTTCGACTCGGCGCCCGAGCTCGAGAAGGCCTTGCGCCGGCGCAAGAAGCGCGACCTGCTCGAGATCCTCAAGCAGACCGACATGGACAGCGGAGCCATCGCCTATGTCCGGCAGAAGGAGCCGCTGGGCCTGGGTCATGCGGTCTGGTGCGCGCGGCGGCTGATCGGCGAGGAACCCTTCGCCGTGGTGCTGCCCGACGACGTGATCGCGTCGGACCGGCCCTGCCTGGGCGAGATGATCGAGGCCCATGCCGGGATCGGCGGCTGCATGCTGGCCACGATGCTGGTCGACCGCGAGAAGGTGCCCAATTACGGCATCCTCGACGTCGCCGAGGAGAAGGGCGCGCTGGTCCGCGCCCGCGGCATCGTCGAGAAGCCTTCCATCGAGGCGGCGCCGTCGCGCCATGCGGTGATCGGCCGCTACATCCTGACCCCCTCGGTGCTGCGCAGCCTCGGGCGCATCCGCCGCGGCGCGGGCGGCGAGGTGCAGCTGACCGACGCCATCCAGCAGGAGATCGCCCGCGGCCAGCCGGTGCATGGCTTCCGTTTCGAGGGCCAGCGCTATGATTGCGGCTCGAAGGCGGGCTATCTGCAGGCCACCGTCGCCTTCGCCCTGTCGCGGCCCGAGCTTCGCGACGAGTTCGCCGGTTTCCTGCACGAGATCCTCGCCATGCCGCATGCGGCGGAATAGCCGGCCGGAGGAGCGATGGCGACGATCCTGGTCACCGGCGGGGCGGGCTATATCGGCGCGCATGCCTGCAAGGCGCTCAGGGCGGCCGGCCATGTGCCGGTGACCTATGACAGCCTGGTCACCGGCTGGCGCGATGCGGTGCGCTTCGGACCGTTCGAGCAGGGCTGCCTGACCGACCGCGCGCGGCTCGACGCGGTAATGGCGGCGCACCGGCCCGATGCGGTGATGCATTTCGCGGCGCTGTCCAATGTGGGCGAGGCGTCGCGCGATCCCGGCCGCTACTGGCGCAACAATGTGCTGGGATCGCTGAACCTGATCGAGGCGATGCTGTCGGCCGGGGTCAGGCGCATCGTCTTCTCCTCGACCTGCGCCACCTATGGCGAACAGGATGGCGTGCTGCTCGACGAGACCAGCCCGCAGATGCCGCTCAACGCCTATGGCGCCTCGAAGCGGGCGGTGGAGGACATGCTGCGCGACTTCGCCGCCGCCCACGGGCTGGGCTGGGTGTCGTTTCGCTATTTCAACGTCGCCGGGGCCGATCCGGACGGCGAGATTGGCGAGTTCCACGACCCCGAGACGCATCTGATTCCGCTGACGCTGATGGCGGCGATGGGTCGGCGGCCGGCGCTGACCGTGCATGGCAGCGACTATCCCACCCGCGATGGCACCTGCATCCGCGACTATGTCCATGTCTGCGATCTGGTCGATGCCCATCTGGCGGGGCTGGCGCGGCTGATGGCCGGGGGCGAGGGCGGGGTGTTCAACCTGGGCACCGGCACCGGCTATACGGTGCGCGAGGTGATCGCCGCGGCCGAGGCGGTGACCGGCTGCCGGGTGCCTGTGGTGGAGGGGCCGCGCCGGCCGGGGGATGCGGTCAGCCTGGTCTCGGGCTCGGCGCGGGCGGCGCGGGAACTGGGCTGGCAGCCGCGGCGGTCGTCGCTGGAACGGATGATCGCCGATGCCTGGGCCTGGCACCGCGGGAATGGCTTCGCCGCCTGATCCGGCGGCCGGGGCGCCGGCCCTGCCCGGGCCGGTGGTGATCGACATCACCCGCAGCCTGTCGCGCATCGATCGCGACACGCCCACCGGGATCGACCGCATCGAGGCCGCCTGGATCGCCCATCTGTCGCCGCGCGCCGATCTGTGGTTCACCGCCCGCATTCCCGGGGGGCGGCGATGGTTCCCCCGCGCGGCGGGGCTTGCGCTGCTGCGCGAGGGGGCATCCGCGCGGCTGGATCTGCGCGGCATGCTTTCGCGCCGTCCCGAGGCGGTGCGCCGCGCGGCCAGCCTCGCCCGGCGCACGGGCCGGCGCGACCCGCCGCCCGGAATCAATGGCGGGGTGTGGTTCAATCTGGGCCATGCCGGCCTGGACGAGGCGGGGATGCGCGCGCTGGCCCGCATGGGGGTCCGGCGGGTGGTGATGATCCACGACACCATCCCGCTCGATCATCCGGCCTTCGCCAGCCGCGCCTCGGTCCGGCGATTTCCCGCCCTGCTGCGGGCGGCGGCGATGGCCGACGCGATCCTGACCCCCTCGCATGACAGCGCGGCCCGGGTCGCGGCCTGGCTCGGGCGCTGGGGCCTGGATGCGCCGCCGATCCACCCGGTTGCGCCCGGGGTGGATCCGCCGGCGCGGGTGTGGGCCCCCGATCCCGAGCCCTGCTGTCTGGTGCTTGGCACCATCGAGCCGCGCAAGGGCCATGACCTGCTTCTGGACGTGTGGCAGATGCTGGGCGCCGCGGCGCCGGTCCTGCATGTGGTGGGCCGCCCGGGATGGGCGGATGCGCGGCTTCTTGCCCGGCTTGCCGATCCCCCGCCCCGGGTGCGGGTGCATGGCCCGCTTTCCGACGCGGCGCTGGCGGGGCTGATGGCGCGCTGCCATGCGCTGCTGATGCCCAGCCTTGCCGAGGGCTATGGCCTGCCCGCCGCCGAGGCGCGGGCAATGGGCCTGCCCGCGATCCTGTCGGATCTGCCGGCGCTGCGCGAGGCGGGGGGGCCGCGGGCGGTCTATCTGCCCCCCGGCGATCGCGCGGCCTGGGCGGGGGCGGTGCGTTCGCTGGCGGCGCGGCCGCCCCGCGCGCCGTTAACCATGGCGCAAGATGTGGCCGCCATGCTCTGGCCGTGTCATTTCGAGACGGTCGCACGGGTTCTGGCTTGATTTTGCCAAATTCCCGCGATCGTCTTGGCCTCGCAAGCAGGGGGCGGACGGGTGCGGCCACTGAGAGCGTATCGCCTGCGTCTGGAGCGGAAGGCGCGCCGCTGGCGGGCGCATGCGAAGTCGTTCCAGCTCGCGCCGCTGGCGCAGCGCACCGGCCGGATCCGCCCCGGCGACATCCTGCTGTTCGCCACCATCCGCAACGAGGCGGTGCGCCTGCCCTTCTTCCTCGACTACTACCGCCGGCTGGGGGTGGGCCATTTCCTGTTCGTCGACAATGATTCCACCGATGGCGGCGCCGGCTTCCTCGCCGACCAGGCCGATTGCTCGGTCTGGGTCACCGGGGCGGGCTACCGGCAGGCCCGCTACGGGATGGACTGGATGAACCATCTGCTGGGCCGATACGGCAGCGGGCACTGGACGCTGACCGTCGATGCCGACGAGTTCCTCGTCTATCCGCACATGGACAGCCGGCCTCTGGCGGCGCTGTGCGACTGGCTCGATGCCGCGGGGCTGAAGGCCTATGGCGCATTGCTGATCGACCTCTATCCCCGGGGGCCGCTGTCCGGGGCGGTGCTCGGCCCCCGGGTCGATCCGGTGACGGTGGCGCCCTATTTCGATGCGGCCAGCTATCAGCTGCGCCGCGACGCGCGCCACGGCAATCTGTGGATCCAGGGCGGGCCGCGCCAGCGGGTGCATTTCGCCGACCGGCCCGAACTCGCCCCGGCGCTGAACAAGATTCCGCTGGTGCGCTGGCGAAGCCACTACGCCTATGTCAGCTCGACCCATGCGCTGCTGCCGCGGGGGCTCAACCGCGTCTATGAGGAATGGGGCGGAGAGAAGCCCTGTGGTGCGCTGCTGCATGCGAAATTCGTCCATCTTCTGGGCGAGAAGGCGGCCGAGGAGCTTCGGCGCCGCCAGCACTATGCCGGCGCGCGCGAATATGCCGCCTATGCCCGGCAGATGGACCGGCCGCTGTGGACGCCGCGATCGACGCGGTACGAGGGCTGGCGGCAGCTGCACGGGCTGGGTCTGATTTCGGCGGGGGGATGGCTGTGACACCCGGCTTCGTGATGCTGGCCCACGAGAATCTGGACCGGGCGGCGCAGCTGGCGCGCTTCCTCGCCGGGCAGGGCTGCCCGGTGGCGGTCCATGTCGATGCCCGCGTGCCCGCGGACCGTCTGGCGGGCATGCGCAGCCTGTGCGACGGGCGCATGGCCGTGCGTTTCACCCGCCGGCTGCGCAGCGAATGGGGAAGCTTCGCGATCGTGCGCGCGACGCAGGAGGCGGCCGGGCTGCTGCTGCGCGAATTTCCCCATGTCAGCCATGTCGCGCTGATCTCGGGCGCATGCCTGCCGGTCCGCGCGCTGGACGATCTGCGCGGCTTCCTGGCCGCCCATCCCGATACCGACTTCATCGAGAGCGTCGATCTTCGCATCGGCGCCTGGGTCCAGGACGGGCTGAGCGAGGAGCGCTTCACCCTGCGCTTTCCGCTGTCCTGGCGGCGCCATCGCTGGCTGTTCGACCGCTGGGTCGAGGTGCAGCGGCGCCTGGGGCTGCGCCGCCGCCTGCCCCCGGGGATCGAGCCGCATCTCGGCTCGCAATGGTGGTGCCTGACCCGCCGGACGCTGCAGGCGATCCTCGAGGATCCGCGCCGGCGGGAATTCGACCGCTTCTTCCGCTGGAGCTGGATTCCCGACGAGACCTATTTCCAGACGCTGGCGCGCCGCCACGCCCTGCGCATCGACAGCCGGTCGCTGACCTTCTCGCGCTTCGACCACTGGGGCAGGCCGCATCTGTTCTACGACGACCATGCCGAGCTGCTGGTCCAGACCGATCACTTCTTCGCCCGCAAGATCTGGCGGGGCGCCGAGGGGCTCTATGCCCGCTTCCTCGATCCCGCCGGGGTCGCGCCGCGCGGCACCCGTCTCGAGCCCCGCCCGGTGGAGCGCCCCTTCGCCGAAGCGCGCCAGCTGCGCTGCGAGGGACGGCCCGGCGTGCTGGGCATGGGGCGCTTTCCCTGCCGCTGGCACAGCCCCCAGCAGGCAACGCCGCGGCCCTATCTGGTCTTCGACGGCTTCGACGCCCTGCTGCCCGGCTGGCATCGTGCGCTGGGCGCCCCGGGCCGGGTCAGCCATGGGCGCCTGTTCGCCCCCGACCGGGTGGAATTCGCCGATGGCGCCCCGGTCTGGACCGGGAACCTGCCCGCCAATCCCCGCATCCGCGACCGCGCGCCCGACCAGTTCCTGATCGCGCTGCTGCGCCATGAGGATGCGGCGCAGGTGAGCCTGCAGCTCTGCCCGGGCGATCATCCGCAGATGATGGCCTTCATCGCCCGCGATCCCAATGCCCGCATCCTGCGGCTGGAGGGGGCGGAGCTTCTGGCCGCCTTCCGGGCCGGGCCCGGACCGGGCCATGCGCCGCGGCTGGCGCCGCCCTCGCCCCCGGTCACGGCGGCGGCGGCGCGGATCTGGCATCTGGCCGATCTCCTCGCCGATCCCGCCGGGGTCCTGGGCGCGGTGCTGGCCGAGGCCTGGGGCGAGGCGGCCCCGGTGCCGGCCCTGCCCTTGCCGCGGCTCGACGGTCTGGCCGATTTCGCCGCGCGTCTGGGCCATGCGGACGCGCCGCGGCTGCGCGCGGCCGAGCGCGCGCGGCTCGGCCGCGAGGCCCGCGACGGGGCGGCGACGCTGCGCGCGGTCGGGGAATGAGCCGCCCGCGCTACTTCGCCATCGTCGCGACGATGCGCACCGGCTCGAACCTGCTTCAGCGCAGCCTGAACCAGTTCCCCGACCTGATCTGCCATGGCGAGCTGTTCAACCCCGCCTTCGTCGGCGGCCCGGGGCAGGATTCCTTCCACGGCATCACCCGGGAAGACCGCGACCGCGATCCCCTGGCGCTGATCGAACGGATGATCGGGGTGGCAGGCGGCCGCATCCCGGGCTTCCGGATCTTCGATGACCATGATGCCCGGGTGCTGGCCCATATCGCCGCCGATCCCGCCTGCGCACGGGTGGTGCTGACCCGCCCGGCCGAGGAGAGCTTCGTCTCGCTGCTGATCGCGCAGAAGACCGGACAATGGCTGCTGACCGACCCCGATCGCCGCCGCAGCGCCCGCGTCACGGTCGACCCCGACGCGCTGGCCGCCTGGGCGGCGCGGGTCGCGGGCTTCCACGACCGCTTCGCGCGCATGATGCGCAGCGCCGGGCAGACCGCCTTCGCGATCCGCCATGACGAGCTGAAGGATCTCGCCCTGATCAACGGGCTGGCCGCGCATCTGGGCTCGGCCCACCGGCTGGAGCGGATCGCGCCGACGCTGGTGCGCCAGAATCCCGGGCCGCTGAGTGCGCATGTCACCAATCCCGAGGCGCTGACCGCCGCCACCCCGCGCGCCGAGAGGATGCCGCGGGTCGATGCGCGCGGCCTGCTTCTCGCCGGCGGGGTGGTGCTGGCACCGCTGCCGGGGGTCGCGGCGGGCCCGGCGCGGCGCTGGCTGGAGGCCGCGGCGGGTCCGGTGCGCAGCGGCCTGTCGCGGGCGCGGCTGCAGGCCGAGGCGCGCAAGGGCCGGATCGGCAGCGTCGTCGCGCTGACCCGCCATCCCTTCGCCCGCATCCATGCCGCCTTTCGCGATTGCATCGCCTGGCCCGATGGCAAGGGCTTTCCGCGCATCCGCGCCGCGCTGGTCCGCGATCATGGTCTGGCGCTGCCCGGGCCCGACCGGGCCGGGGACATCGCCGCGCATCGCGCCGCCTTCGCCGCCTTCCTGTCCTTTCTGGAAGACAATCTGGCCGGACGCAGCACCATCCGGATCGATCCGGTCTGGGCGCCGCAGGTCGACTGCCTGCGGGCGCTGGCCGCGGTGCTGCCGGTGACGCTGGTGCTGCGCCCGGGGCAGGGGGCGGAGGCGGGGCGCTTCCTGCGCCGCCTGCACCGGCTGAGCCAGGCGGATGACCGGCTTCTGGATGCCGGCGGGCCGGGGCGGCTGGTGGATGCGGCCGAGATCTGGACGCCGGAACTGGGCCGGGCGGTGGCGCGGCTCTATCCCGATGACCACGCGCTCGTGGGGGCGCGCGGCGACAGCCCGCCGCCCTCAGGCGGCCTGTGAGGCGGCCGGTTCGGTCAGGATGGCATAGAGTGCCTGCGGATCCTCGGTGGAGCGCAGCTTCTCGCACACCGTGGGGTCGCGCAGCAGGCGCGAGACCCGCGCCAGCGCCTTCAGATGCTCCGCCCCCGAATCGCGCGGGGCCAGCAGCAGGAACACCAGATCCACCGGCTGCCCGTCGACCGATTCGTAATCGACCGGGCGGGCCAGCCGCGCGAAACAGCCCACGACCCGCGACAGCCCGTCGAGGCGGGCATGGGGGATGGCGATGCCGCGGCCCATGCCGGTCGGCCCCAGATGCTCGCGGTCCTGGACGGCCGAGAAGACATCCGCCTCGGCAAGGCCGTAGGCCTCGGCGGCAAGGGCCGCGAGGTCGAGCAGCACCCGCTTCTTGCTGGCCGATCTGAGATTGCCCTGAACCGCCTCGGGGGAAAGCAGGTCGGAAAGCTCCAGCACCATCATCCGCTCCGTCTCGGGTTGCCGGCGACCGGGTTCAGCCGTTGGGCAGGTTGCGCGGGTCGACCCATCCTATGTTTCCGTCGGCGCGACGGTAGACGACGTTGATCCCGCCATGGGCCTCGTTGCGGAAGAACAGCAGCGGCGCCTCCGCCAGCTCCATCTGCATCACCGCCTCGCCCACCGTCAGGGTGCGGATCACCATCCGCGTCTCGGCCACGATGACCGGCTGGAACGAATCGGGGACCTCCTCCTCCTCCGGCTCGGGCGCCAGGACGCTGTAGGCGGCCTCGATCGCCGGCAGCTCGCGCCCCTCGCGGCGCTGGTGATGGTTCTTCAGCCGCCGCTTGTAGCGGCGCAGCTGCTTTTCCATCCGCTCGAGGCAGCTGTCGAAGGCGGCATAGATGTCGGTCTTGCGGCTTTCGGCCTTGGCGGTCATGCCCGTGGACAGGTGCACCGCGGCGTCGCACACGAATTCATGCGCATCGCGCGAGAAGGTGACCATGGCGTCGACGGGACGCTCGGCATATTTGCGGACCGCCTCGTCGAGACGCTCGGCCACATGGCCGCGCAGCGCCTCGCCGACATCGATCTGCTTTCCGGTGACCTGGATGCGCATCGTCCCTCCCAGCAAATGCCGCGCCCGGGCCAGGGCCGCCGCCCGGGCGCGCGGACCCTATGTAGGGTGCCCTGGCCTGTCAATCACCCTTCCCACGGTCGCGGCCGCACGCCGGCGCCGTTCGACCGACGAGGGAATCCGCAGCGCCTCGCGGTATTTTGCGACAGTGCGCCGGGCGATGTCGACGCCCTGGTCGCGCAACTTGTCCATGATCGCGTCGTCCGACAGCGGCCGGCGCGGATCCTCGGCCGCGATCAGGCGGCGAATCATGTCGCGGATTGCGGTGGCCGAATGTGCCGCCCCGCCATCGCGCGCCGACAGCGCGGTGCTGAAGAAGAAGCGCAGCTCGATCAGCCCCCGCTCGCAGGCCAGCGTCTTGCCCGCGGTGACGCGACTGACGGTCGATTCATGCATCCCCACCGCCTCGGCCACCTCGCGCAACGTCATCGGGGACAGCGCGGCGACGCCTTCGTCGAAGAAGCGGTCCTGCCGGCGGACGATCTCGGCGGCCACCGCCAGGATCGTGCGCGCGCGCTGGTCCAGGGCGCGTTCCAGCCAGCTGGCGCTGGCGCGGCATTCGGCGAGGAAGCCGCGGGCGGCCGGGTTCCGGGCGGCGACGCGCCGGGCATAGCCGCGGTTGACGATCAGCCGCGGCAGGCTGTCGGGGTTCAGCTCGACGACCCTTCCGCCATCGGGGCCGCGGCGCAACAGGATGTCGGGCACGGTGGGGCGGTTGTCGCCTGGGGCGAAGGCGAGCCCCGGGCGGGGGTCGAGCCTGCGGATCTCGGCCAGCATCCCGGCCAGCCGGTCGATGTCGGTTCCGAGCGCGGCGGCGAGGCGGTCCGGCCCGCCCTCGGCCAGCAGTGGCAGCCGGTCGAGCAGCGCCCGCATCGCGTCGTCCAGCCGTCCGCGTTCGGCCAGCTGCAGGGCGAGGCAGTCGGCGAGATCGCGCGCCCCCACTCCGGCCGGCTCGCAGCCGCGCAGGATCGCCAGCGCCTCGGCCAGAAGCCCCGGCCCCACCCCGTGGCGGGCGCAAAGCTCCTCGTCGGACGCGCGCAGATAGCCATCCTCCTCCAGCTCGTCGACCAGTAGCCTGGCCAGCGCCACCGCCGGGGCGGGGGCGGCGACCAGGCCGATCTGGCCCAGAAGATGGCTGCGCAGGCTGGGCGGCATGGCCAGCGCCTCGGCCCCCTCGGCGGGGGCGATCGCGCCCGCCCCCCCCGCGCGGCCGCGCCATGCGGTCTGCAGGTCGGCCACCGCCTCGTCATAAAGCGAGTCGCGCGGGGCGTCGAGATCGGCCGCCCCGGGGGTGTCGGCCGCGGGCGGCGCGGGGGCGGCGGCCAGGGCGGGCGGCGCGGGATCGGCGAGTTCCAGGAGCGGGTTGCGCTCCATCTCCTCGGCCAGGAAGCCCGCCAGGTCGAGATTGGACATCTGCAGCAGCCCGATCGCCTGACGCAGCTGCGGGGTCATCACCAGCTGGGTGGACTGCCGAAGCTCCAGCCGCTGTCGGATGGCCATCGCACCCCTTCTGTCTGGCGGCGCGGGTCCGGCGTCAGATCCGGAAACCCTCGCCCAGATAGACCCGCCGCACGTTGCGGTCCGCCACCACCTCCTGGGGCGAGCCGCTCATCAGGACCGTTCCGCCATGCAGGATATAGGCGCGGTCGATGATTTCGAGAGTTTCGCGCACATTGTGGTCGGTGATCAAGACGCCGATGCCGCGATCCTTGAGGTGGCGCACCAGCGCGCGGATATCGCCCACCGCGATCGGATCGACGCCGGCGAAGGGTTCGTCGAGCAGGATGTAGCGCGGGCGGCCGGCGAGGCAGCGGGCGATCTCGACCCGGCGCCGCTCGCCCCCCGACAGCGCCACGGCCGGGGCGCGGCGCAGATGGGTGATCGAGAATTCCGCCAGAAGCTCGTCAAGCTGGTTCTCGCGCCGCGCCCGGTCGCGCTCGGTCAGCTCCAGCACCGCGCGGATGTTGTCCTCGACGCTGAGGCCGCGAAAGATCGAGGCCTCCTGCGGCAGATAGCCAAGCCCCTTGCGCGCCCGGCGATACATCGGCAGCAGCGTCACGTCGCGGCCGTCGATGGTGATGCTGCCGGCCTCGGGCCGGATCAGCCCGGTGATGGCATAAAAGCAGGTGGTCTTGCCCGCGCCGTTGGGGCCGAGCAGGCCGACCACCTCGCCGCGCCGCAGCCGCAGGCTGACATCGCGCAGCACCGGGCGGCGGCGGAAGCTCTTGCCCAGCCCGTGCACCTCGAGCCCGCCGGACTCGGCGGCCAGTTCCAGATGCGGCGTCTCGGGCCGGGCCATCGGCGTCAGTCGTTCCCGTCGCGCCGGGCCGGCTGGAAGACGGTGCGCACCCGGCCCTTGATCTCGCCCACCCCGGCATTAAGATCGATCCACAGCTCCTCGCCCGCCACGGCATTCTCGCCCTGGGTCAGCAGCACATTGCCGCCCATGGTGATGATGCCGCGGGCGACGTCGTATTCGGCCCAGTCGCCTTCCGCCGCCTCGGTCCCGTTCGACAGGAACACCCGGCCCGTCGCCTTCATCAGGCGGATGCGGCCGGTGCCGCTGTCGGCCGCGGCGGGATCGGCGTCGTAGAAGACCTGCACCTCGGCCGCGGTCAGCCGCAGCGTGCCCTGCCCGGCGATGACGTTTCCGGCGAAGGTGGCGACCTTGCGGGTCTGGTTCACGGTCAGCCGGTCCGAGGTGATCTCGATCGGCTGGGTGGCGTCATGCTTGAACGAGCCGAAGGGCGACTGCTGCGCGGCGGCGCCCGCGGCCGACAGGATCAGGGCGAGGGCCAGGAGCCCGAACCGCGGCAGAGCCGTCATGAAAACCCCTTCATCTTTGTGGCGGAGCCACGCCCGGCCGGTAGACTAGCCGAACGCGATCCTCGAAGACAATCAGCTCCTCGGCATCGGGATCCTCGCGCGGATCGGGGCGCAGCACGCTCAGCCGGCCGGCCTCGATGCGGCCGAGCGGCCCCTCGGCCGTGACCGGGCCCGGGGCGGTCAGGATGCGCCGGCGCAGGTCGGCGCTGGCGCGGTCGGTCTCGGCCCGGTAGCCGTCGGTGGTGGTCACCTCCACGCCGCCGGTCAGCTCCACGGTCTGGGCGCGGGGCATCAGCAGCCCGTCGGCCGCGGTCAGCGCCACCTCGCGCCCGTCGGCAAGGGTGATGGTGGCGCGGATCGCATGCAGCCGGATCTCGGCGGGATCGGGGGCGTCGGGCAGCGCCCAGTCGGCGCTGACCACGAAGGGCTCTCCGGCCTCGGTGGTGCCCGAGAAGCGCGGCAGCGACAGGCGCAGGCCCTGCTGCAGTGCGGCGAAGTCGCGGGCCGAGAAGCGGATCCCCGGCGCCGGCCCGTCGCGGGTGAACAGGAAGATCGTGCTCATCAGCGCCAACGCCGCGAGCGGCAGCGCGACGCGCAGGAAGCGGACGGCGCGGGAATAGCGGCCGAGCCGCCTGCGCGCCATGGCTCAGCCCACCCCGGCGCGCAGGCAGTCATGGACGTGGAGGATACCCAGTGGCCGCCCGCCCGGGCCGTCGGTGACGAACAGGCAGGTGATCTTGGCCGCGTTCATCAGGCCGAGCGCCTCGCCCGCCAGCGAATCGGGGCGGATGGTGCGCGGGCCGCGGGTCATCACCTCGCCCGCCCGCCGTTCCAGCAGCCCCGCCATGTGCCGGCGCAGGTCGCCATCGGTGATCACGCCGGCAAGCCGCCCCTCGGCGTCCACGATCCCGGCCACGCCGAAGCCGCGGCGGCTCATCTCGATCAGCACCTCGCCCATCGGCGCATCCTCGCCCACCAGGGGCAGCGCCTCGGGGCCATGCATCAGGTCGGCCACCTTGATCAGCCGCGCGCCCAGCTTGCCGCCGGGGTGGAACAGGCGGAAATGCTCGGGCCGGAAGCCGCGGGTCTCCATCAGGGCGATGGCCAGCGCGTCGCCCAGCGCCATGGTCAGCGTGGTCGAGGTGGTGGGGGCCAGGCCGTTGGGGCAGGCCTCGTCGGCGCGCGGCAGCGGCAGCGCCACGTCGGCGGCGCGCATCAGGGTGCTGTCCTCGCGGCTGGCCACGCCGATCAGGGGAATGCCGAAGCGGCGGGTATGCTCGATCAGGTCGGCCAGCTCGGCGGTCTCGCCCGAATTGGACAGGAGCAGCACCACGTCGTTGCGGGTGACCATGCCCAGGTCGCCATGGCTCGCCTCGCCCGGATGCACGAACTGTGCCGGGGTTCCGGTCGAGGCCAGCGTCGCGGCGATCTTGCGCGCGACATGGCCCGACTTGCCCATCCCCGACACGATCACCCGGCCGGTGGCGCCCAGCATCACCTCGACCGCCCGGGCGAAGCGGGCATCGAGGCATTCGGCGAAGCTGGCCAGCGCCGCCGCCTCGATGCCCAGCACCCGGCGGCCGGTGGCCACCAGCCTGTCGTGGTCGAGCGCCGCGCGGGCGGCGGATCCGGCCTGTGGCGGGGGTTCAGTGCGCAAAGATGTCCACCTCGGACCAGCCCGCGAGATCGAGCGCGGCGCGGGTGGGCAGGAAATCGAAGCAGGCCCGGGCCAGGGCGCTGCGCCCCTCGCGCTCCAGCAGGGCGTCCAGCGCCTCCTTCAGCCGGTGCAGATGCAGCACGTCGCCCGCGGCATAGTCCAGCTGGGCGGGGGTCAGCGTCTGCGCCCCCCAGTCGCTCGACTGCTGCTGCTTGGACAGGTCGATGCCCAGAAGCTCCTGCACCAGATATTTCAGCCCGTGCCGGTCGGTATAGGTGCGCACCAGGCGCGAGGCGATCTTGGTGCAGTAGACCGGCGCCGTGACCACGCCGAAGGCGGCCTGCAGCGCCGCGATGTCGAAGCGGGCGAAGTGGAACAGCTTCAGCGTGCCCCTGTCGGCCAGAATCCGGGTCAGGTTCGGCGCCGTGCGCTGGCCGCGGGCGATCTGCACCACATGGGCGTCGCCGTCGCCGGCCGAGAGCTGCACGAGGCACAGCCGGTCGCGCAGGGGGTTGAGGCCCATCGTCTCGGTGTCCACCGCAACCACCGGCCCCAGGTCGAGCCCGTCGGGAAGGTCACCCATGTGCAGATGTGTCGGCATCGCTTTCCCGTCGGCCCATTGGCTTGCCGGCCCGTCGCAACGCTGCGGCCCTGCGCGTGCGGCCTTGCGCCCGCGGGCCTGCGCGGCCTCGCCGCCGCGGCCCGGCCCCGTGGGCGCACGGGATCGCGGCCGCGCGGACCACGCACCCCCCGGCGCGAGGACCGGGCGCAATGCGTTGGTGCCCAGGAGAAGACTCGAACTTCCACGCCCGTAAGGGCACTAGCACCTGAAGCTAGCGCGTCTACCAATTCCGCCACCTGGGCAGGCGACAGCGGCGCATCTACGCCGCGGCGCGGCGCTTGTCAATCGCCCCCGGCGCCCGCCGGCGGGAAATCATGCCGCCCGGGCCGCCGCGGCATCCTGGCGGCTTGTCTGCGGCGGGCAGGCGACCTAGGTCGAGGGCTGAGCCCCGTGTCACGGCGGCACAGCGAGGAGGGAATGCGAGATGAGCCTGCGAATCAACGATATCGCCCCGGACTTCGAGGCCGAGACCACCGAGGGCCGGATCCGGTTCCATGACTGGATCGGCGACAGCTACGCGATCCTGTTCAGCCACCCGAAGGATTTCACCCCGGTCTGCACCACCGAATTCGGGTCGGCGGCACGCCGCGCGGCCGATTTCGCCGCGCGGGGAACCAAGATGATCGGCATCTCGGTGGATGACGTGGACAGCCATCGCCGCTGGAAGGCGGATGTCGAGAAGGTCGCCGGCGCGCCGATGGACTTCCCGATCATCGCCGATCCGGACCTGAAGGTCGCCAAGCTCTACGACATGCTGCCCGCCGATGCCTATCTGCCCGACGGGCGCACCGCCAACGACACCGCGACGGTGCGCACCACCTTCATCATCGGGCCCGACAAGCGCATCAAGCTGATGCTGATCTATCCGATGTCGGTGGGCCGCAACTTCGACGAGATCCTGCGCGCGCTGGACGCGATCCGCGCCACCGACGGCAAGCCCCTGGCCACCCCCGCCGACTGGAATCCGGGCGAGGAGATGATCGTGGCGCTGAGCCTGTCGACGGAGGAGGCGCGGCAGCGATTCGGCCAGGTCGAGGAGGTGCTGCCCTATCTGCGCAAGACCCGGGTTCCCGCCTGAGCGCAGGCGCCCGTCCTCCCGCCGCGCCGCCGGACCGCCCCGGCGGCGCGCGTTCCGACTTGCCCCCGATGCGGCGGGCGCTTAGACCCGGAAGCGACGCGGATTGCGGAGAGGCGCGATGACGAGCACGGCTCCCCTGGTGACCATCTTCGGCGGCTCGGGCTTCGTCGGCCGTTACGTCGCCCGGCGCATGGCCCGTCAGGGCTGGCGCGTGCGGGTGGCGGTGCGCCGGCCCAATGACGCGCTGTTCGTGCGCACCTATGGCGCGGTCGGGCAGGTCGAGCCGGTGCAGGCCAACATCCGCGACGAGGCTTCCTGCGCCCGGGTGATCGAGGGGGCGGATGCGGTGGTCAACTGCGTCGGCATCCTGATCGAGCAGGGCCCCCAGCGGTTCCACGCCGTCCAGGCCGAGGGGGCCGGGCGCGTGGCCCGGCTGGCCGCGGGGGCCGGGGTGCAGCGCCTGGTGCATCTGTCGGCGATCGGGGCCGATCCCGACAGCCCGGCGCGCTATGCCCGCAGCAAGGCCGAGGGCGAGGCGCTGGTGCGCGCCGCCTTTCCCGCCGCCACCATCCTGCGCCCGTCGATCATCTTCGGGCCCGAGGACCAGTTCTTCAACCGCTTCGCCGCGATGGCGCGGGTGCTGCCGGTGCTGCCGATCGTCGGGGCCGAGACGCGCTTCCAGCCGGTCTATGTCGATGATGTCGCCGCGGCGGCCGAGGCGGCGCTGACCGCCGACCGCCCCGGGCTGTTCGAGCTGGGCGGCCCCGAGGTGGAGACCTTCCGCGCGCTAATGGAGCGGATGCTGCGGGTCATCCACCGCCGGCGGCCGATCATCGCCCTGCCCTTCTGGCTGGCGCGGATCCAGGCGGGGGTGCTGGACGCGGCGGCGGCGCTCAGCCTCGGCCTCGTGCCCAACCGGCTGCTGACCCGCGACCAGGTCGAGATGCTGCGCCGCGACAACATCGTCGCGCCCGGCATGCCGGGCCTTGCCGATCTGGGCGTGACGCCGACGGCGATGGATGCGGTGCTGGAAAGCTATCTCTACCCATACCGGCCCTATGGCCAGTATGCGGAGATCACCGAATCCGCCGAACGGCTGCGGGAATGACCGCATGGACTGGGGCACGCTGGCCGTCTCCGCCGCGCTCGGCGTGCTCGAGGGGCTGACCGAGTTCATCCCCGTCTCCTCGACCGGGCATCTGCTGCTCGCCGCCCATTTCCTGGGCTTCCACAGCACCGGCCGGGCCTTCGAGGTGCTGATCCAGCTCGGCACCATCCTCGCGCTGCTCGGCGTCTATGCCGGCCGGCTGTGGGCGGTGGCCCGCGCGCTGCCCACCGATCCCGCCGCGCGCCGCTTCGTGGCCGCGGTGCTGCTCGCCTTCCTTCCCGCGGCGATCGTCGGCGTGCTGGCCCATGGCTTCATCAAGGGCATCCTGTTCGAGACCCCGATGGTCATCGCGACAAGCCTGATCCTGGGCGGGGTGGTGCTGCTGTGGGTCGACCGGCGCCCGCCCGCGCGGCCGCGCTACACCCAGGCGATGCGCTTTCCCCCCGCGCTGGCGCTGGGGATCGGCATCTTCCAGTGCCTCGCCATGATCCCCGGGGTGTCGCGCTCGGGCGCAACCATCGTGGGGGCGCTGCTCATGGGGGCCGACCGGCGCTCGGCGGCGGAATTCTCGTTCTTCCTGTCGATGCCGACCATGACCGGCGCCTTCGCCTATGACCTGTGGAAGAACCGCGCGCTGCTGGAGGCGCCCGATGCGGTCTCGATCGCCACGGGCTTCGTCGCCGCCTTCCTCGCCGGGCTGCTCGTCGTGCGCATGCTGCTCGACTTCGTCGCCCGGCACGGCTTCGCCCTGTTCGCCTGGTGGCGCATCGCGGTCGGGGTCGCCGCGCTGGCGGGGCTGCTGCTGACCGGCTGAAAAGGACAGCAATGCTTACCTTAAAATTCCATCTGCCGGAAGGCCGCGGCAATTTTCATCCCGCGCTGCGCCACAAAGGTAAGTAAACATGACTTTTCAAGCGGCCCGATTCCGACTAAGAGCGGTCATCCGTGCCCGGCGCGCCGCGCGCCGCGCAGCCCGCCGCAGGACCCGCCGGCCCCGGGCCGGGCGGGCGGGCAGGCAGGGCAGGGTGAAAGGGGGAAACGCGCATGGCCGACAACCGGATGCTGAGATTCGTCACCGTGCCGCGGGAGATGCCCCGCAAGCGCAGCGCGAAGGAGCGGCGGGACGATTTCGAGGAGATCTATGCCGAATATGCCGCCGACAAGGCGGCCGAGCAGGCCGGGCGCTGCAGCCAGTGCGGCGTGCCCTACTGCCAGACCCATTGCCCGCTGCACAACAACATTCCCGACTGGCTGCGGCTGACCGCCGAGGGGCGCCTGCGCGAGGCCTATGAGCTGAGCCAGGCCACCAACACCTTTCCCGAGATCTGCGGCCGCATCTGTCCCCAGGACCGGCTGTGCGAAGGCAACTGCGTGATCGAGCAGGCCGGGCATGGCACGGTGACCATCGGCGCGATCGAGAAATACCTGACCGACACCGCATGGGATCAGGGCTGGGTCGAGCCGATCCGCCCCGTGGCCGAGCGGTCCGAGAGCGTCGGCATCATCGGGGCGGGGCCCGGGGGGCTTGCCGCGGCCGAGAGCCTGCGCCGGCAGGGATTCCGCGTCGAGGTCTATGACCGGCACGACCGCGCCGGCGGGCTGCTGACCTATGGCATCCCCGGCTTCAAGCTGGAAAAGCATGTGGTCATGCGCCGGATCCGGCAGCTGGAGGATGGCGGCGTGGTCTTCCACCTGAACACCGAGATCGGCCGCGATCTGTCCTTCGAGGCGCTGCGCGGGCGCCATGACGCGCTGCTGATCGCCACCGGCGTCTACCGCTCGCGCGAACTGGCCGTCCCCGGCGCCGGACTCAGGGGCGTGGTGCGGGCCATCGACTATCTGACCGCCTCGAACCGGGTCGGATTCGGCGACCATGTGCCCGCCTTCGAGAGCGGCGAGCTGAACGCCGCCGGCAAGCGCGTGGTCGTGGTCGGGGGCGGCGATACCGCCATGGACTGCGTGCGCACCGCCATCCGGCAGGGCGCGACCTCGGTCAAGTGCCTCTACCGGCGCGACCGCGCCAACATGCCGGGATCCCAGCGCGAGGTGCAGAACGCCGAGGAGGAGGGGGTCGAATTCGTCTGGCTGGCCGCGCCCCGCGCCTTCCTGGGCGGGATCCATGCCGTGGAGGGCGGCCAGGCGCCCCGCGGCGATCACGTCCGCGGGGTGCGGGTGGTGCGCATGCGCCTTGGCTCGCCCGACGCCACCGGGCGGCAGAGCCCGGAGGAGATCCCGGGCTCGGAGCATGTCGAGGAGGCGGATCTGGTGATCGAGGCGCTGGGGTTCGAGCCCGAGGACATCCCCCGGCTGTGGGGGGTCGAGGGGCTGGAGGTGACCCGCTGGGGCACCATCCGCACCCGGCACTTCACCCATGAGACCAGCCTGCCGGGCGTCTGGGCGGTGGGCGACATCGTGCGGGGCGCAAGCCTCGTGGTCTGGGCGATCCGCGACGGGCGCGAGGCGGCCGACAGCATCGCCGATTGGCTGGATGCGCGCGCGGCCGGCCGGCTGGCGGCGGAGTGAAGGGGGGCTTGGGATGCAGATCGACCGCATGGAAGCGCTGCGGGCGCGGCTGGAGGAGAAGGGCCTCTACCGGCGCGAATTCGAGCATGACGCCTGCGGCGTCGGGCTGGTCGCCGCCATCGACGGCAAGCCCCGCCGCCAGGTGGTGGAACACGGCATCACCGCGCTGAAGGCGCTGTGGCATCGCGGCGCCGTCGATGCCGACGGCAAGACCGGCGACGGCGCCGGCATCCACGTCCAGATCCCGGTGGAATTCTTCGCCGACCAGATCCGCCGCACCGGGCACGAGCCGCGCGACGCGCTGATGGCGGTGGGGATGGTCTTCCTGCCGCGCACCGACTTCGCCGCGCAGGAGGCCTGCCGGACCATCGTCGAGTCCGAGATCCTGCGCATGGGCCACTACATCTATGGCTGGCGCCATGTGCCGGTAGATGTGTCCTGTCTGGGCGAGAAGGCCAACGCCACCCGGCCCGAGATCGAGCAGATCCTGATCGCCAATGCCCGCGGCGTGGACGAGGAGACCTTCGAGCGCGAGCTCTACGTCATCCGCCGCCGCATCGAGAAGGCCGCCGCCGCCGCGCAGATCAAGGGGCTCTATATCTGCTCGCTGTCCTGCCGCAGCGTCATCTACAAGGGCATGATGCTGGCCGAACAGGTCGCCGCCTTTTATCCCGACCTGCAGGACCCGCGCTTCGTCAGCGCCTTCGCGATCTATCACCAGCGCTATTCCACCAACACCTTCCCGGAATGGTGGCTGGCCCAGCCCTTCCGCATGCTGGCCCACAATGGCGAGATCAACACGCTGAAGGGCAACCTGAACTGGATGAAGAGCCACGAGATCCGCATGGCCAGCACCACCTTTGGCGAGCTGGCCGAGGACATCAAGCCGATCGTGGCGCAGGGCGCATCCGATTCGGCGGCGCTGGATGCGGTGTTCGAGGTGCTGGTCCGCGCCGGCCGCTCGGCCCCCATGGCCAAGACCATGCTGGTGCCCGAGGCCTGGTCGAAGTCGGCCTCGATCATGCCCGACGACTGGCGGGCCATGTATTCCTACTCCAACAGCGTCATGGAGCCCTGGGACGGCCCCGCGGCGCTGGCGATGACCGATGGCCGCTGGGTCTGCGCGGGCATGGACCGCAACGGCCTGCGCCCCATGCGCTATGTCGTCACCGGCGAGGGCCTGCTGATCGCCGGATCGGAAACCGGCATGGTTCCCGTCGATGAAGGCGACGTGCGCGAGAAGGGCGCGCTGGGCCCGGGCCAGATGATCGCCGTCGACATGGCCCGCGGCCGGCTGCTGCATGATGCCGAACTGAAGGACGAGCTCGCCTCGGCCCTGCCCTTCGCGGAATGGGTCAGCAAGATCACCGAGCTCGATCCCCTGATCGCGCCCGAGAAGGAGCCGGCGCTGCATGAGGGGGCCGAGCTGCGCGCGCGCCAGATCGCGGCGGGCTACACGCTGGAGGAGGTGGAGATGATCCTCGCGCCCATGGCCGAGGATGCCAAGGAGGCGGTGGGCAGCATGGGCGACGACACCCCCGTCGCGGTGCTGTCGGACTGCTACCGCCCGCTCAGCCACTTCTTCCGCCAGAACTTCAGCCAGGTGACCAACCCGCCCATCGACCCGCTGCGCGAGCATCGGGTGATGAGCCTGAAGACCCGCTTCGGGAATCTCAAGAACGTGCTGGATCAGGACGGCTCGCAGACCGAGATCCTCAGCCTCGAGAGCCCGATCGTCACGAATGGCGAATACAAGAAGATGAAGGCCTATTTCGGCGAACTGGCGCAGACGATCGACTGCACCTACCCCGCCGGAGGCGGCCCGGCCGACATGCGCGCCGCGCTTGACCGCATCCGTCGCGAGGCCGAGGAGGCGGTGCGCGCCGGGGCGGCCCATATCGTGCTGCAGGATCTGAACCAGGGCCCCGAAAGGATCGCCCTGCCGATGATCCTGGCCACCAGCGCGGTGCATTCCTGGCTGGTCGCCAAGGGGCTGCGCACCTTCTGCTCGATCACCGTGCGCTGCGGCGAATGCATCGACAGCCACTACTTCGCCGTGCTGATCGGCTGCGGCGCGACGGTGGTGAACCCCTATCTGGCCCAGGACACGCTGGCCGACCGCATCGCCCGCGGGCTCCTGCCCATGACGCTGCGCGAGGCGATGGAACGCTATCGCGAGGCGATCAACCAGGGCCTTCTGAAGATCATGTCGAAGATGGGGATCTCGGTGATCTCCTCCTATCGCGGCGGCCGCAACTTCGAGGCGCTGGGCCTGTCGCGCGCGCTGGTGGCGGAATACTTCCCCGGCATGGTCAGCCGGATCTCGGGCATCGGCATCGCCGGAATCCACAAGAAGACCGCCGAACAGCATCGCCGCGCCTGGATGCGGCCGGCCAACATCCTGCCCGTGGGCGGCCTGTACAAGGCGCGCCGGTCGGGCGAGGTGCATGCCTGGGACGCCCAGGTGATGCACATGATGCAGACCGCGGTGGCGCGGGGCGATTTCGGCCTGTGGAAGCGCTACAGCGCCGCCATGGCGGCCAAGCCCCCCATTCATCTGCGCGATCTTCTGGAGCTGAAGCCTTTGGGCAAGCCGGTGCCGCTGGAGGAGGTGGAATCGATCACCGCTATCCGCAAGCGCTTCGTCACCCCGGGCATGAGTCTGGGCGCCCTGTCGCCCGAGGCGCACAAGACGCTGAACATCGCCATGAACCGGATCGGGGCCAAGTCCGATTCGGGCGAGGGCGGCGAGGATCCGCGCCATTTCCAGCCCGACCCCAACGGCGACAATCCCTCGGCAAAGATCAAGCAGGTGGCAAGCGGCCGCTTCGGCGTCACCGCGGAATACCTGAACCATTGCGAGGAGCTGGAGATCAAGATCGCCCAGGGCGCCAAGCCCGGCGAGGGCGGCCAGCTGCCCGGGTTCAAGGTCACCGAGCTGATCGCCAAGCTGCGCCATTCCACCCCGGGGGTGACGCTGATCAGCCCGCCGCCCCATCACGACATCTATTCGATCGAGGATCTGGCCCAGCTGATCTATGACCTGAAGCAGATCAACCCCGACGCCAAGGTCTGCGTGAAGCTGGTGGCAAGCTCGGGCGTGGGCACCATCGCCGCGGGCGTCGCCAAGGCCAAGGCCGATGTCATCCTGATCTCGGGCCACAATGGCGGCACCGGCGCCAGCCCCCAGACCTCGATCAAGTATGCCGGCATCCCCTGGGAGATGGGCCTGACCGAGGCCCATCAGGTTCTGGCGCTGAACAATCTGCGCGACCGGGTCGTGCTGCGCACCGATGGCGGCCTGCGCACCGGGCGCGACATCGTGATGGCGGCGATGATGGGGGCCGAGGAATTCGGCATCGGCACCGCGGCGCTGATCGCGATGGGCTGCATCATGGTCCGCCAGTGCCAGTCGAACACCTGCCCGGTGGGGGTGTGCACCCAGGACGAAAGGCTCAGGGCCAAGTTCACCGGCAGTCCCGAGAAGGTGGTGAACCTGATCACCTTCTATGCGCAGGAGGTGCGCGAGATCCTTGCCAGCCTGGGCGCGCGCAGCCTCGACGAGATCATCGGCCGCGCCGACCTGCTGGCCCAGGTCAGCCGGGGGGCGCCGCATCTGGACGATCTCGACCTGAACCCGATGCTGATCCGCGTCGATACCGGCCGGCCGATCCGCTATGACCGCACCCGCCCGCGCAACGAGGTGCCCGACACCCTGGACGCCCAGATCGTGCGCGACGCCCAGCCCTTCTTCCGCGATGGCGAGAAGATGCAGCTTTCCTATGCGATCCAGAACACGCAGCGCAGCATCGGGGCGCGGGTGTCCAGCCACATCGTGCGCAAGTTCGGCATGCGCAACCGCCTGCAGCCCGATCACCTGACCGTGGTGCTGACCGGTTCGGCGGGGCAGAGCCTGGGCGCCTTCGCCGCGCCGGGGCTGAAGCTGGTGGTGCATGGCGACGCCAATGACTATGTCGGCAAGGGCCTTTCGGGGGGCACCATCGTGCTGCGCCCGCATCTGGCCAGCCGGCTGGTCCCCCACGAGAACATGATCATCGGCAATACCGTCCTCTATGGCGCGACCGCGGGCCGGCTCTTCGCCGCGGGCCGGGCAGGCGAAAGGTTCTGCGTGCGCAACTCGGGCGCCGAGGTGGTGGTCGAGGGCTGCGGGTCGAATGGCTGCGAATACATGACCGGCGGCACCGCGGTGATCCTGGACCGGGTCGGCGACAATTTCGGCGCCGGCATGACCGGCGGCATGGCCTTCGCGCTGGATGTCGATGGCGACTTCGCCCGCCGGATGAATCCCGAGACGATCATCGCCGCGCCGATCCGCTCGGCCTGGTGGGAAGGGGTTCTGCGCGACCTGATCGCGGCGCATCTGGCCGAGACGGAAAGCCCGCTTGCCGCCGAAATCCTGCGCAACTGGGAGGAGATGCTGCCGCGCTTCCTGCAGATCGTGCCCAAGGAGATGCTGAAGCGGCTGGCCCATCCGCTCTCGGACGCGGAAGCGGCCCGCTCGGCCTGAACCCTTGGGCGGGCTCAGCCCCCGGACCCCGGCCGGTCATGCCACGCACATGCGCCGGCTGGCCCGCATCCGGCGGCTGCGCCGCCGCCGCACCCTGTGCGCCGCGCTGCGCCTCGCCCGCCGGGCCCTGGTCGCGCTGGCGGCGGCCTGCGTGCTGTGGGTGCTGGCCTATCGCTGGATCGACCCGCCGACCACCCCCTACATGCTGGCCGAGGCATGGCGTCTGGGGGGGGTGGAGCATGAGTGGGTGCCGATCTCGGCCATGTCGGAATGGGTTCCGCTGGCCGCGGCCGCGGCCGAGGATTCGGGTTTCTGCGGCCATTGGGGCTTCGATTTCGCCGCCATCCGCGCGGCCTGGTCCGAGACCCACCGCCTGCGCGGCGGATCGACGATCAGCCAGCAGGTGGCCAAGAACGCCTTCCTGTGGCAGGGGCGCAGCTGGCTGCGCAAGGGGCTGGAGGCGGGCTTCACCCTGCTGGTCGAGCTGCTGTGGCCCAAGCGCAGGATCATGGAGGTCTATCTGAACATCATCGAGATGGACGAGGGCGCATTCGGCATCGCGGCGGCCGCGCGGCGCTATTTCGGCAAGGAACCCGCGCGGCTGACCCCGCGCGAGGCGGCGCTGATCGCAAGCCTTCTGCCCGATCCGCGGCGCTGGGACGCCGCCCGGCCGACCGGCTACCTGTCGCGCCGGGCGCGCGCGGTGGAACAGGGGGCGACCACGCTGAAGGCCGACGGCCGGGCCGCCTGCTTCCTGTGACCCCCGGCGCGGCCTTGACGGGGGCGGGCGCATCGGGCAGGCCGGGCGGCATGGAGGCGATCGCGGCGTTCGAGCGTGAGGTCCGGGCCTGCCGGCTGTGCCGGGAACGCTTCGCGGCGACGGCAAGCGCGCATGAACCCCGGCCGGTCCCCTGGCTGTCGGCAAGCGCGCCGATCCTGATCTGCGGCCAGGCGCCGGGCGCGCAGGTCCATGCCAAGGGCCGGCCCTTCGACGATCCCTCGGGCGAAAGGCTGCGCGCCTGGATGGGCATCGACCGCGCGCGGTTCTACGACCGAAGGCGGATCGCCATCCTGCCGATGGCCTTCTGCTTTCCCGGCTATGACGCGCGCGGCGCCGACCTGCCGCCACCGCCGATCTGCGCCCGCACCTGGCGGGCAAGGGCGCTGGCGCTGATGCCGCAGTGCAAGCTGACCCTGCTGGTGGGGGCCCATGCCCAGGCCTGGCATCTGGGGCGCAGGCGGCCGGTGGCCGAGGTGGTGCGCGACTGGCGGGCCGGGCTGCCCTCGGTGCTGCCGCTGCCGCATCCGTCATGGCGCAACACCGCCTGGCTGCGGCGCAATCCCTGGTTCGAGGAGGAGGTGATCCCATGGCTGCGCGGCGCGGTCTTGCGGCTGTTGTCCTGATCCTGGCCGCCTGCGCCGGCCCCGGCCCCGCCCCCGGGCCGGCGGCGGCGCCCCCCGGCGCGGTGACGCTGACGCTGCCCGGGGCCGAGCGGCCGCTTCCCGCCGAACACTGGCCGGCCCGCCCCGCGCCGCGCGCCGTGGTGCTGGGGCTGCATGGCTATGGCGACCGCGCCGCCACCACCTTCGCCCGGGCCGGCCCGGTCTGGGCCGAGGCCGGATTCGACGTCTGGGCCTATGACCAGCGCGGCTTCGGCCGCAATCCCGACCACCGGCGCTGGCCCGGCGACGAGGCGCTGATCGCCGATGCCGCCGCGGTCGCCCGGCATCTGGCCATGACCCATCCCGGCCTGCCGCTGTTCGTCATCGGGCATTCCATGGGGGGCGGCGTCGCGCTGGCCGCGGCGGGCGAGGGGCGCCTGCCCCCGCTGGCCGGGCTGGTGGCGCTCGCCCCGGCGGTCTGGGGCGGCGGGACGCTGCCCCTGCGCTATCGTCTCGCCGCCTGGCTGGCGGCCACGCTCGCGCCCGAGCGGCGCTGGACCGGCGAGGGCGTGGTCACCATCCGCCCCTCGGACAATGACGCCATGCTGGCCGAACTCGCCCGCGACCCCTGGCATTTCGCCACGCCGGCAAGCCGGGATTTCCTCGGCCTGATCCGGCTCATGGATCGCGCGCTGGCGGCGGCCCCGGCGGTGCGCGCGCCGGTGCTGATCGTCTGGGGCGTTCATGACCAGGTGGTGCCCGAGGCGCCGATGCGCGCCCTGGCCGCGCGCATCCCCGGCGCGGAATATGCCCGCATGCCGCGGGGCTGGCACATGCTGCTGCGCGACCTGCATGCGGCCGAGGTGCACCGGCTGGTGCAGGACTGGATGATCCGCCATGTCCCGGACCCCGCTTGACGACGCCCTTGCCCGCCTCGCCGCCGCGCCCGAGGCGGAGGAGGCCCGCCGCGCCTTCTGGGAGCGGCTGCTCGCCTGCGAATTGTGGCTGATCCTTGCCGAAGAGCCCGCCCCCGGCGCCGCCCTGCGCCCGCTGCTGCTGCCCACCGCCGAGGGGCCGGTGGCGCTGGCCTTCAGCGCCGAGGCGCGGATGGCGGGGTTCCTCACCTCACCCGCCCCCTGCGCGGTGCTCAGCGGCCGGCGCCTCGTCGCCGCGCTGGCCGGCCAGGGGGTGCTGCTGGGGGTCGATCTGGGCACCGACGCGCCCGGCACGCTGCAGCCGCCCGAGGCGATCGCCTGGGCCGCCGCCCATGCCGCGCCGGTGGCCGAGGTCGCCGGCCGCGTCGCCGCGGTGGGTCCGCCGCGCGCGGGCCGGGCGCTGCTGGCGGCGCTGGATGCGCGGCTGGCCAGCCTGACGGGGCGGGGCGAGGAAGCCTGGCTTGCCCATGCCCGCCATGCCGACGGGACCGAGGGGCTGGTGCTGGCGCTGACCGGCGTGGCCGAGGCCGACCGGCCCGCGGTCATCGAGGCGCTGGCCGAGGCGTTCCGCCTCTCGGGAGAGGCGGGGATGCTCGACATCCTGTTCCCCGACCGCCTGCCCGAGGCGTTCCG
>RFGB01000061.1 GCA_003697125.1 Alphaproteobacteria bacterium
GCCCCCCCGCCCCTGCCGGCCCGGCAGCGGATGCGCTGAGCGCCCTGCTGGCCGCCGGCGTCGGCGGCCATCTCGCCCGCCCCAGATCCGAGGATCTGGCGGTGGCGCTGCGGCTGCAGGGCGGGCGCATCCTGTTCGTCTATCCCGATCTGGGCTGCGAGGGCGTGCTGGAGCCCGCCCCGGATGGCGCCTTGCCGCGGCTGTTTCGCGAACGGCCCTTCCCGGGCGCGCCCTGCGGCGATGCGGGCTGGGTGCGCCTCGATCCCGAACCGGCCGGCGGACTGGCGCTGCGCTGGGCACCGGCGCCGGAGGGGCCCTGGGCGGCGACGGCCTGGCTGCGCGCCGAGGCCGGGGCCGCCCGGCCCGTGGGCTGGCATGTGCCGGCCGAGCGGGCGGCGGCCGATCCCGAACTGCGCGAGGCGCTGATGGCGCTGCTGCGCGCCGAGCGGATCGAGATCCAGCGCCGGCTGATGCGGGCGGGATTCGACCCGCAGGGCATCGACGGCTTCTTCGGCGCGGCGACCCGCACGGCGATCGCGGCATGGCAGCGGGCGCGGGGGCTGCCGGCGACGGGCTATCTGGATCCCGGCCAGCTCGACCGGCTTGCCGCCGAGACTGGCGGGCCGCTGGCGACCGCCGGCGCGCGGCGCTGAATCCCGCGCTCAGGCGAAGCGGCAGCCGATCCGGCCCAGCGGCCCGAAATCGGCCTCGATCCGGCTGCCGGGCGGGGCCTCGACCGGGCGGATGAAGCTGCCCGACAGCACGATCTGCCCAGGCTCGATGCGCTGGCCATAGCGGGCCAGCCGCTCGGCCAGCCAGGCCACCGCCAGCGCCGGATTGCCCAGCACGCCCGCCCCGAGGCCGGTCTCCTCGATCACCCCGTCGCGCGACACGATCGCGCCGAGCCAGCGCAGGTCGCGGTCGCGGAAATCCCGGCAGGGCGGGCCGGTCACCACCCCGGCATTGGCGGCATTGTCGGCGATGGTGTCGAGCACGCTGCGCAGCCGCCCGGTGGCGGGGTCGCGGCGCAGGATGCGGGTGTCGAGGATCTCGAGCACCGGGCGGATGTGATCGGTGGCGGCCAGCACCTCCTCGGGCCCGACCTCTCCCGCCAGCCCCGCGCCCATCACGAAGGCGATCTCGGCCTCGATGCGCGGTTCGATGAAGCGCCCCGGCGGGATGGTGGCGCCATCAACGAACATCATGTCGTCGAGCAGCACCCCCGAATCGGGAATGTCGATCGACAGCGCCGCCTGCATCGCCCGGCTGGTCAGGCCGATCTTCCATCCGACCACCCGACGGCCCCGTTCCAGCTTCCGCGCGATCCAGGCCGCCTGGATGGCATAGGCGTCATCCATGTCCATCCCGGGATGGGTCAGCGACAGAAGCCCGATCTGCCGGCGGGTGCGCTCGGCCTCGTCCAGCGCCGCCGCCGCCGCGGCGATGGCCGCGGGCGCCATCATGGCCGGTCCTCCGGGCCACCCTCGTCGGCGACCCCGTTGACCAGCGTGCCGATGCCCGTGGCGCTGACCGCGACCACATCCCCCGGCTTCAGCCAGACCGGCGGGTCGCGGCGCGCCCCGGCGCCGGCGGGCGTGCCGGTGACGATGATGTCGCCCGGCTTCAGCGTGGTGAAGGTCGAGATGTAGGCCAGAAGCCGCGGCACCGGAAAGATCATCCGCGCGGTGCGGTCGTCTTGGCGCAGCTCGCCGTTCACCCGGGTGGTCAGCCGCACATCGGCGATCTGGGCGGGATCGCGGAACGGCACCAGCCAGGGCCCCATCGCGCCCGAGCGGTCGAAATTCTTGCCCTGGGTCACGTTGAACTTGGCGTGGCGCACCCAATCGCGCAGCGTGCCCTCGTTGCACAGCGTCAGCGCGGCGACATGCTGCCACGCGGCCTGCTCGGGGATGTGCCGGCCGGCGCGGCCGATGACCACCGCGATCTCGCCCTCATAGTCAAGCTGGCGGGACGCGCGGGGCCGGATCAGCGGCCGGCGATGGCCGGTGAAGCTCTCGGGGAAGCGGACGAACAGCGAGGGGTGGGGCGGGGCCTCCTGGCCATCGCGGTATTCCGCGTTGCGGTCGGGATAGTTGACCCCCACGCAGATGATCTTCCCCGGCCGCGGCAGCGGCGGCAGGAAGGCGATCTCCTCGGCGGCCAGATCCGCCGCCGCCGCAGCGGCCAGATCCAGCACCGGCGCCAGCGCCCCTTCGGCCAGCACCGCCGACAGGTCCGGCCAGCGGCCGCCATGGCGCGCCGACAGGTCCGCCACCCCCGCCACGGGCCCGCCCACGGGCCCGGTCACCGCGCCCCAGCCCGGGCGCCCGTCGCGCATGAAGCTGACAAGCCGCGGCAAGTCGGTCATCGCGCCCCCCTGCGATCGGCGAAGCTGACTGGGATGGTCGTTAACATGATCGCGGCCCCCGGTCCACCGGTGCCGCGGCACGCCGTCGCCCGCCGCCCCCCGCCCTTGCATCCCGCGCCGCGACATGGCGAGATGGCGGCGCGGAGGGAGTCGGCACATGGCAGTCTTGCGGGCGGCGATCGCGGTCGGGCTGATGCTCTGGGGCGCGGCGGTTCAGGCGCACTTCATCACCATCGGATCCTGGAAGGGCCAGACGGCCGAGGAGCGGGCGATCATCGAGGTGATCGCCGCGATCTCGGCCAATGACCGGATGCCGGCCACGGTGCGGCTTCTGCCCAGCCCGCGCGAGGCGCTGGGCATGGTGGGCCTGGGCGGTCTGGAATTCGCCGTCATCGATCTGGAGGCGGCGCGCGCGGCGCACGCGGGCAGCGGGCCGCTGGCCGGGCCGGGCACCGGCGGGCTGCGGCTGGTCGCGGTTCTGGGCCGGCACGCGGTGGTGTCCAACGATCAGGTCTTCGGCGCGATGGATCACCATCTTGCCAGCCTGATCCATGCCGGGCTCGACCGCTTCCGCCGCGCCCTGCCCGATCTCGCCGGCATCCGGCCGGCCGACTTGGCCCCCGCCGATGCGGGAATGCCCTTCGCACGGGGGGCGGCGCGCTACTGGCGCGAGGCGGGGCTTCTCGACTGATCCGTCCCGCACGCGGAGGCACGGCCCGGATGACCGAACCGATCACGCTGCTCCTCGCCGCCCCGCGCGGCTTCTGCGCCGGGGTGGACCGTGCCATCCGCATCGTCGAGATGGCGCTGGAGAAATGGGGCCCCCCCGTCTATGTGCGCCACGAGATCGTGCACAACCGGACCGTGGTCAACGGGCTGCGCGCCAAGGGCGCGGTCTTCGTTGAGGAGCTGGACGAATGCCCCCCCGACCGGCCGGTGGTGTTCTCGGCCCATGGCGTGCCGAAATCGGTGCCCGCCGATGCGCGCCGCCGCGGGATGCTGTATGTCGATGCCACCTGCCCCTTGGTCAGCAAGGTGCATATCGAGGCCGAACGCCACCACGCCCAGGGACGCCAGATCGTGATGATCGGCCATGCCGGCCATCCCGAGACCATCGGCACCATGGGCCAGCTGCCCGAGGGCGAGGTCCTGCTGGTCGAGACGGTCGGGGACGTGGCCCGCATCGCCCCGCGCGATCCGGCGCGGCTGGCCTTCATCACCCAGACCACGCTGAGCGTGGACGACACCGCCGAGATCGTCGCGGCGCTTCAGGCCCGTTTTCCCGCCATCGTCGGGCCGCACAAGGAAGACATCTGCTATGCCACCACCAACCGCCAGCAGGCGGTGAAGGCGATCGCGCCGCGCATCCAGGCGCTGCTGGTCATCGGGGCGCCGAACTCCTCGAACTCGCGCCGGCTGGTCGAGGTGGGCCGCCGCGCCGGCTGCCCCTATGCGCAGCTGATCCAGCGCGCCGCCGAGATCGACTGGCGCGCGCTGGCCGGCGCGCGGTCGATCGGAATCACCGCCGGCGCCAGCGCCCCCGAATCCCTGGTCGGCGAGGTGGTCGATGCCTTTCGCGCCCGCGGCCCGGTTCTGGTCGAGACGGTGGAGACCACGCGCGAGGATGTCGCCTTCAAGCTGCCGCGCGTGCTGCGCGCCCGGGCGGGCTGACCGGCCGCGCTCGACAAGCCCCGCCCCGCCCGATAATCCGGAGCGGTGCCGCGCCGCCCGCCCGGGGCTGCGGTCCAGGAGGAGGCTGCCGCATGGCCCGCATTCCGTCATCCGCGCTGTGGCTCGGCCTCGCCGGGCTGATCCCCTTCCTCTATGGCGCCGTGGTGGCCGGGGGGCTGGTCGCGCCGCCCGCCGACGCCTTCGCCGCCCGCCCGGTGCTGACCGCCCATGGCGCGGTGATCCTGGGCTTCCTGGGCGGCGCGCTGTGGGGCTTCGCCTGCGCCGGCGGCCGCCGGCCGGGCCCGCGCGAACTGTCGCTGGCCGTGCTGCCGGCGCTGTGGGGCTTCGCGGCCATGTTCCATCCGCGCCCGCTGCTCAGCCTGGCGCTGGGGCTGGTGCTGACGCTGGCGGTCGACATGATGGCGGTGCTGCGGGGCACCGCGCCGGGCTGGTGGCTGTCGCTGCGGCTGCCGCTGACCGCGGTGGCGGTGGCCTGCCTGCTGGCGGGGGCCCTGGCATGACGCTGACCGGCGGCTGCCAGTGCGGCGCGGTGCGCATCAATTGCCATGCGCCGCCCCTGGCGATGATCCGGTGCCATTGCACCGACTGCCAGCGCCAGTCCGCCTCGGCCTTCGGCCTGTCGGTGTATCTGCCGCCCGACGCGCTGTCGGTGGACGGCCCGGTGGCCTGGTTCGAGACGCGCACCGCGGCGGGCCGGCAGATGCGGCGCCATTTCTGCCCCCGCTGCGGGGTGCGGCTGTGGCACCGCCGCCACCCCGACGCGGCGTTCCTGGCGCTGAAGGGGGGGGTGCTCGATCCCGGCCACGGGCTCGAGCCGGTGGCCGAGCTGTGGACGCGCGCGCGGCTCGGTTGGGTCGCGCTGATCCCCGGCGCCCTGGTCTATGAGACCCAGCCCGCGGACTGGGCGCCGGTCTTCGCCCGCTTCGCCGCGCGGCGCGCCGAGGCCGCACCCCCGGAGGCGGGCGACGCGCTGGACCGCTTTGCCGCGGCGCTGCCGCCGGGGGCGCAGGTGCTGGATCTGGGCCGCGGCGGGCATGACGCGACGCGGCGGCTGCGGGCGCAGGGCTTCGCCGTCACCACCGCCGATCCCGCGGCGGCGATCGTCGCGGGTCACCCCGCGCCCCCTGCGGGCGAGGGCGGGACCGGGCCGGCCTTCGATGCGATCTGGGCCGATCTGGGGGCGCTGCACATCCCGCGCGCCGCATGGCCGGGCCTGCCCGCCCGCATCGCCCGCGGCCTGCGCGCCGGGGGCGTGCTGCATCTGGGCCTGACGCTGCCCGCCGACCGCGCGGGGGGGCGCGATCCGGTCCCGCCCGGCCCGGCGCCGGCCGAGGCGCTGCGCCGCATGGTCGCGGCGGCCGGCCTCGTCATCCTGCGGCTCGATGTCTCGCCGGACGCGGGCGGCAGCACCGGCGCGGTGCGCATCGACATCCTGGCCCGCCATGCCGGTTGAGCTGTTCGCCTATACCGACGGCGCCTGTTCGGGCAATCCCGGCCCCGGCGGCTGGGGCGCGATCCTGGTCGCGCGCGACGGCGAACGCGTGCTGCGCGAACGCGAGCTGTCGGGGGCGGAGGCGCAGACCACCAACAACCGCATGGAGCTGATGGCGGCGATCGCGGCGCTGGAGGCGCTGGAGCGGCCCAGCACGATCACCGTGGTGACCGACAGCAATTACGTGAAGGGCGGCATCACCGCCTGGCTTGCCGGCTGGAAGCGCAACGGCTGGAAGACCGCCGACCGCAAGCCGGTGAAGAATGTCGATCTGTGGCAGCGCCTCGATGCCGCACAGGCCCGCCACAGGGTGCGCTGGCAATGGGTGCGTGGCCATGCCGGCCATCCCGAGAACGAGCGCGCCGATGCCCTTGCCCGCGAGGGCATGGCGCCTTTCAAGAAGGCGGCGCGC
>RFGB01000062.1 GCA_003697125.1 Alphaproteobacteria bacterium
GGAGCGGCGCCGCCCGGCTGTCGGGATCCTCCGGATCGGGGCCGGCAAGCACCGCCAGCGCCGGCGCCAGCGCCCGGGCATGGCCGGCCATCGGACCGATGCAGTCGAGGCTGGGCGACAGATGGGCCAGCCCCGCCCGGCCGATCAGCCCGCGGGTGGGCTTCAGCCCCGCCACCGCGCAGGCCGCCGCCGGGATGCGCACCGAGCCGAGCGTGTCCGTCCCCAGCGCCAGATCCGCCAGCCCCGCGGCCAGCGCCGCACCCGATCCGCCCGAGGATCCGCCGGGGCTCAGCGCCGGATCGCGCGGGTTGCGGCAGGGGCCGAAGACCGGGTTGTCGCACATCACCCCCAGCGCGCCCTCGTCCATGTTCACGCTGCCCAGGATCACCGCCCCCGCCGCGCGCAGCCGGGCAACGGCATTTGCATCGTCCCTGGCGATCCGCCCCGCCCAGCCGCGGGTGCCTGCCGACCAGGCAAGGCCGCGCATGGCGATGTTCGCCTTGACCGCGACGATCCGGCCGTCGAGCGGCCCGCGGCCCCGCCCGGACGCCGCCCGCCGGTCCGCCGCCCGTGCCGCGGCCAGCGCGCCATCACGGTCGGTTTCGAGAAAGATGCGCAGGGCCGGGTTCAGTTCCGCGATCCGCGCCATCACCGCCGCAAGGCGGGCCTCGGCCGCGCCGGTCATCCTTGGCGCCTGTCGATCAGGCGGATCGGCTTCTGGCGGGTCTCGATCTGGGTCAGCGCGGCGGTGGCGCCGGGGGGAACCGGCTCCACCGCGATCTGCACGCCCAGCCGCTCGCGCAGCACCGCCTCCATCGCCGCGGCGCAGGCCTCGCCGGCCACCTCCACCCGCACGGTCATCTCGTCGCGGCCGTCACGGTGATCGACAAGGCAGACATATTCGCCCGTCAGCCCCGGAAAGCGCGCCTGAAGGATCGCGCCGATTCCCTGCGGGAAGACATTGATGCCCCGCAGCTTGACCATGTTGTCGGACCGGCCGAGGAAGCCCGCCATGCGCCGGAAGGGCATGCCGAGCGGATTGTCCCCCGGCAGGATCCGGGTCACGTCATGGGTGTTGAAGCGGATGATCGGAAACAGGTCATCCTTGTAGAGGCAGGTGCAGACCAGATCGCCGGGCGCGCCGTCGGGCAGCGCGGCGCCGCTGTCGACATCGAGGATCTCGACGAACTGCGCATCCTCCATCAGATGCATCCCCTCGCTGCCGGGCAGCGCAGCGGCGATGGCGCCGGTATCGCCCACGCCATACCAGTCGAACACCTGCGCGCCCCCCCACAGGGCCGAGATCGCCTGCAGGCTGTCCGCCCCCATGTGGCCCGAGATCAGACGCACGCGGATATCCTCGCCGGGGCGCAGCCCCTCGGCCCGCGCCACCTCGGCCAGGCGCCTGATGTAGTCGCCGAAGCCGACGATGACGCTGGCGCCGAAATCGGCCATCAGCCGCACCTGCTGGGCCGAGCGCGTCTCGGCCCCGGTTCCCGCCGACAGGAGCGTCGCGCCCACCCAGTGGGTGATGGCCTCGCGCACATAATGGCCGCCATTGACCATTCCGAAGCCATAGACCGAATGCACGACATCCTCGCGCCGCATCCCCTGCAGGAGATAGATGCGGGCGAGCAGGCGGTTCTGCGCCTCGCGCGAGCGCGGCCCCCAGATCAGCGGCTGCGGCTTGCCGGTGGTGCCCGAGGTGGTCTGCAGGATCATCTGCGGCGCGGTGCCGGGCGGGTAGGCCTCGCGGCCGTGAAAATCGCCGAAGGGGGGATGCGCCTCCACCGAGGCCATCAGATCGGCCTTGGAATAGGTGGGCAGCCGCCCGAGATCCTCCAGCCCGCGGATGTCGCCGGGTTCGATGCCCTGCGCGCCCCACAGGCGGCGATAGAAGGGCACCTTCCAGGCCAGCGCCAGGCTGCGCGCGAACAGCCGCTCCTGCCTCTCGCGCAGCGCCTCGCGGCCCATGCCGCGGAAGGTGGCCTCGAAGTCAGCCCCGATCGGGATCTCCCGCGCGAGCCGCGCGAGGTCCATGGCCTGGAAATACCCGGGTGGTGTCATCGTCATCCCTGTCACTACGGCGTCACTGCGGCGCGGACGGGCCGTGCGGGGCGGCGCCCAGCGCCCGGGTGAGATCGGCCAGCGGCCCGCCCCCGGCCAGCGCGCGGGCGGCGTCGATCACCCGGTCGGGCGCGGGATGGCCGGCCGCGGCGATCAGCGCCCGCGCCTTGGCGACGAGCTGCGCCTGCGCGACCGGGTTGGCCGGATCGCCCAGCGCGTCGGGGATCTCGGCGCGCAGCCGCGCCCCGTCGTTCAGCCGCAGCGTGACCGCCGCGCCGTAATGATGCGGATAGGCCGAGGCATAGGGTTCGGCCACCGCAAGGCGGGTGCGCCGGCGCAGCCCGGCGCTGGCCGCGATCGCCTCCGGGCCGAAATCGCCAAGCCCCGGCGCGCCGCGCATCAGCGCATGCGCGACGCAATGCTGCAGCGAGAACTTCGCCTCGGCCTCGCTGCCCGGCTCGGCCCGGTCGCAAAAGGCGATGGCGTCGGGATAGGTCTCGACCAGGATCGCGGCCACCGCGTCGGGGGCGATACCGCGCCGGTGCAGCACCAGCGCCGCGTCGATCGCGGCATGGGCGTGGCGGCAGGCGGGCCAGGGCTTGAAGCTGGTGTCCCAGATCCGCCAGGGCGAAGCCGGTTCGGCCATCACCGCCCGGGGGTCGGCGTCGGGCGCCATGGCCGCGAAGAATCCCTGCGCCCCCTCCAGCATCCATTCGGGCCCGGTGAAGCCCTGCGCGGCCAGCGCCGCGGCGATCAGCCCCGACTGGGCGGCGCGCGCGGTGTGCAGCTGCTTGGTCATCACCGGCTCGTGCCGGCAGCGCCACGGCCCGCTGGCCTGGGTGCCGGCATTGCCCAGCGCCCAGATCATGGCCTCGTCGTCGAGGCCCGACAGGTCGCCCGCCGCGGCGGCGGCGCCGAACGGGCCGCAGGTCGCGGTGTTGTGCCAGAGCGCGTAGTGCCCCGGGCCGACCGCCGCCCCGATGCGGATCATCGCCTCATAGCCCCGCACCACCGCGTCGAGCAGACGGGCCGGCGACGCCCGGGCGGCCTCGGCCGCGGCCAGGGCGGCGGGAATCACCACCGGACCCGGATGCAGGATCGCGCTGCGGTGGATGTCGTCCATCTCCAGCACATTGCCCAGCCCGCCGTTCAGGAAGGCCGCCGCGGCCGGCGACAGCCCCGGCATGCCGACGCCGGTGGCCGCGCCCTGCCCGATCCCGCGCGCCGTGGCGGCCAGCGCCCGGCCCGCCGGGCTGACCCGTCCGGCGATGGCCGCGCCCGCCCAGTCCAGCACATGCAGCGCCGCCCGCTCCCGGTCGGCGGGTTCCACCGGCGCGCGCAGGCGCGCGACCAGGCGGCGGATCAGGCTTTCGGGCATCGCGCGCGATTTCCCTCGAGATTTGTCCGGACATATCCTAGCATCCCCGTCGCCGGGCGCAATGCCGACCGGCCTGGCGATGCAGCCCGATGCGGGGAGACATGCACAGGATGGCGAAGACCGGGATGGCCGAGGCGCTGTCACGGTTCCGGCCCGGCGCCCGAGTCTGGATCGCGGGCGCCGCCGCCGAACCCGGCGCGGCGCTGGATGCGCTGGCGGCCGATCCCGAGCTGGGCCGCGGCATCGAGTTCTGCGGCATCTGGCTGCCGGGGATCAACCGGCGCGACCCCTCGGCGGGGGTGCCCGGGGCGCGGCTGCGCACCGCCTTCCTGACCCCCGCCCTGCGCCCGGCCTTCGCTGACCGCCGCCTGAGCTTCCATCCGCTGCACTATTCGGCCCTGCCGCGCTGGATCGCGGGGCTGGGCCTTGCCGGGGCGGTGCTGCAGGTCTCTCCGCCCGAGGCGGGGCATGTCACCCCGGGGCTGGCCTGCGACTTCCACGATGCGCTGCTGGCCAGCGGCGCCGCGCTGATCGGGCAGGTCAACCCGCAGATGCCCGCCCCGCCCGGCGCGCCGCGCATCCCCGTGGCGCGCTTCGCGGCGCTGGTCGAGGCCGAGGCCCCCCTGCCCGAATACGATCCCGGCGGTGCCGGCGGGGCCGAGCTGGCTGCGATCGCCGGCCATGTCGCCGGGCTGATCGGACCGGGCGACACGCTGGCGGCGGGGATCGGCAAGGCCGCCGATGCGGTTCTGGCGGCGCTGGCGGATCATCGCGGGCTGGCGCTGCATGGCGGCATGCTGTCCGGGGCGGCGATGGGGCTGGTCGAATCCGGGGTGCTGGCCCGCGGCGTCACCGTCGGCGTGGCGCTGGGCAGCCGCGACTTCTATGACCGGGCCGGGCGCTGCCGCGCCATCCGCTGGCGGCCGGTCAGCCATACCCATGACCGGTCGGTGCTGGCGGCGATCCCGCGGCTGGTCTCGGTGACCACGGCGATCGAGATCGACCTGCTGGGGCAGGTCAATGCCGAATCGCTGGGCGGGCGGCAAGTGGCGGCGCATGGCGGGGCGGCCGACCTTGCCCGCGGGGCGGCGGCCTCGCCGGGGGGGCGCGCCATTCTCGCCCTTCCCGCCACCGCCGCCGGGGGCCGGGTCAGCCGCATCCGCCCGCGGCTCGATCC
>RFGB01000063.1 GCA_003697125.1 Alphaproteobacteria bacterium
CCCCGCCCTGGCCGAGGCGCCGCAGGCCCAGCCGGCGCCCCCGGCGCCGCCCGAACCGCCGGCGGTGGCGATCACGGTGACCGACAATGCCTGGGTCAGGGTCTTCCTGCCCGACAACACCGTGGTGCTGGAGCGGATCCTGAAGCCCGGCGAGACCTGGCAGGTGCCGGCCGACCTGACCGGCCCGATGCTCAGGGCCGGCAATGCGGGCGCGGTCTATCTGCGCGTGGGCGAGGTGCTCTACGGCCCGCTGGGCGAGGGCGCCAGCGTCGTGCGCCGCGTCTCGCTCGATGCCAACACCATCGCGGCTTCCTGGCCGCGCGCCACCGAACCCCCCGCGCGCGTCACCGCGCAGCGCTAGCCGGGCCGCCCCCGGCGCGTGACAAGCCCCGCCGCGGCGCCTAGATTGCGGGGCGGTCCAGGGCAGGAGATTCCCGATGACACGCGGCATCAGGCCATGGCGCGACATCCGCCGCCGCGAAAGCCGCCGGATCCATGTCGGCAATGTTCCCGTCGGCGGCGGCGCGCCGATCTCGGTGCAGACGATGACCAACACCGACACCCGGGATGTCGCGGCCACCATCGCCCAGATCCGCCGCTGCGCCGAGGCGGGGGCCGACATCGTGCGCGTCTCGGTCCCCGATGCCGAATCGGCCGCGGCGCTGAAGGCGATCGTCGCGGCAAGTCCGGTGCCGATCGTGGCCGACATCCATTTCCATTATCGCCGCGCGATCGAGGCCGCCGAGGCCGGCGCCGCCTGCCTGCGCATCAATCCCGGCAATATCGGCAGCCCGGAGCGGGTGCGCGAGGTGATCCGCGCCGCGCGCGACCATGGCTGCGCGATCCGCATAGGCGTCAATGCCGGCAGCCTCGAGCGGCATCTTCTGGAGAAATACGGCGAACCCTGCCCCGAGGCGATGGTCGAGAGCGCGCTCGACCACATGAAGCTGCTGCAGGACAATGATTTCCACGAATTCAAGGTCAGCGTGAAGGCCTCGGACGTGTTCCTGGCCGCCGCCGCCTATCAGGCCCTGGCCGAGGCCACCGACGCGCCGATCCATCTGGGCATCACCGAGGCGGGCGGGCCGCTCTCGGGCACGGTGAAATCCGCCATCGGTCTGGGCAACCTGCTGTGGATGGGCATCGGCGACACGATCCGCGTCAGCCTCTCGGCCGATCCGGTCGAGGAGGTGAAGGTCGGCTTCGAGATCCTGAAAGCGCTGGGGCTGCGCCACAGGGGGGTGACCATCATCTCCTGCCCGTCCTGCGCGCGGCAGGGATTCGACGTGATCCGGACCGTCGCGATCCTCGAGGAACGCCTCGCCCATATCCAGGTGCCGATCACGCTGTCGATCATCGGCTGCGTGGTGAATGGCCCCGGCGAGGCGCTGATGACCGATATCGGGTTCACCGGCGGCGGGGCGGGGGCGGGCATGGTCTATCTGGCCGGCCGTCAGGACCACAAGATCGACAATGACCGGATGATCGACCATATCGTCGAGCTGGTCGAGGCGCGCGCCGCCGAGCTGAGCCGGGCGCCGGCCGCGGCCGAGTGATGCGCTTCGTCGCGATCACCATCGTCGTCGGCGCGCTGTTCCTTGCCGGGGTGGCGGCGTGGATGATCCGCACCGTGCCGCATACCCCGATCGAGCGCTGGCATGTCGATCCGCTGACCGCGCCCAATCCGCCGACACCGAACTTCTACCGCGTCGGGCCGCGCGACGGCCACGGCCAGCAGGCCCCGGTCGACGAGGCGGCCCCGGTCTATGCGGCGACGCCCCAGGCGCTGGCGCGGGCGCTGGACGAACATGCCCTGCGCCAGCGCGACACGCAGCGCATCGCCGGCAGCCCGGCCGAGCTATGGATGACCTATGTCCAGCGCAGCGAGGTGCTGAAGTTCCCCGACTACATCTCGGTGCGAATCATCGATCTGGGCGATGGACGCGCCACCCTGTCGATCTTCAGCCGCGCGCGCTTCGGCCATGGCGACATGGGCGTCAATCGCGCCCGGGTGCAGGACTGGCTGGCCGCCCTGCGCCCGCTCGAGCTGCGCGACAGCCCGGCCCCCGCCCAGCAGTGACACCGGATCCGAGGCGCAGCCCTCGGCCACTGGCCGCCAGATCGGATTGTTCTGCGACTGCGCCATTCGGCATTCGGCGGTGAAGCTGCGTCCGTTCACCGTCAGGCAGGCGCGCTCGCCAAGCTCCACCCGCCGGCCGGTGGTGTCGGTGCAGTAGCATTCGGGCCAGACGACGGACCGGCCGGATGGCGGGCGCGCGTCACCCTCTCCGCCCCGGGCGGGCAGGGCCGAGAGGAGCAGGACAAGCACGACGCCGCACCGCATGGGGTGATGATAGCATGACCGCGCCCGGCCGCCGAGGGTTCTTGACGCCGGCCCGACCCCGGCGCATTGCTGCGCCCCATGATCCCGCAGGACAAGCTCGACCAGATCATCCAGCGCTTCGAATACATCGAGGCGCGGCTGAATGCCGGCGCCGGGCCGGGGGAACTCGCCACCCTGTCGCGCGATCATGCCGCGCTGCGCCCGGTGGTGGAGACGATCCGGGAATGGCGGCGGCTGCTGGACGAGCGTGCCGCGGCCGAGGCGATGCTGTCCGACCCCGAGATGGCGCCGCTGGCGCGCGAGGAGATCGCGGCGATCGAATCGCGCCTGCCCGAGCTGGAGCGGGCGGTGCGGCTCGCGCTCCTGCCACGCGACGTCGCCGACGACCGTTCGGCGGTGCTGGAGATCCGCCCCGGCACCGGGGGCGAGGAGGCGGCGCTGTTCGCGGCCGATCTGCTGCGCATGTATCAGCGTTTCAGCGAGGCCCAGGGCTGGAAGTTCGAGCTGCTCGAGGAGCAGGCGACCGAGCTTGGCGGCATTCGCGAGGCGGTGACGCTGGTCTCGGGGCAGGGGGTCTATGCGCGGCTGAAGTTCGAATCCGGCGTCCACCGCGTCCAGCGCGTGCCGGTGACCGAATCGGGCGGCAGGATCCATACCTCGGCCGCGACCGTGGCGGTGCTGCCCGAAGCCGAGGAGGCCGAGGTCGAGATCGCGCCCGCCGACATCCGCATCGACACGATGCGCGCCTCGGGTGCGGGCGGCCAGCATGTCAACACCACCGATTCGGCCGTGCGCATCACCCATCTGCCGACCGGGATCGTCGTCACCAGCTCCGAGAAGTCGCAGCACCAGAACCGGCTGCGCGCCATGCAGGTGCTGCGCGCACGCCTCTATGACATGGCCCGGCGCGAGGCCGCCGCGGCGCGCGCGGCCGAAAGGCGCGGGCTGGTCGGATCGGGCGACCGCTCCGAACGCATCCGCACCTACAACTTTCCCCAGGGGCGGGTGACCGATCACCGCATCAATCTCACCCTCTACCGGCTCGAACAGGTTCTGGCCGGCGATCTGGGCGAGATCATCGACGCGCTGGTTGCGGCGGATCAGGCCGAGCGGCTGGCGCGGATCGAGGCGTGAAGCGGCGCGCGCTTCTGGCCGAGGCGACCGCGCGGCTGGCGGCGGCCGGCATCGCCGATGCCGCGCGCGAGGCGCGGATCCTGCTGCGCAGGGCGTCGGGGCTGGGGGCGGGACTCGCCGCCGCGCTCGACGATCCCGCCGGTCCGGCCGAGGTGGCGCGCCTGCGCGCCGATGTCGCCGAACGCGCCCGGCGCCGGCCCATGGCCCAGATCCTGGGCGAGCGGGAGTTCTGGGGCCGCCGCTTCCGCGTCACCGCCGACGTGCTGGACCCCCGGCCGGACACCGAGACGCTGATCGAGGCGGCGCTGGCGCTGGGCCCGCGCCGGCGGCTTCTGGATCTTGGCACCGGATCGGGGGCGATCCTGCTCACCCTGCTGGCGGAATGGCCCGGCGCCACCGCGCTCGGCATCGATGCCAGCGCCGCCGCGCTGGCGGTCGCACGGGACAATGCCCGCCGTCTCGGCGTGGCGGACCGTGCGCGGCTGCGGCAGGGCGACTGGCTGGACGGCGTGGCGGGGCGCTTCGACCTGATCCTGTGCAATCCGCCCTATATCCCCGAGGCCGAGCTTGCCGCGCTGGAACCCGAGGTGCGCGACTGGGAGCCGCGCATCGCCCTGACCCCGGGGGGCGACGGGCTTGAGGTGTATCGCCGCCTCGCCCCCCGCCTGGCCGCGCATCTGCAGCCCGGCGGCGCGGCCCTGTTCGAGATCGGCCGCGGGCAGGATCGGGCGGTGGCCGGCATCCTGGCCGCCGCAGGGCTGGCGCGGATCGCGTTTCGCAACGACCTGAACGGTGTTCCGCGCTGCGTGATAGTGCAGCCATGACACAGTATCGGCAGAAATCCGCCGACCGTGGCGCGATTCGGTGCGTTTTGGGGTTGTGGCGTCCCACCCCGACCCTGTAGGAAGAAGGGGCACGGGGCGACAGGGCGCGGGGAAGCGGTCACTCCGATTTGCGGATCACGCTGCTGCAGGGGAGTCCCGGCCGGAAGGACGGCCGGACGCAGGCAGGAAGAGGTCCGCAAGACCGGCTGCCTTCCGCTGGTCCCGGGCATTTTGCAGACACCAGCAGGGTCGCGTCGCGGTCTCGCATCGGATTGTGCGCGGGAAACGCATGCCCCCTGGGGACATGAAATCGGCAGAAACCGGATGAGATCATCGAACAAGAACCGCTCCCGCAACAAGAACGGGCGCAAGAGCCTGGGAAACATCGTCAATCGGGTCTTTGAAAGCGCAGGGCCCGAGGGCAAGGTGCGCGGGACCCCGCAGCAGATTATCGAGAAGTATCTCACCCTGTCGCGCGACGCCCAGACGGCCGGCGACCGCATCGCCGCCGAGAACTTCCTGCAGCATGCCGAACATTACATCAGGCTTCTGGCCGAGGCGCAGCGCGAGGCCGCCCCGCGTCCCGAGGCCGGCCAGCAGCCCCAGGGCCAGCAGCATGCCCCGGCGCAGGCGCGCGACGCCGAACCGGAACCCGCGGCAGAGCCGGCGCGGGCGGGGGGCGCGGATTCCCCGCTGGCCACCATCGAAACCGCGGACCCGGCCGGGCAGGATTCGGGCCTGGTGGACACGCCCGAGGGGCGCAGCGACGCCGCCGAGGAGACCCCCGAGGCCCCCGCGCCGCGTCCGCGCGCGCGCAGCACCCGCAGGCGCAGCACCCGGGCCAAGGACCAGCAGGCCGAACGATCCGACGGCGCCGATGCCGCCGGCGAGGTCACGGCGGGCTGAACCGCCCGCCCCGGCGGTCAGGCTTCGCGCAAGGCGCGCGCCAGCGCCCCGAATTCGGCCGGCGTCAGGGTTTCCGCCCGCCGGCGGGGGTCGATCCCGGCCCGGGCCAGCAGCGCCTCGGGGTCACGGCTCACCGCGGCAAGGCTCGATCGCAGCATCTTGCGCCGCTGGTTGAAGGCGGCGGCGACCACCCGTTCCAGATCCTCCAGCCGGGCCGGGAAGGCCGGATCGGGCCGCACCCGCAGCCGCAGCACCGTCGAGGTGACCTTCGGCGGCGGGGTGAAGGCGGCTGGGGGCAGGTCGAACACCGCGCGCGGGTCGGTCCGCCACTGCGCCAGAACCGACAGCCGGCCATAGGCCCTGCTGCCGGGGGCGGCAACGATGCGCCCGGCCACCTCGCGCTGGAACATCAGCACCATGCTGTCCCAGGGCGGCGGCCAGTCGGGCCGGGCGATCCAGCGCACCAGAAGCTCGGTGCCGATGTTGTAGGGCAGGTTGGCCACGATCCGCGCAGGCGGGGCCAGATGGCGGGCCGGATCGATCTGCAGCGCGTCGCCGGCGAGCACCGTCAGGCGGCCCGGCCAGCGCGCCGCGATCTCGTCCAGCGCCGGCAGGCAGCGCGGGTCGCGTTCGATCGCCACGACATGCTTCGCCCCCTCGATGAGCAGCGCCCGCGTCAGCCCGCCGGGGCCGGGGCCTACCTCCAGCACGGTGCAGCCGCTCAGATCGCCCGCGGCGCGGGCGATGCGCCGGGTGAGGTTGAGATCCAGCAGGAAATTCTGCCCCAGCGTCCGCCTGGCGCTGAGCCCATGCGCGGCGATCACCTCGCGCAGGGGTGGAAGCCCGTCGGCGGTGGTCATCGCCCGGCCGCCGCCGCGCGCGCCGCGGCCATCAGCGATACTCGATCACCGCGTCGCGGCGCAGCTCCTGCAGATAGCCCTGGGCGAAGCTGACCATGCGTTCGTTGATCAGGCGGTTGCGCACCTGCTCGATCGAGGTGGGATCGGTGCCACCGCTGCGCGCGCACATCACGATGACGGCGATGCCGTTGCGCAGCCGGACGGGGGGGCTGACCTGTCCCGGTTGCAGGGCGGCCACCGCCTCGCGCTCGGCATCGGGCAGCTGGTCGAGCGGCACCGGCCCCTCGACCCCCGAACCCCGGGCATAGCCGGCCTTGCGCGCCTCGACATCGGCGCAGGAGGCCAGCTGGCGGCCGAGCTGCTCCGCCTCGACGGTGGCGGCGGCGATGTCGGTCTCGCCGGCATTGGGGCGCAGCGGCACGATCAGCCGGCCGAGGGTCACCAGCGCGCGGCGCGGGTCGGTGCCGGGCGTGCCGCCTTCGCGGCTGTCGAGGAGCTTCAGGAACACCACCGCATTGGGCACGTCGATCGGGCCGGCGACCTGTCCGGGCTTCAGCAGGGCGATCTGCGCGCCGATGCTGGGCGGCAGCCGGTCGAGCGGCAGCCATCCCACATCGCCGCCGCGCGGGGCGCTGGGCGCACGGCTGTAGCGGCGCGCCGCCGCGGCGAAGTCGCCGCCATTGGCGAACTGGCGCGCCAGATCCTCGGCCAGCTTGGCGGTGGCCAGCTCGCCGCGCTCGCGCACCGGTATGACCAGCTCGGCCAGGCGGACCTCGGTGCTGGCCGCACCGGGGCCCCGGCGCATCTCGGCCTCCACCTCGCTGTCGGTCGGCATCGCCCGGGCGAGGAAGCGCTGGCGCATCGCCTCGCGGAAGGCGGCCTGATTGGCCACCAGGTCGATCACCGCCTGCCGCGTCACCCCCGCCTGCCGCAGGCGCGACATCAGCGCATCCACGCCGATCCCGCGCTGGGCGGCGAACTCCTTCAGCGCAGCCTGGATCTGCTCGTCGCTCAGCTTGATGCCGGCCTGCCGCGCGGCCTGTTCGCGCAGCCTGTCGTCGATCAGCGTCTCGATCGCGGCCTGCCGCAGGTCGCCGGTCACCCCGCCCAGGATCTGCATCAGGCGGATGCGCTGCTGGATGTCGAATTCGGTGATCAGCTGGTCGTTGACCACCACCGCGGGGGCGTAGAGGTCGCGGTCCTGGGTGCGGTTCTGGCCCGCGGCCGGGATCGCGAGGGCGATGGCCAGCACGGCGATCTGGGCGAGGAGGCGGGGCAGGGGCATCGGTCGGTCTCCTTTCCGCGCATGGGGGATGCGCGACGTTCAGGGCGTGCGCAGCTGACAGCGGCTCGGCGCGTCGCTGATCCGCGTGTCGGCGCCGAGCCCCGGCAGGCGAACCTGGATGCCGAAGCTGGTCGAGGGTTCCACATCCAGCGACCGTGTAAACCGGCGCGAGACGGAAAAATCAACCTCGACGCATTCGTTGGCCCAGGTGATCCCGGCGCGTGCGCGGACGAAGTCGTTGTTCTGGATGTCATAGGTGATGTCGCCCGAAAGCAGCCAGTTCGGCGCGACCCGCCAGCCCGAGGCGAGCGAAAGCTCCTCGCGCGGGGTGATCGCCCCGCCCAGAAGGTCGCGCGACAGATAGATATAGCTGCCCGACAATGTCACCGGATCCCAGGTCAGGTCCAGCCGCAGGTCGTTGCGGTCGAAGGTGAAGTCGTCGTTCAGAAGCACCCGGCCCACGAAATCGACATGGGGCGGCAGCGACAGCGTCAGCGCACCGATATAGTCGCTCTCGGCGCCGGCAAGGGCGGGAACCCCGGCGAAGACCGCCTCGGGTTCGGTGCGGAAGATCCGCCCGACCAGTCCGCCGATGGTCCAGCCGCGGGAATCGATGCGGTCATAGCGCAGGCCCAGATTGGCGCGCAGGCCCGTCTCGACCCGGTCGCGGCCGGGAAAGCGCGACAGATCGAACAGGTTGGTCTTGTCGAGTTCGACCAGAAGGCTGTCCTCGTTGGGCAGACGGCTCTGGTCGATGCTGGATTCCGACCACCAGAGCTGGGCGACCGGTTCGATGACATGGGTCGCGTCGCTGTCCGCGCGCAGGAAGGGCCAGCTTGCGGTCATCCCCAGGCTGGGCACGACGCGGGTTTGGAAGCCTTCCGGCAGGGCGGCGGGATCGGGGCTGTCCCACACCCCGAACAGATCGGCCCGCGCCGCGGCGTGGCCGGTCAGCACGATGCCGCGATCGGTGATCCAGCTGCGCTCCCAGCCCAGCCCGATTCCCGCCCGCATCACGTCGGGCCCGGCGGTTCGGCGCAGCCCGGCGCCGCTGATGTCGAGATCGAGCGTCCCCCCGAGCGGCCCGTCGCGCCACAGCTCGCGCAGTTCGAATTCCGGCAGCACGAAGGGGATCGCGCCGGCGGGCTCGGCGTCGCGCAGGCTCTGGAAGAACACCGCGCCCAGTTCCCAAAAGCCGTCCTTGCGCCAGGCGCCCAGGGTCAGCTCGGAGGTCAGGCGGTCGACATCGGAGAATTCGAAGTCGGTGAGATATCCGTCATCGGAGACCAGGTTCGGCCGCGCCCGCAGGATGATGTCGTCGGTCAGGAAATAGTGCCCGTCGCCGAACAGGTGGCCGCGGAATGCGCGGTCGCCGCCCTCGTCATTGGGGGTGATCGAGCCCATCAGCAGCAGGCTGCCCCGGGCGAAGGCGCGGCGGTATTCGAGTTCCAGCACCGGGCCGGAATCGGTGGTCAGGAAGGGGGTGACGGTCAGGTCGGAATGGGGGTCGATCGCCCAGTAGAAGGGGGTCTTGAGCCCGTAGCCGAAGGTGTCGGAGGTCTTGACCGAGGGCATGAGGAAGCCGGTGCTGCGCGCCAGCGTCGGATCGGGGTGGCGGAAATAGGGCAGATAGAAGACCGGCACCCCGGCGACGTCGAAGGTCGCGTCCTGATAGTGGATCACCTTCGCGTCCTGATCGTGGATGATGCGCCGGGCGCGGATCCGCCACAGCGGCACCGGGTCGGCGGTGCAGACCTCGCAGCTCGAGAACACCGCGCGATCGAGGACGTTGAAGCGCCCCTCGAGGCGGCGCCCCTCGACCGCGGCGATGCGCAGGCGGCGGGCCAGCACCGCGCTGGCCGATCTGAGCAGCCCCTCGCGCAGGTCGGGGTCCAGCTCGGCATAATCGGCAAAGATCGTGCTGCCCGACGGGTCGCGCAGCACCAGCGGCCCTTCGGCCCGGATCGTCCGGTTGCGCGCGTCATAATGGATCGCCCGCGCGGTCAGCGTCCGCTCGCCATGGAAGACCTGCACCTCGCCCGAGGCGGTCAGCACCGCATTCACCGCGTCATAGCGGATCTCGTCGGCGATCAGCGCCACCGGCAGATCCGCCGGCGGCAGGCCCGGCAGCCCGGCCGTGCCCTGGGCCGCGGCGCCACCCGCCCCGGCAAGCCAGAGCGCGCAGCCGAGGATTCCGGCCGACAGATATTGGCG